>NZ_CP085530.1:2602500-2902500 GCF_020616155.1 Vogesella sp. XCS3 | reverse complement strand
CGTAGTGCTGCCGGGCCTGGCTGGCGCGGTGGGCATCTTCCTGATGAAGCAGGCCTTCGAGGCGGTACCGAACGACCTGGTGGACGCCGCCCGCGTGGACGGTGCCACCGAATGGCAGATCTTCTGGCACATCATGCTGCCGCTGGCGCGCCCGGCGCTGGCCGCGTTGACCATCCTGACCCTGGTGGCGGCGTGGAACCAGTACATCTGGCCGTCCATCGTGATGGCCAGCCCGGACAAGTTCCCGCTGTCGGTGGGCGTGCTGTACCTGTCCGGTGCCTTCAGCTTCAAGATTCGCGTGGTGGCCGCCGGTGCGGTGCTCACCGTGCTGCCCATCCTGATTGTGTTCCTGTTTACCCAGCGCTACTTCCTGCGTGGCTTTGATGGAGCTGTGAAATGAGCCAAGACCTGAGCCGCCTGGCCGGCCGTGCCCTGATGGTAGATGTCGCCGGCACCGCCCTGACCGACACAGAAAAGACTTTCCTGCGTGATAACCATATCCGCGCCATCTGCCTGTTCCGCCGCAACGTGCAGGACGCAGCCCAGACCCGTGCGCTGGTTGCCCAGCTGCGCGAAGCCTGCGGCGACGACGTGCTGATCGGCATCGACCAGGAAGGCGGCGCCGTGATGCGCACGCTGTTCCTGCCGCAAGCACCGTCGGCCATGGCGCTGGGCGCGGTGGGCGACGAGCAGCTGGCGCACGACGTAGGCGCCGCGCTGGCGCGTGGCCTGGCCTCGCTGGGCATCAACCTGAACTACGGCCCGGTACTGGATCTGAACAACAACCCGCAAAACCCGGTAATCGGCGAGCGCAGCTTTGGCGAGCACCCGGAAAGCGCCGTAAGGTTGGCCGCCGCCTGGATGCGCGGCCACCAGCAGGAAAACATTGCCTGCTGTGTGAAGCACTTCCCCGGCCACGGCGATACCCATACCGACTCGCACCTGGACCTGCCGGTGGTAGACAAGAGCCGCGCCGCGCTGGACGACTACGAGCTGGCGCCGTTCCGCGCCCTGCTGCCACACAGCGCCTCGCTGATGAGCGCGCACATCCTGTTCCCGCAGCTGGACGAAGCGTGGCCGGCCACACTGTCGCCGGCCATCCTCGGCACCCTGCTGCGCCAGCAATGGGGCTACCAGGGCGTGGCCATTACCGACGGCATGAACATGAAAGCCATCCGCGAACGCTGGGGCCAGGCCGCCGGTACGGCACAAGCGCTGCGCGCTGGCGCCGACCTGTCGCTGGTGCTGCAGTTTGTCGATGAAATGGTCGCCAGCCGCCAGGCGCTGGAACACGCCGTCCACGACGGCAGCCTGAGCAGCGAGCGCCTGGCCGAGGCCGAGCAGCGCGTCAACGCCCTGGTGGCCCGTCACCCCAGCCGCACCCGCGACTACAGCCCGGCACAGGAAGCCGCCGACGTGGCGCTGTTTGCCAGCGCCTGGCGCCGCGCCCTCACCGCCCACGGCCAGCCGCTGCGGCCAACCTCGCGCCAGCTGCGCCTGGTCTTGCAGCAGCAGGCGCCGTCCGACGGCGTATCCGAAGCCGGCCTGTCGGCCGACACCCTGATTAGCGTGCTGCGCCAGCACTTCGAGCTGGACGTGGTGACCTTTGCCAGCCGCCAGGCGCTGGACTGGGCCACGCTGCCGCAGGATGGCCGCTACACCGTGCTGGCCTCCACCACCCGCGAACGCTACGGCGCGCGCGAGGCCGCCAGCTGGCAGCCCGACCTGCACCTGGCGCTGTGGAACCCCTACGCCGCCGCCGACCTGAACGCCCCCGCCCTGCTGACCTACGGCTTTGCCGATGCAGCACTGCACGCCGTCAGCGACTGGCTGCAGGGCACGCTGGACGCCACCGGCCGCATGCCGGCCCGCCTGGCCTGAGCCGCACCAAGGAAAAGAACATGGCTGAACTGAAACTGAAGCAAATCAAGAAAACCTACGACGAAGGCCCTACCGTGATCCACGGCGTGGACCTGGACATCCGCGACGGCGAATTCATGGTGTTTGTCGGCCCGTCCGGCTGTGGCAAGTCCACCATGATGCGCATGATCGCCGGCCTGGAAGACATCAGCGAAGGTGAGGTGTGGATCGGCGACACGCTGGCCAACGACGTGCCTCCCGCCAAACGCGGCGTGGCCATGGTGTTCCAGAGCTACGCGCTGTACCCGCACATGACCGTGCGCGAGAACATGGCTTTCGGCCTGAAGCTGGCCGGCAAAAGCAAAAAGGACATCGATGATGCCGTCACCCGCGCGTCCGACATCCTGCAGATCGGCCACCTGCTGGAGCGCAAACCCAAAGCGCTGTCCGGCGGCCAGCGCCAGCGCGTGGCCATCGGCCGCGCCATCGTACGCAAGCCGGATGTGTTCCTGTTCGACGAACCGCTGTCCAACCTGGACGCCGCGCTGCGCGTGCAGATGCGCATCGAGCTGACCCGCCTGCACCAGGACCTGGGCAGCACCATGATCTATGTGACGCACGACCAGGTAGAGGCCATGACCATGGGCGACCGCATCGCCGTGTTCAACGCCGGCCGCATCGAACAGGTCGGCACCCCGCTGGAGCTGTACCAGCACCCGGCCAACCTGTTTGTGGCGGGCTTCCTGGGCAGCCCCAAAATGAACTTCCTGCCGGTAAGTGCCAGTATCTTCGGCCAAAACACCAGCATTCAGCTGCCCGGTGGCGAGCTGCTTTCCCTGCCTGGCGCCCGCGCCGAGGGCGAGCTGACGCTAGGCATTCGCGCCGAGCACCTGCGCTTTGCCGACCACGGCGTACCGGTAACGGTAGAGCTGGTCGAGCACCTGGGCGATGTGCAGATCGTCTACGCCCGCGCGGCGGGCCAAAGCGAGCCACTGGCCATCAAGCTGGCCAGCGACAGCCCGGCCCCGGCCAGCGGCAGCCGCGCCTGGCTGGCCATCGATACCGCCCAGTGCCATTTGTTTGGCCCGGACGGCCAGGCCATACGCCACAGCCAACACTAGTTTTTAACGGGCGAAAAACCACGCTCAACAGAGAAATGCCGTGTCACGCCCCATTTAAATGACATAGGCATGGGCGAAAACGTCAACACGACCAACGGAGAACACCAAATGCAACGCAAAACCCTGGCACTGATCATCGCCTCGCTCGCCTCTACCCCGGCTTTTGCCGATGGCTGGACCGATGTGTTCAAACTGAGCGGCTCGGCAGAAGCCAACTACATCGTGACCGATAACGGCAAGACCACCAGCAGCGAGCTGGATCGTGCCCTGCTGCTGAACATCGACGCCAGCAAAGAAATCGCCGGCGGTAACAAGCTGGGCGCACGCATCTCGCAAAAAATCGCCACTGGCGAAACGGTAGAAAACAAGGTAGGTATCGGCAGCCGCGAAGCGTATGTATCGCTGTCTGGTGATTTCGGTACCGTGAAGGCCGGCCGTGCCTTCATCAACAGCTACCTGACCCTGGACTGGCCATTTGGCCAAGTCGGCTTCTGGCCTGTGGCCGAAGGCGGTGCCGGTAAAGTCACCAGCAAGGTGTACCTGCCGAACACCCTGAGCTACCAGTCGCCGGCACTGGGCAACTTCAGCTTCAGCGCACAGCACGGCTGGGGTAACGAGAAGCACAACAAAGACAGCGTATACGACCTGGCCGGTACCCTGGCACTGGGCAAAGCCACTATTTACGCCGGTGTACTGGGCGGCAAGCCAGCCACCAAAACCAGCACCACCAAGGCCGACCTGACCACAGGCGTGGTTAGCACCACCACCACCGTGACTAACGACACCGAAAACAGCCAGCAATACCTGGCCGCCTCGGTAGGCGTAAGCGACGACCTGACCCTGCGCGCCATGGTGCAATCCTACAAACAGGAAAAAGCCGGCAAGCAAACCAACAAGGGTAGCGAAACCTCGCTGGGCCTGACTTACACCATGGGCAAAGCCGGCTACATCAAGGCTGCCTACATGAACCAGAACAACACCGGCGTGGCTGACGACTACAGCCGCTTCGCCGTGCAGTACGGCCGTGATATCGGCGGTGGCGCCGAGTGGTACGCCCGTCTGACCAAGGTAGCCCCGAAAGCCAGCGGCGCAAAAGACACCAACCAGTTCCTGACTGGCGTGTGGATCGGTTTCTAAACCAAACCGAATGGTAGTACCCGGGCGCAAGCCCGGTTTTTCAGGGCAGGTGAGGTAGAATCCTACCTTGCCAACCTCTGGAGAGGTCATGCAGAGCTTGGCCGTTGCCTTTACGGGCAACGGCACTTTTTTGCTCCGCCTCCCAGACACCAACCGCAGGCACGCCAGGCCTCCTAGCCAAGACTGACTTCACCATGCTTTATGGATTTGACATCGGCGGTACCAAGATAGAGTTCGGCGCATTCGACGCCTCGCTACGGCGCGTACGCCAGCACCGCTTTGCCACCCCCAAAGATTACGCCAGCCTGCTGGACGAGCTGTGCCATACCGTACAGCAAGCCGATAGCGCACTGGGCAGCCAGGGCAGCGTCGGCCTGGGTATTCCCGGCATTATCGACAGCATCAGCGGCAGCCTGCTGGCGGCCAACGTGCCGGCAGCCAATGGCCGCCGCCTGCGGGAAGACCTGCAAGAGCGCCTGGGCCGGGCGGTCCATATTGATAACGACGCCAACTGCTTTGCGCTCTCCGAGGCCATGGACGCGGCCAACCATGGCGTGGCTTCGGTACTGGGCATCATTCTGGGTACCGGCGTAGGGTCCGGCATGATTTTCCGCGGCCAGATCCACAACGGCCTGAACCACGTGGCAGGCGAGCTGGGCCATATGCGCCTGCCTATCGATGCCCTGCAGGCGTTTGGCGGCGACTTGCCGGTATTTGCCTGCGGCTGCGGCCAACGTGGCTGCATCGATAACTACCTGTCCGGCCGCGGCTTCGAGCAGCTGTTCTTCCACCGTTTTAGCGAAAGGCTCGCCGCTCAGGACATCATCCAGCGCTACCGCGAAGGCCACCCGTCTACCGTGGTGTTTGTCGAGCAATTCTTCGAGCTGACCGCCTGCTGCTTTGCCGGCTACCTGGCCATACTGGACCCGGAGCTGATCGTACTGGGCGGCGGCTTATCCAATTTTGACGAGCTGTACCGCGAGCTGCCCAAACGCCTGCCGCGCTATATGCTGAAATTCGCCCGTGTACCGCGCATAGAAAAAGCCCGCCATGGCGACGCGGGCGGTGTACGCGGTGCCGCCTTTTTGCCACTGGGCAGCCACGCCGGCACTACGGCGTAGCCGGCCGGCAACTGGCCAGCGCCTGCTGTAGCCTGGCGGCAAAAGCAGGCGGCTGTTGCGCCAGAAAACGGTGCGACAGGTACAGGCCCAGCGGCTTGTCTTGCGCCAGCACCGAGCGCACCCGGTTTGCCGCACCACGCTGCGCCACCAGTTTGTCCATGGCCAGGTCGGCCGCCAGCACCGCATCGGCACGCCCGGCCAGCAGCACATCCAGCATCTGGTCGTGCTCCGGCGGCGACACGGTCACCTGATAATGCTGTGCCTGCAGCCAGGCCAGCATATTGGAGCCGGCATACGCGCCCACGCGGGCGTACTCGCGAAAGCCTGGCGCCAGCGGGTCCATGCGGCTGTCACGGCGCAAGTACCAGCGCCATTGCTGCGGTGCTACCGGGCCAAACCACTGCGACAGGCTATCGCGTTGCGGATTGCGCGACGCCGGAAAGTAGCCATCGGCCTCGCCACTTTCCACTCGCCGCTGTGCTCGCGCCCACGCCACAAACTGTACTTTGGCAGGGAGGGCCAGGCTATCCAGTGCACAGCGCACCGCCTCTACCGCCAGGCCGGCTTGCGCCCCGCTAGCAAGCTGTACCGCGTAAGGGTCTTGCGCCTGGGTCAGCAAGTGCAGCGGCGTGGCGGCCAGTGCAAGAGCAGGAGCGCAGCCCACCGCCAGCCACAGCAGCCATCGTTTCATTACAGCCCTTTCATGACGATTCATCGCGGCACTCGCTAGCGCACAGGGTTTGTGTCAATCTGGCCAGTACCTTACTGCCCATAGCCATTCATTAAGATGACGCTAAAAAAATGCCGGCATATATGCAAGTTAATTTATCGAAATATTCGATTTGCCGCGACAAATGTCACGCCTGCCTTGCCGTGGCCGACACAAAAGCCACACCTGCGCACAATTGTGGCAAAGCATCTACACGATACGCATAAAGCAGCACAGGCCGGGTTGGCCGCATGGTCTTTTGGCCGCCAGCGGAGTAATCTGCGCGCTCACCTGTGCCTTACTTTTGCAATGCAGCAAAACAGCTGTGCAAAACCCTCAAACAACAATACAAAGCATCATGCAAGCGCATAACAAACAAGCAATGGCGGGCATTACCCTGGCCGCCCTGGGCGTGGTCTATGGCGACATCGGCACCAGCCCGCTCTATACCCTGAAAGAGTGTTTCAGCCCGCACCTGGGGCTGCTGCCAAACGAAGCCAACGTGCTGGGCATCCTGTCCCTGATCGTGTGGGGGCTGATTCTGGTGGTCTCGCTCAAATACCTGGCCTTCGTGCTGCGTGCCGATAACCGTGGCGAAGGCGGCATCCTTACCCTGATGGCGCTGGCACGGCGCGCGATCGGCAGCAAAGGCTGGCTGCTGGCTGCCCTGGGCCTGATGGGCGGCGGCTTTTTCTATGGCGAAGTGGTGATTACCCCGGCGGTATCGGTGCTGTCGGCGCTGGAAGGCCTGGAGGTGATTACCCCCAGCTTCAAGCCTTACGTACTGCCTATCGCCATTGCGGTGCTGGTGGGGCTGTTTGTCATCCAGAAACACGGTACCGCCAGCGTGGGCAAGCTGTTTGGCCCGGTGATGATGCTGTGGTTTGCTGCCCTGGCTGCGCTGGGCGTGCATGGCATCCTGGGTAACCCGGCGGTGTTGTCCGCGCTGAACCCGGCCTGGGGCATCGCCTTCATGCTGGAACACCAGGCGGTAGGCTTTCTGGCGCTGGGCTCGGTGGTGCTGGCGCTAACCGGTGCCGAGGCGCTATACGCCGACATGGGCCATTTCGGCCCCAAACCCATCCGCCTGGCGTGGTTCTTTTATGTGCTGCCCGCGCTGATGCTGAACTACTTCGGCCAGGGTGCCGAAATCCTGGCCGACCCGGCCGCGCGCGCCAACCCTTTCTTCCACCTGGCGCCGCAGTGGGCATTGCTGCCCATGGTGATCCTGTCTACCGCTGCCACGGTCATTGCGTCGCAAGCCGTGATTTCCGGCGTGTTCTCGCTGACCCGCCAGGCAGTACAGCTGGGCTTCTTGCCGCGCATGGAGATCACCCACACCTCGGACAAGGAAATCGGCCAGATTTACATTCCGCTGGTGAACTGGGGCCTGCTGTTTGCCGTGATTGCCGTGGTGGTGATGTTCCAGACCTCCAGCGCGCTGGCCGGCGCCTACGGTATTGCCGTGACCGGCACCATGGTGATTACCTCCATCCTGGCCTGCACCGTGGCGCTGAAACAGTGGAAATGGCCGGTATGGGTGGTGGCACCGCTGCTGGTAGCCCTGCTGTGCGTGGATATCCCGCTGTTTGCGGCCAACGTGGTGAAGATTTTTGCCGGTGGCTGGCTGCCGCTGCTGATCGGTGTCATCGCCTTCATCCTGATGAGCACCTGGCGCCAGGGCCGCAAGCTGCTGATGAGCCGCCTGAACGAGATGGCCATCCCGCTGGATGGTTTTATCGAGAACATGGAATCGTACTCGCCTGACCGCGTACAGGGCACCGCCGTGTTCCTGACCAACTCCACCCACGGCGTACCGCACGCGCTGCTGCACAACCTGAAGCACAACAAGGTGCTGCACGAGCGCATCGTGCTGATGACGATACGCAGCGAGGAAGTGCCTTATATCGAAACAGAAAAGCGTATCGAGATCGAACGCCTGTCCAATAGCTTCTGGCGCGTGATGGCCTACTACGGCTTCAAGGAAACGCCTAGCGTGCAAGAGGTGCTGGACCTGTGCGAAACACAGGGCATGCAGTTCGAGCTGATGGACACCTCGTTCTTCCTGTCGCGCGAGACGCTGATCCAGACCGACCGCGACGGCCTGGCACCGTGGCGTGAAAAGCTGTTCGTGTGGATGAGCCGCAACGCGCTGCGCGCCACCGACTTCTTCCAGATTCCGTCCAACCGCGTGGTGGAGATGGGCGCCCAGGTCGAGCTGTAAAACCTGCGCAGCACAAACAAAAAGGTTGGCCGCGGCCAACCTTTTTTTATTGCCTGGCCGGCTGGCGCACCACCAGCCACAGCGCCAGCGCGATCAGCACGCCACCGGCCAGGTGCGCGCGGCTGAGCGTTTCGTGCAGGAACAACACGCCCCACAACACACCGAACACCGGAATCACAAAGGTCACGCTCATGGCCTTTAGCGGGCCTTCGTCGGCGATCAGGCGGAAGTACAGCACATAGGCCGCGGCGGTACACAGCAGGCCCAGCGCCAGCCAGGCCAGCCAGTGGCCGGCATCCAGCACCCCCAGCGGCAAAGGCTGCCAGGCGAGGCTCAGCAGGAACAGCGGCAACAAGGCCGCCGTGGCGCCCAGCTGGCTGCCCAGCGCCACCAGGCGGCTGTCCATGCCGCCCTGCTCGCTGATCCAGCGCCGGGTCAGGTAGCCGGACAAGGCATAACAGGTGGTAGCCAGCAAACACATGTCCCCACCCAGCAGCACCACCGGCGTCAACGCTACCGGGCCGGTCTGCAACAGCACCGCCACGCCAGCCAGGCCCAGCATCAGCCCGGCCAGCCGCGCCGGGGCCAGACGCTCGCCAAACGCCAGCCCGCCCACCACCACCGCCATCAGCGGCGTGGTGGCGTTGAACATGGCGCTGTAGCCGGCAGGCAGCACCCGCGCGGCCAGCGAATACATCAGGAAAGGCACAGCCGAGCTGATCACGCCCAGCCACAGCGCCGCACGCCAGCGCGGGCCGGCGGGAATAGCCAAGCGCCACCAGCGCAACAGCAGCCACAAACCCAGGCTGGCAAAGGCCACGCGCCCCGTTGCCACCGGCAAGGCCCCCAGCACCGGCGACAGCACGCGCATGAACAAAAAGCTGCTGCCCCAGATGGCAGCCAGCAGAATCAGACGAAGCAGCGAAGGCAGTGCCATGGCAAACCCCTGTGTAGACGAGGCGCCAGCATGCGGGTTGGCCGCAGGCACGGCAACCCGATTATTGCTAGAACTGGTAAATGCCCTGCCGTGGCGGCGGCTCGACCGGCATGGCCTCGCCCAGCATGTCGCGCACCGACTGCTCGATGCCGTAACACAGCGCCGACAGCGGCAAGTCGTTGCCTTCCTTGCCGAACGGCTCTTCCAGCTCGTCGCCCAGGCTGTCCAGCGCCAGATAGGTATAGGCAATGAACACGGCGATGATGGGCGTGAGCCAGCCGATGGTGGTGACCAGGCCCAGCGGCAGCAACAGACAGTAGCCGGTCACGGTGCGGTTCAGCAGCACGCGGTAGGTAAACGGAATCGGCGTATTGCGGATGCGTTCACAGCCGCCCACCACCTCGCCCAGCGTGTCCAGGTTGCGGTCTACCGACAGCCACTGCTGTTCGGTGAGGTGACCGTCGCGCAGCAGCTGGTGGTTTTGCGCGTGCAGCCAGGCCAATAGTCGCGCCGGGATGTTGCGGCCGCTACGCAGCTGCTCGGCCAGGTCCGCCGGTAGCAGGCGCACCAGGTGCGGGTGGGTATCGTCGTCGCGCAGCTGGCCTTTCAGCGCATAGGTCAGCGCACAGACGGCGTACAGCATGGGCCGCACCTGTGGCGCGGCTACCGGCTGCAGCTTGCCGGTGAGCGAGCGGCTCACAATCAGCAGGCCGCCCCACAACTTGCGCGCCTCCCAGAAGCGCTCGTAACTGGCCGAGTTGCGAAAGCCCAGAAAGATGGCCAGCGACACGCCCATCAGCGTAAAGATGCTGACGTTCAGCGCCGAGTCGGCGTGCTGGCTCAGCCACCAGCCATCCAGCACTGCCGATAACAGCGACAGCGAAAACACGATGGCCAGCCGCGACACGATGCGTGGCAACACCGAGCCGTGCCAGACAAACAGCAGGCGCAGCCAGTTATAGCGGGGAAGAACAATCATGGGGGAAACAGACCAGCAGGTAGGCAAGGCCACCATCATAAGAAGGCAGCCCCTGGCTGGCAATGCGGGGCAGCCCCGTCAGGCCGGGTCTGGCAGGCTGCGGCCCAGCGCGGCAGATAGCCGCAGCCAGTCGAAATACGGCCCGGGGTCGGTCTTGCGCCCTGGCGCGATGTGCTCGTGGCCGCTAATGGCCTGCACGCCGCAACGCTGCTGCAGCAGCTGCGCCAGCGCGGTGAGGGTACGGTACTGGGCGGGGGCGAAGGGCTCGAAATCGCAGCCTTCCAGCTCCACCCCCAGGGCAAAGTCATTACAGCGCTCGCGCCCCTGCCACTGCGAGGCACCGGCGTGCCAGGCGCGGCGGTGCACCGGCACAAACTGCAACAGGCTGCCGTCGCGGCGGATGAAAAAGTGGCAGGACACGCGCAAGTGCGCAATCTCGGCGTAAAACGGGTGCGCGGCGGGGTCCAGCGTATTGGTAAACAGCTCGGCCACGCCGCTGCCGCCGTAACGGTACGGTGGCAGGCTGATATTGTGCACCACCAGCAAGGGCGTAGCGGCCGGCGCCGGGTAGTCGTCGCAGTTGGGCGACGGGATGCGCTGCGCCTCGCTCACCCAGCCGTCGTCGCCCAGGCTCAGCGGCAGCGGGCTGTCGTCCCTCGCCCACGACAGGCGCAGCAGCGGCAGGCCGTCCGGCGCGGCAAAGCGTTTGCTTTCTACAAAGCCGGCCTTCTGGTAACAGCGCACCGCCGCACGGTTGGCCGCAGCCGTCATGACTGTGGCGCCCTGTTCGTGCTGTAGCGCGAAGCTTAGCAGGCGGCCGGCCCAGCCCTCGCCCAGCCTTTGCGGGTGCACCAGCGTGCGGGCAATTTCGGCGCGGCCATCCTTGTAGCGCCCCAGGGTCAGCAAACCGCACAGGGTACCGACCTCGTCCCACGCCGCCAGAATCTGCAAGGGGCTGGTCTTGATGTCGTCTGCGCTGCGCCACAGCCGTGGCAGCCGGTAGCCGTCCAGCCAGCCTACTTCCAGCGCGTGGGCAGCGTCGTGCAGCGCCAGTGCAGCGGCCAGGTTGGCCGCATCGTGCGGCAGGGGGGATACGCAAAACGGCACAGGCATGGCGTGCTCCGGCAACAGGGGTGCGTCACTTTACCGCATGCTGGCGGCCTGCCGCGAGTGCCCTATCTGGCAGGCGCTTGAGCAACATCATGTGCAAATGCAGCAAAGCCACCCATACTGCCCACAACCCTTACCCAGGAGATGGCCATGCTTAGCCTAGACGCCCTGACTGCCTCGGCAGCCGCCCCCTCGTTCGACGAACCGCTGGACATGCTGTACGCCTGCCACGACAAGGTGCGCCGCTTTTGCGACCAGCTGGACGCGCTGCCAGCCTATATTGCCGAGCATGGCCGCAACCAGGCGGTGATCAATACCATTGCCGGCATCGTGCGCTACTTCGACCTGGCCGGCCCGGCGCACCATCAGGACGAGGAAGACGAGCTGTTTCCGCTGATTCTGGCACGCCAGCCGGACGCGACGCCCAAGATCGAGCAGCTGCTGGGCGAGCACGGCTACCTGCATTCGCGCTGGAACGCCATCCGCGATGACCTGCTGGCCTACAACGCCGCCGCGCTGGACGACATCAGCGCCGAAGAAGTACACGAGTTTGCCCGCCTGTACCGCGAACACGCCTCGCGCGAAGAACAGTGGCTGTTCCCCACCGCGGCCGCGCTGATCAACGACAAAGAGCTGGCCGACGCCGGCCAGCGCATGGCCGCACGCCGCACGCTGAAACCGGCGGCCTAAACCACCCTGCCCGCCGCCTGCGGCCAACCCTGCAGGCTGTGCAGCAAGGCTGCCACTGCCGGCTGGCTGGCCACGTTGGCCGCATAACACAGCCCCACGCGGCGCGACGGCGCCGCCCCCTGCAGCGGCTGCCAGCCCATGCCCGGCAACAACAGGCCAGGCGGCAGCAAGGCCACGCCCAGCCCGGCCTGTACCATATCGCGTGCCAGCGCCAGGCTCCCGGCCTGATGCGCGCTGGCCAGCGCCGTGCCGCCCCCATCCAGCCACGCCAGCAGACGCTGGTGCGACGGATGCGACGGGCACACCACCCAGTCCAGCGCCATCGCCTGCAAGCGGGTAATGCCACCCGCCTCGGCAGCGGCCTGCGGCAAAGCCAGCACGAAGGTCTCTTCCCACAAGGGCAGGAACAGCTCGTCCTCGCAGCGCAGCTCTTCGCTGGCCAGCCGCAGCTCGCCGCTACAGCCGGGCAACACCTGCAACAGCAGCTGCGGCAGCGCCTGACGGCAATGCGCCAGCAAGGCTACACGCTGCGCCGCCCCCAGGTCGGCCTCTACCCCCAACGCTAGCGGCAAACAGCCCTGCGGCGCGGCAAACTGCGCCTTCAGCTGCGTCATTTGCGCCAGCAACTGCTGCGCCTGCGGGTATAGCCGGCGCGCGGCGTCGCTTACGATCACCCCGCGCGCCTCGCGCCCGAATAGCGGCGTACCCAGCTCGTCCTCCAACTGGCGGATGGTCACCGACAGCGTAGGCTGGGTCAGGTGCAGCCGCGCAGCGGCGCGGGTGATGTTGCGCTCTTCGAACACGGCGATAAAAGCCTTGAGCTGACGCGTATCCATAGATTTTCTCGATGATTGACAGCGAAATTTATCATTTTTCGCGCCCAAAAGGGTGCCATAGACTAGCAGCCATCGAATCATCACATGAAAGGCACCCTATCATGCGCAAACCCCTGATCATTATTACCGGCGCCAGCTCCGGCATAGGCGAGGCCACCGCCCGCCAGCTGTCCGCCCTGGGCCACCCGCTGCTGCTGCTGGCACGCCGCATCGAACGCCTGCAAGCGCTGGCGCTGCCACAGGCGCTGTGCCGCCAGGTAGACGTCACCGATGCCGCCGCGCTGAACGCCGCGGTAGCCGAGGCCGAGGCGCTATACGGCGCGGCCGACGCGCTGGTGAACAACGCCGGCGTGATGCTGCTAGGACGCATGCACGAACAGGACCCGGCCGAATGGCAGCGCATGCTGGACGTGAACGTGCGCGGCGTGCTCAACGGTATCCACGCCGTGCTGGCCGGCATGCTGGCGCGCCGCCACGGCACCATCATCAACGTCAGCTCCATCGCCGGGCGCAAGACCTTCCCCGACCACGTGGCTTATTGCGGCAGCAAGTTTGCCGTACACGCCATCAGCGAAAACCTGCGCGAAGAAGTGAGCAGCCATAACGTGCGGGTAATCACCATCGCCCCCGGCGCGGTGGAAACCGAGCTGCTGGGCCACACCACCAGCGCCAGCATCCGCGAAGGCTACGAAGCATGGAAACGCACCATGGGCCCGGTACTGCGCGCCGAAGACGTGGCCGACGCCATCCGCTACGCCTACGAAGCGCCGCAAAACGTATGCATCCGCGAGATCGTGCTGGCCGCTACCCACCAGCCGGCCTGAGCGCGGCAAGGTTGGCCGCAACAATAAAAAAGCGCCCCGCAGGGCTAATGCCAGTCAGTTAACGCTGACTGGCGTTTTTTGTTTAGGGTTTGTTGCGTTGAAGTACGCTAGTGTGTCCGCTATGCGGACGATGATTAAATGCCGGTTCCGCCCGGCAGACGGGAAAGGGGGCGGATTGCCGCCCCCTTTTCATTCCCCCGCAACCCGGGGCTGCTCGAAACCCCGTCCAAAATGGCACGCCCCAGGCGCCGCCGAACTCGCCCCTCGCTAACGGCTCGGGGCTCAAACAAATCGGCGTCTTAAAACCTGGGGCGCACCATTTTGACCGGCTCGCGCCAACGGGATAGGGCGCTTCACTCACGTCTTGCTACGTGAAAACCAAGCACATTCGCTTAACTGACAGGCATTACCCCGCAGGGCGCTTTTGGATTGGCCTGTTTGGCGATCAGGCAGTCAATACCAGCAGCTCGGCAAAGGCTTTTTCGAACAGCACCAGGCCGTCGCGCTGCAGCTGTTCGCCGGCCGCGTTGAAATCCACACCGGCGGCGGCCGCTGCTGCCAGCACCGCACGCGCCTCGTCGGCACCCTGCGCCAGCGTGGCGGCGGCGTTGCCATGGTCGCGGAACAGCGCCAGCGTGGCGTCCGGCACGGTGTTGACGGTTTCGTCGCCGATCAGGCTTTCCACGTACAGCACGTCGGAATAGGCCTTGTTCTTGGTGCCGGTAGACGCCCACAGCAGGAACTGCGGGCGAGCGCCGGCGGCTTTCAGCACGGCAAATTCTTCACCGTGGAAGCGTGCCAGATAACGCTGGTAGGCCACCTTGGACAGCGATACCGCTGCCTTGCCCTGCAGCTCGGCCGGCAGCTGCGCGTCCAGCAGGCTGTCCACGCGCGACAGGAAGAAGCTGGCCACGGCCTTGACGTGGCGCAGCGGCTGGCCGGCGGCGTGACGCGCGGAGAGGCCGGCGATGTAGGCGTCCCACACCGCTTCTACTTGCGGCAGCGAGAACAGCAGCGTGATGTTGACATTGATGCCCTCGGCGGTGAGCTGGCCGAAAGCGGCAATACCTTCCGGCGTGGCCGGAATCTTGATCATGGCGTTGGGGCGGTTAATGGCAGCCCACAGGCGGCGCGCGGCGGCCAGGGTACCGGCTTCGTCGCGCGACAGCGCCGGGGAAACCTCCAGCGATACGTAGCCGTCGTCGCCAGCGGTAGCCTGGTACTGCGGCAGGGTCAGGTCGCAGGCGGCCTGGATGTCAGCAATTACCAGCGTTTCGTAACGCTGCTCGGCGCTGAGGCTGGCGTCGGTTTTCAATGCGGCCAACTCGTCCTGGTAGCGTGGGTCGGTGCTGATGGCTTTGTGGAAAATGGCCGGGTTGGAGGTCACACCGGCAATGCCGTCGTCGGCCAGCAGGCGCGCCAGCTCGCCGGTTTGCAGCAGTTCACGGGACAGGTTATCCAGCCAGATGCGCTGGCCAAAAGGGCGGATGGCTTGTAGTCGGTTCATGGGCATGTTGCTCGTAAGTGTGGGGCGGTGCAGACATGATGCGCCGCTTATGTAGTACGGCACATGCTACCTTGCCCGCTGGCTGTAGCAAAGCCATTACACGCCTGGCAACAACGCGGCCAGGCGGTACAAATCACCCTTAGTCAGCCAGACAGTGGCACGAGTGCATGGCCACGCTGCCAGACATGGCACAAGCGTGCCCGACAGCAATGCTCAGCACAGCACATCCGCATGCAGAAAATCAGGCGTGCCCGCTGTCAAAATCGAACACCAGTGCCTGCGCCAGCAAGGGCTGAACCTGCGCCACAAACGCCTGGTGCGCCGGGTGGGCCAGGTAGTGGCGCAGCGCGGCGGCGTCGTCAAAGCGTAGCAGCCAGCCGTGGGTATAGCCCTGGGCCAGATTTTCCGGGCTGATGTCGGTGCCGGCGCGAAAGTCGCGTACCTGCGCGATCGCTGCCGGCAGTGCGGCAAAAGCCGCCAGCACAGCGTCGGTATCGGCACGGCTGGCGTGGGGGGCAAAGCGGAACAGCACGATGTGTTCAATCATTATGGGCGACCTGCTCGGCGTTGAAGATCACACTGAACACACTGCCTTTGTCCGGCTCGCTCTGGATATCCAGCTTGGCGTGGTGGCGCGCCAGCACGTGCTTGACGATGGCCAGGCCCAGGCCGGTGCCACCATTACCGCGCGAGCGGCCACGGTCTACGCGATAGAAGCGTTCGGTCAGGCGCGGCAGGTGCTCGCGCGGGATGCCGATACCGGTATCGGCCACGGTAAAGGCTACGCGGCCTTCGTCGTCTTGCGTCCAGCGCAGGTAGATGCTGCCGCCTTCCGGTGTATAGCGCACCGCGTTGGACACCAGGTTGCCAAAGGCCGAGTGCAGCTCCTGTGCATTGCCCCACAGGTCGTGCGGGCAGGTGTTCTTCACCACGATACGGTGGCGGCCTTGCGACAGGCCTTCTGCCTCTACCACCATGGTGTCCAGCAGCGCGGCCATATGTACGCGGTCTTGCAGCATGGTGCGCGGGCCGTTTTCGATGCGCGACAGCGTCAGCAGGTCTTCTACCAGGCTGTGCATGCGGCGCGATTGCTCCAGCATCATGGGCAGAAACTGGCGCAGGGTCGCGTCTTCTACCTGCGGCATTTCGGACAGGGTTTCCAGAAAGCCGCCTACCACGGTGAGCGGGGTACGCAGTTCGTGCGATACGTTGGCCACAAAGTCGCGGTGCACGGTTTGCACGCGTTCCAGCTGGGTAATGTCGCGGGAAAGCAATAGCTTGCGCGTGGTGTCGAACGGCACCAGCTGGATGGATAGCACCAGCTCGCTGCTGGTGCCGCTATGCAGGATCAGCGGCTGGCTATAGCTTTGCGAAGCCATATAGTCGTGAAACGCCGGCTGGCGCACCAGGTTCAGTATCTGGCTGCCGACGTCGGTTTTGCGGTTCAGCCCCAGATGCTCCACGGCCATCGGGTTGATCCACTCGATGTGGTCATATTCGTCCAGCACCACCACGCCGTCCGGCATGGCTTCGCCGGCGTTCACAAAGCGGTCCAGCACGCCGGCCAGGCGTTTCTTGCTTTGCTTTTGCTTGCGCGCCTGGCGGTACAGCGTCATGAAAATGCCGTGCCAGGAGCCAAAACCGTCCGGCACGCGCCCCGGTACCGGGTGGCCCAGCCAGCGCAGCAACAGGGCAATGTGGTACAGGTGAAAGGCCAGCCACAACAACAGCAGGCCCAGCAACAATGCCAGGCCGGTGACCAGGCCAAACACCAGGCCAAAGGCCATGCTGACTACCACCATGGCAATCAGCCAGCCCAGCGTACGCTTGAGAAACTCGGCCAAGACTTACCCCTGCGCCGAGAAGCGGTAGCCGGTACCACGCACGGTCTGGATCAGGCCATCGTGGCCGGTGGGTTCCAGTGCGCTGCGCAGGCGGCGGATGTGTACGTCTACGGTGCGCTCTTCCACAAAGACGTGGTCGCCCCACACCTGGTCCAGCAGCTGGGTACGCGAGTGCACGCGCTCAGCGTGGGTCATGAAGAAATGCAGCAGGCGGAATTCGGTTGGCCCCAGGTCCACGGTCTCGCCGTTGCCTTGTACACGGTGGGTAACCGGGTCCAGGCGCAGGCCTTTCACTTCTACCGCGTCGTCGGTCATTTGCGGGGCGCGGCGGCGCAGTACCGCCTTGATGCGCGCCAGCAGCTCGCGCGGCGAAAACGGCTTGGTGATGTAGTCGTCGGCGCCGGCTTCCAGGCCCTGCACCTTGTCCTGCTCTTCGGAGCGGGCGGTCAGCATGATGATGGGGATCTGGCGCGTGCGTTCGTCGGCGCGCAGCTTGCGCGCGATTTCCACGCCGGATGCGCCGGGCAGCATCCAGTCCAGCAGCACCAGGTCCGGCAGGGCATTTTTCACCAGGGTCAGCGCCACTTCGGCGGTGCTGGCACGCAGCACATGGTGTCCGGCCTGGACCAGATTGAACGCGATCAGCTCTTGAATCGCTGGTTCGTCTTCTACAAGCAGAATATTGGCGGGCATGTGGCGGAATCCTTCCATGTACGATTATGGCAAGGATAGAAAAAAGCGGTTACAGAAATGTGACACTTCACGCGGCTTTCGATAAACAAAGCCAAAATAGGCTGCCGCTGTCGCGTAACAGGTGATTTATGCCAAAAATACCGCCCGCAGTGTACAAGCATTTTGCGTTTTCTGGCGGCCATAGCGCTTTGTAACCGCTTATTGCATTTGTATTTTATTTTGATACAAAAGTATTTTCGGTTATACTCGTCTTAATCTGTTTCGGGCCAGCTTGTCTGCGGCCAACCTTTGCTTACCCCGCCTGCCGCGCCGCACCTGGCACCCCTCACGCCCCTGCCCCGGAACGCCTGCCACCTTCGATACATGAAAGGGAAAGCATGGAGTCCGTCCGTACCTTCCGTACCACATTGGCCTGGCCTGTGTTCTTGCCTGGCCTGCTGCTGATTGCCACCATCCTTGCGTGGGCCACGCTCGCGCCCGCTTCAGCCGAAAGCTTGCTAGGCGGTGCCCAGCGCGCCATCAGCCAACAATTCGGCTGGTTTTATATTCTGGCTGTTGCGGTGTTCCTGATCAGCCTGCTGGGCATTGCCGCCAGCCGCTACGGCGACATCAAACTGGGGCCGGACGACGCGCAGCCGGCCTTCAGCATGACGTCGTGGCTGGCCATGCTGTTTGCGGCCGGCATGGGCATAGGCCTGATGTACTTTGGCGTAGGCGAGCCGCTGCAACATTATCTGAGCCCGCCGCTGGCTGCGGCCAACCCGCAAGCAGCCGCCCAGCAAGCCATGAACCTGACTTTCCACCACTGGGGCCTGCACGCCTGGGCGATTTATGGCGTGGTGGGGCTGGTGCTGGCTTATTTCGGCTTTCGCTACCAGCTACCGCTAAGCTTGCGTGCCGGCCTGTACCCGATACTGGGCGAGCGCATCCACGGGCCGTGGGGCCATGCCGTGGACGTCTTCGCGCTGGTTTCCACCGTCTTTGGCATCGCCACCACGCTGGGCTACGGCGTGATGCAGCTGGCCGCAGGCCTGCAGCAGGTAGCGGGTATCGACAGCAGCGGTATCGGCTTCAAGCTGGGGCTGATTGCCGTGGTGATGGGCCTGGCCGGGCTATCGGCCGCCACCGGCCTGGACAAAGGCGTGCGCCGCCTGAGCGAGCTCAACCTGAGCCTGGCGCTGGCCTTGCTGCTGTTTGTGCTGCTGGCCGGCCCTACCGTGTACCTGCTGCTGGCCTTTAGCGACAACCTGGGCAGCTATTTTTCCGGCCTGGTGGCCATGACCTTCCGTACCTTCAGCTACGGTACACAGGCACAACAAGACTGGCTGGGCGGCTGGACGCTGCTGTACTGGGCGTGGTGGGTGTCGTGGTCGCCGTTTGTCGGCCTGTTCATTGCACGCATTTCGCGCGGGCGCACCATCCGCGAATTCATCGTGGGCGTGCTGCTGGCCCCAACGCTGTTCAACCTGCTGTGGATGACGGTATTCGGTAACAGCGCCATCTGGCTGGACCTGCACGTGGCAGGCGGCGCACTGGGCGCCACCGCGGCCAACGTAGACAGCCTGCTGTTCCGCTTCTTTGATTACCTGCCGCTGACGCAGCTCACCAGCGCGGTGGCCATTCTGCTGATTGCCGTGTTCTTCGTGACCTCGGCCGACTCCGGCGCCATGGTGCTGGACAGCATTGCCAGCGTGGGGGCGGAGCACTCGCCGCTATGGCAGCGCCTGTTCTGGGCTGCCTTGCTGGGTGCCACCGCTGCCGCGCTACTGAGCGCCGGCGGCCTGAAAGCGCTGCAAGCCATGACCCTGCTCAGCGCCCTGCCTTTCACCGCCATCATGCTGCTGCTGTGCTACAGCCTGTGGCGCGGCCTGCAGTCCGACCAGTGCCACCAGGCGCAGCAGCCGGCACCGGCCACGCAGTTCTGGAGCGGCCACCACTGGCAGCAACGCCTGCGCCAGCTGGTACAGCGCCCGGATGCGGCCAACGTGCAGCATTTCATTGATACCGAGGTCAGCCCGGCGCTGGATACCGTCGCGGCCGAGCTGCGCAACAACGGCGTGGCCGCCCAGGTCAGCCGGGGGGCAGACGGCGCGGTTACCCTGCGTATAGACCAGCCTGGGCAGCGCGACTTTGTCTACAGCGTGCAGTGCCACGGCAAGCCGCTGCCGGCCTTCCTGCCGGCCAGCCGCAGCGATGCCGATATGCAGTACCTGGCACAAACCGGCTTTGCCGATGGCCGCGAAGGCTACGACATCCGCTATCTGCGCCAGAGCGAGATCATTGCCGACGTGCTCAAGCAATACGAACGCTACCTCAGCCTGCAGCTACAACAGCGTGGCCAGCTGCTGAGCAGTGCGCCGGGGCACTAGGCAAATACAGCTCGGCCACCATGCAGCGCGCCCCGCCGCCGCCATGGCTTTCAATGGTATCCAGCGGGGTGTGCACGATGCGCCCGTGTGCGGCCAACATCGCCTGCTGCTGCACACTGAAGGCCGCCCAGGCGCGGCTGGACATCGCGATCACCGCGCTGCCGTCCACACTGCGCAGGGCAAGGATATTGCCGCAGAAGCTGGCCATCTGCGCCAGGCTGATGCTGATCACCTGCTTGCCATCGCGCCGCAGCTGCGCCTGCACCCGCTGGCGCTCGCCGACATCGCGAATCGCCGGCAGACACACCACCGCAAAGCGCGGGCCGATGGCCATCATCACATTGCTGTGATAAATGGCACGGCCGGCAGCATCCACCGCGTCAAACACCTGCATCTGGTAGCCCAGCCTGGCGGCCAGCGGCGCCAGCAACACCGGCTGGCTGCGGCCGGAGCGGCACAGCCAGGCTCGCCGTGCCGCGTGGTCGAACACAATCGCACCTGTCCCTTCCAGATACTGCCCCTGCGCCTCGTGCGGGCTGAGGTCCAGCAGCTCGCGCACGGCAAACTGCTGCTGTAGCCAGGCCACGATATCGGCGCGGCGCTCCAGCCTACGGTTGGCCGCAGCCATCGGGTACAGCACCAGCATGCCTTTGGCATGGGTTGAAAACCAGTTATTGGGAAACACGGCATCCGGCGTATCCAGCCCCGCTGGCTGGCGGAACACCTGCACGCGCACCCCGGCGTGCTGCAAGGCTGCGACGTAGCCGTCAAACTCGCGCTGGGCAGCCAGTGTAACGCTGGCCCCCGCGTTGGCCGCAGGCTGCTGGAAATGGTTGCTGGCAAGGGTTTGCGGGTTGGCATGAAAACGGGCGGGACGCACCATCAGTACATGCGAGGCAGGCTGTGACATGGTTTCTCCTGGGTCGGGTAGCAGGAGAAATTGTGGCGGTGGCGGCGGCCACTTTGTAGTTGGCACCCTGTGCAGTTTTATCGCTAGACTGCACATATTGATAACCCGGGCCAGCACTATGCAACTTGACGACACCGACCTGCAGCTTATTGCCCTGCTGCGTGACAACGCCCGCACCCCGGTCACCGAGCTGGCCACACGGCTACGCGTATCACGTACCACCGTACAAAAGCACATCAGCAAGCTGGAGCAAGCCGGCATCATCATCGGCTATACCGTGCGGCTGAAACCGCAGGCCGAGGCCCAGCGCATCCGCGCCTGGATGGGCATTGCGGTAGAAGGCAACAAGACCCCGGCCGTACTGCAGGCCTTACGTGGCGAGCCGCACGTGTACGCGCTGCACTCCACCAACGGGCGCTGGGATATCGTCACCGAGCTGCGCGCCGACTCGCTGGAGCAGTTTGACCGCGTGCTGGGCCGCATCCGCCTGATCCCGGGCATTACCGCCAGCGAAACCAGCCTGCTGCTGTCCACCCACAAGGTGTAAGCCGCAAAAAAAGCGCAAAAAAAAGGCCTGTCCGGTTGGGGACAGGCCACTAAGGGTCGGTTCCCGGCCACACATGGGGGCCAAGAACACTTAAGACCAGGGACAAAGAGATCACCAGAACAGTTCCAAAGATGCCGATTGCTCAGGCACCCTCATAACGGATCCAGAAGTCAAAGCCTCGGGCGCGGACCCGGCGGCTTCAACACGGGGCGAATTGTACGGGGGTTAACCGGGCTTATTAATAGGCATTCGAAGCTTATAAGCCGTCATAACTTTGTATACAATGTATTTACGCCACTTTGACCTTCGAATCGAAAAATGGACAAGTTTGACCGCAAGATTATCGCTGCGCTGCACGAAAACGGCCGCCTCAGCTTTGCCGAGCTGGCCCGCCGGGTGAACCTGTCCGCACCGGCCGTTGCCGACCGCGTGGAAAAGCTGGAACGATCGGGCGTGATAGCCGGCTATCGCGCAATCATCCGCCCGGAAGCGCTGGGTTGCCCGATACAGTGCCTGATCGAGCTGACGGTAAAAAACCAAGAATACTACGCCGTGCTGGAGCTGCTCAAAGCCATGCCGGAAATCGTGCACTGCGATTCCATCACCGGCAGCAGCGGGCTGATGATCCGCGTGGCGGTGGACAGCATGGGCACGCTGCAGGCGCTGATCGCCCGCCTGATGCAGTACGGCGACACCAAAACCTCGATGGTGATCGACACCCCGGTCAGCCACCGCCTGCCCCCGCTGCCGGAAGAAGACTAGCCCGCCCGACACACCCGCCACACCGCCTGTCAGCGTGTAGTACAGACACTACACGCAACGCCGCAATGTAGCCGCGCCTTACCTGATGCAGATCAACACGCCACGCGTGGCCTGGCGGCGCTACAGGCAAAAAAACAGCCTGCCCTTGCAGGGGCAGGCCGGAACTATGCACAAAGAAGCAACAGAATACACCTAAAGAACGAGGTACCCGTCTCCACACGGGTACCGGTAAATCGGTGCGGCAGCTCATGCCGCCGCAGCCTTCAGCACCGGCCCGCGGGCTGCTTTGCGGCCAACATCGGCACGCTAGCAGACTGCGGCCGCTACTTACTTGGCAGCCACCCAGGCCTGGGCGGTATCCAGCATGCGGTTGGAGAAGCCCCATTCGTTGTCGTACCACGACAGCACTTTCACCTGGCGGCCTTCGATCACGCGGGTCAGCGTGGCGTCAAACACGCTGGACGCCGGGTTGTGCATGAAGTCGATCGACACCAGCGGCAGGGTGTTCACCGCCAGCACGCCTTTGAGCGGGCCGTTGGCCGCGGCGGTGACCAGTTCGTTCACTTCGGCCACCGTGGTGTCACGCTGGGCGGTGAAGGTGAGATCGACCAGCGATACGTTGGCGGTAGGCACGCGCACGGCAAAACCGTCCAGCTTGCCTTTCAGCTGTGGCAGTACCAGGCCCACGGCGGCAGCGGCGCCGGTCTTGGTCGGGATCATCGACAGCGCGGCGGAACGGGCACGGCGCAGGTCGCTGTGCTCGGTGTCCAGCAGCACCTGGTCGTTGGTGTAGGAGTGCACGGTGGTCATCAGGCCGTGCGCCACGCCGATGGCGTCGTTCAGCGGTTTTACCAGCGGGGCCAGGCAGTTGGTGGTGCAGCTGGCGTTGGACACGATGCTCATGTCGGCGCGCAGGGTGTCGTGGTTTACGCCGTACACGATGGTGGCGTCAGCGTCGTCTGCCGGGGCAGAGATCAGCACTTTCTTGGCGCCGGCTTGCAGGTGCAGACCAGCCTTGTCGCGTTTGGTGAAGATGCCGGTACATTCCAGCACGATGTCCACGCCCATGTCGCCCCACGGCAGCTCGGCCGGGTTGCGTACCGACAGCAGCTGGATAGGCTTGCCGTTGATCACCAGCTTGTCGCCTTCTAGCGCCACGGTGCCAGGGAAAGGGCCGTGGATGGAGTCGTATTTGGTCAGGTGGGCGTGCAGTTCCGGGTTGCCCAGATCGTTGATGGCAACGATTTCAATATCTTTATCGGCAAAACGTTCTTGCCAGGCGCGCAATACCATGCGGCCGATGCGGCCGTACCCGTTGATGGCGAGTTTCAGTGCCATATTGTGTCTCCTGATTATCGGGTGAATCCTGCGTGCCAGCTGCACGCTTGCTATGGGTACATCCTTGTCCCAATCGGGCTTGTACTCAATCCCTTACAGTTATGTAGTGTGCGTACTACCAACACTTTTTGCCTGGCCTGGCCGCGCCGTACGGCGCTTGCGGCCAACATGGATTGCCAGACGCCAGCACGTCGGCTACCGCGTTAACCGAAGTGGGATCGATTCCAATATAGCGCAAAAAATACCCCGGCATGGCCGGGGTAGAAGGAGAGCAAAGCCACAGGTCAGGTCACCCTGGCTTACCACTGGCTGCGCGTGCCGCCAAACGACACGCGCAGGCCTTGTCTTGCCCCGCTACCTGGGGCAGCGGGGTGAAAGCGCCATGCTTATTGCAGCTGGCTGGCCAGGGCAGCGGGGTCGCCGCCTTCCACGACCAGATGCACCAGGTTGCCAGGCATGGCCATGATGCCGCTCACGCCCAGGGCCTTCAGGCTGCCTTCGTTCACGCGGCTGGCGTCGGCCAGCTCTACACGCAGGCGGCTACCGGCGACCACTTCCACGGCGCGGATGTTGGCTGCACCACCCAGCGCGTCTTTCAGTGCACCGCTATCGGCGGCGGCAGCTTGCGGGTTCGCCAACGCAGCGCGGATTTCGTCGGCTACCAGCTCGGCCTCGGGGCCGAGTACCACTTGTACGCTACCGGCTGCCGGCTTGATCATGCCGCGCGAACCCAGTGCTTTCAGCGCGGCTTCATCTACTGCATCGTTGCTGACAACCTGCAGGCGCAGGCGGGTGGTGCACGCGTCTACGCTTTTCAGGTTGGCCGCACCGCCCAGCGCCCCGATGAAGCCACGCGCACGGTCGCTACCTTTGCCACCCAGGCTGGCAGCCGCGCTGCTACCGGCGGCCACTTCTTCGCGGCCCATGGTCATCAGGTTGAATTTCTTGATGAAGAAGGTGAACAGCACGTAGTACACGGCAAAGTAGGCCAGGCCGATAGGGATCAGCAGCAGCGGTTTCTGCGCGATACCAAAGTTCAGCACGTAGTCGAACAGGCCAGCGGAGAAGCCAAAGCCCAGCTTCACGCCCAGGGTGTGCATCAGCGCCATCGAGATGCCGGTGAGCACCGCGTGGATGGCGTACAGCGCCGGGGCCAGGAACATGAAGGCGAACTCTACCGGCTCGGTCACGCCGGTCAGCGCGGCGGTCAGGCCCATGGACAGCAGCACGCCACCCACAGCAGCCTTGTTTTCCGGACGCGCGGCGCGGTACATGGCCAGGCAGGCAGCCGGCAGGCCGAACATCATCACCGGGAAGAAGCCGGACATGAACATGCCTGCGGTCTTGTCGCCGGCAAAGAAGCGGGTCAGGTCACCGTGCACCACCTTGCCGGCGGCGTCGGTAAAGTCACCCAGCTGGAACCAGGCAAAGGTGTTGATGATGTGGTGCAGGCCGGTGACGATCAGGATACGGTTGAGCACGCCGTACACGAACAGGCCGAACTCGCCCGCGCCGATGACCCAGTGGCCTACCGCGTCGATACCCTGCTGGATAGGCGGCCAGATATAGCCCAGCACCACGCCGGCCAGCAGCATGGCAAAGCCGGTAACGATAGGCACAAAACGGCGGCCACCAAAGAAGGCCAGGTAGGACGGCAGTGCGATGTCCTTGTAGCGGTTGTACAGCAGGCCGGCGCTGATACCGGCGGTAATGCCGGCCAGTACGCCCATATTGATCTTGGCGTCGATCACTTTCAGCACCGCGGTCAGCACCAAGTAACCGATGGCACCGGCCAGGCCGGAAGCACCGTTGTTATCCTTGGCAAAACCCACGGCGACACCGATGGCAAACAGCAGTGCCAGGTTGCCGAAAATGGCATCCCCGGCTTGCGCCATGACCGGAATGCCCATCAGGTCGGGCTGACCCAGGCGCAGTAGCAGGCCTGCCACTGGCAGGACGGCGATAGGCAGCATCAGGGCACGGCCCAGCTGCTGTACGCCGGCGAACTTGCTTGAAGTACTCACTGTGTTTCTCCTCTTCGTTTTAATGCAGGCCGCCAGTTGGGAGGATGCGGCGGCCTGACCAGGTCAGCGCAGCAAGGCCGCGGCGTCGGCTTGTAACCGCGCCCGCACTTGTTGCGCCGAATTCAGCGACTGCAGGTCCAGCGCCAGCTGCTGGCAGGCCGTGCTATCCAGGCGGCGCACGGTGTCCTTGATTTCCGGCACAAGCGACGGGCTCACGGACAGCTCGGTGACGCCCAGGCCCACCAGCACCGGCGTGGCTTGCGGGTCGGACGCCAGCGCGCCGCACACCCCTACCCACTTGCCGTGCTTGGCCGCGCCGTGCACGGTCAGCGCGATCAGGCGCAACAGCGACGGGTGCAGCGCGTCCAGCCTGGCAGCCAGCGCCGGGTGGCAGCGGTCCATCGCCAGCGTGTACTGGGTAAGATCGTTGGTACCGATGGACAGGAAGTCGGCGTACTCGGCCAGCTGGTCGGCCAACAGCGCGGCCGACGGCACTTCGATCATCACGCCCAGCTGCGGGCGCTCGGCTACGCCCAGCTCGGCGGCCAGCTCGTCCAGGCGCTGGCGCACGCGCTGCAGGTCGGCCACGTCGGCCACCATGGGCAGCAGGATGCGCAGGCGCGACAGCGGCTTCACTTGCAGCAGCGCACGCAGCTGCGCGTCCAGCACCGCCGGCATGGCAAAGCCGGTGCGGATACCGCGCAGGCCCAGCGCCGGGTTGTCTTCGGCAGGCAGCGGCAGGTAAGGCACGTCCTTGTCGCCACCGGCGTCCAGCGTACGGATGATGGCGGTGCGGCCTTCCAGCGCGTCCAGCACGTCCTGGCAGGCGGCGCGCTGTTCGTCTTCGCTAGGGGAGTCGTGACGGTCAATGAAGAGGAATTCGGTACGCAGCAGGCCCACGCCATCGGCGCCGTTCAGCACCGCGTCGCGCGCCTCGGCGGCGTTGGCAATGTTGGCCGCCACCTCGATAGCCAGGCCATCGCGGGTACGCGCCTGGCCGGCAGACTGCTCGCGCAGCGTGCGGCGGCGCTGTTCACGCTGGGCAATGTCCTGACGCGCGGCGTCTAGCGCGGCGGCATCCGCATCGCTATCCAGCCAGCCCTCGCCAGCGTTCAGCAGCGCGTCACGGCCGGCAGCCAGTGCCAGCGCAGCCGGGCCACACGCCACCAGCGCCGGAATAGCCAACGCACGGCACAGGATGGCCACGTGGTTGGTGGCACCGCCACGCGCCAGCACCACGCCGGCCAGCTGTTCGCGCGGCAGGCGGGTCAGCTGCGATGGGGTCAGGTCGTCGGCCACCACGATGGCTTGTGCCGGCAGCTCGGGGGCAGCTTCTTCGCCGCCCAGCAGCACGTCCAGCACGCGGCGTTCCAGGTCTTTCAGGTCGGCTACGCGTTCGGCCAGCAACGCATTGCCCAGGCCCAGCAACACCTCGCTCTGCGCGCTGATGGCGCTGCGGTAGGCGTAGGCGGCGCTGCGGCCATCCAGAATGTAGCGCTCGGCGGCTTGCGCCAGCTCGGGGTCGTCCAGCAGCGCCAGGTGGGCGCCAAAGATCTCGCTTTCGGCGTGCGCGCCGCGCTTGTCGGCCTGCGCCACGTCGGCGGCCACCGTCTCGCGCACTTTTTTCAGGGCGCCATGCAGTGCGGCCAACTCCGGCTCTACGCCATGGCCGCGCTCAGGCACCGCACGCACCTGCTCGGCCAGCAATACCAGCGTCCCCACTGCCAGGCCGGGGGCCGCGCACACGCCGCCCAGCTTGCCATCGTCGCGGCTTGCTACGACCGCAGCAGGCGCTGGCGCATGGCCGGCGTGGGTATGGGTTTGCAGTGCTTCTACCAACGCGGCCAGCGCGGCGTCGGCGTCTTCACCTTTGGCATACAGGGTAACCGTGTCGTTTTCGCCCACGCCCAGGCCCATCATGCTGACCACGCTGCGTGCATTGGCGCGCTGGCCGGCAAAGCCGATGTCGATGTGGCTTTGATAGCGGCGGGCTACCGACTGCACCAGCGCGCTGGGGCGGGCGTGCAAGCCGCCTTCGTGCGCCACAACGGCGGTAACGGACAGTTCTGCGCCGTGGACGGCGTCAGGGAGGGAGATAGCACCCTGAGCCGTCACGGTCAGAAAACACGACGCACCGGCTTCCACAAGTCCGGATGCATCGAGGGAGAGAGCCATGTCGTCGCTGTTGGTCACCACAACGACGGTAATGAGAGAAGGCGCGCGGCGGGCCACGCTATCGATATCGATATCCACCAGCGGCTGGCCCGCGCTGACCTGCTGGCCTTTCTGTACGCGGGTAGCAAAGCCGCTGCCACCCAGCTTTACGGTGTCGATGCCGATGTGCATCAGGATCTCGGCACCGTTGGCCGCACGCACGGTCACGGCGTGGCCGGTACTGGACACCTGGCTTACCTGGCCATCGCAAGGGGACAGCAGGGTGGAAGACAGCGGCTCAATAGCCAGACCCTGGCCCATCAGACCGCCGGAAAATACCGGGTCGGGTACGGCAGACAGCGGCAATACCACGCCGGACAGCGGCGCTTGCAGGGTAACGGTTGCAGACATCGGGTTTCCTTCTCTCTGAAAGCGCGCACGCTGCCCCGCAGCCATGCGCGTAAGTCATGCTGGATACGTGCCGTGGGTCATGGCCCCGGCATCGGGATCGTTTTATGGGTGTTGCCAACACTGCCGGGCGGCCGCCCGGCAGCCACGGTTTATACCGTGAGTGTTTCTTTTTTCAGGTGGCGCGGCGTGTCAGGGTTCAGGCCACGCGCTACCGACAGGCGGGCGGCCATCAGGTAGAAGCTCTGGATCGCCAGCAGCGGGTCCAGCGCTTCGTCACCGGCGGTAGCCAGGGTAAGGTTGCGGCTGGCCACGTCGGCCGGTGCGGCCAACAGTACGTTGGCACCACGGCCACGCATTTCGTCGGCCAGGGCTACCAGGCCGGCTTGTTCCGGGCCACGCGGGGCGAAAATCAGCAGCGGGTAGCCATCGTCCACCAGTGCCATCGGGCCGTGTTTGATTTCGGCGCCGGAGAAAGCTTCTGCCTGGATCACGCAGGTTTCCTTGAACTTCAGCGCGGCTTCCAGCGCCACGGCAAAGCCCAGGCCACGGCCTACCACCATGATGCGCTCGGCCGGTACCAGCACGTCCAGCGCGCTGCTCCAGTCCTGGCGGGTGGCTTCGGTCAGGTGATCCGGCAGGTCGTTCAGGGCGGCCAGCAGGGCGGTGTCCTGCTGCCAGTGCGCCACCAGGCGGGCTACCGCGGACAGGGTGGCGATATAGCTTTTGGTGGCGGCGACACTTTTTTCTTCGCCGGCACACAGCGGTACCGACCATTCGCAGGCAGCAGCCAGCGGGGAGTCGGGTTTGTTCACCAGCGCCACGGTGCGGGCACCGGCTGCGCCCAGGGCGGTCATGGTGTCGATCAGGTCAGGGCTGCGGCCGGATTGCGACAGGGCCACGGCCAGCTGGCCTTTTACATTGAGCGGTGCTTGATGCAGCGTGAGCAGCGACATGGGCAGCGATACCACCGGCGTGCCGGTGCGCTGCATCGCCAGGTAGGCGAAATAGTTGGCCGCATGATCCGAGCTGCCGCGCGCCACAGTCAGGGCCAACTGTGGCGGCGCTTTGGCCAGTTCGCGCGCCAGGACAGCCAGCCCTTCATCGGCATACATATGCTGGGCGGCTACCGCCTGGGCGGCAAACAGGGCTTCATCAAGCATTAACGAGCTCAAGACACTCTCCTTCTACGAATACGCGTTGCAACTGCAGGTTTGAATCCATCACCACGATGTCAGCCCACGCGCCCTCTTCCAGCCTGCCTCGGTCGTGTACGCCCAGATAGTCGGCGGGGTACAGCGACAGGCGGTTGCTGGCGCTGGCCAGCGGCACGCCGATCTCTACCAGGTTGCGCAGGGCCTGATCCATGGTAAGGGTGCTGCCTGCCAGCGTACCGTCGGCCAGGCGCACACCGCCCAGGCACTTGGTCACTGTCTGCGAGCCCAGCTTGTACTGGCCGTCCGGCATCCCGGCGGCAGCCGTGGAATCGGTGACACAGAACAGTCGGGGGATGGCGCGCATGGCGGCGCGCATGGCACCGGGGTGCACGTGCAGCAGGTCAGGTATCAGCTCGGCGTACTCGGCGTGAGCCAGTGCCGCCCCTACCATGCCCGGCTCGCGGTGGTGCAAGCCGGTCATCGCGTTAAACAAATGGGTAAACCCGCTGGCGCCGTTTTCCAGCGCCGTTACACCGTCTTCGTAGCTGCCCAGCGTGTGGCCCAGCTGTACGCGTACGCCCTGCCGGCTTAGCTCGCGGATCACTTCCATGTGACCGGCCACTTCGGGCGCGAGGGTAACCAGGCTGATCGGGGCAAGCGACCGGTAGTGGTTGATTTCTGCCATCGCGGCTTCCACCGCGTTGTCCGGCTGCGCACCCAGCTTGCCCTTATTGATGTAAGGGCCTTCCAGATGCACACCGAGAATGCGTGCGCTGCCAGGCTGCCGGCTGCGGCTGGCGTCGCCCAGGGCGGCCAGTACGGCTTGCAGCGCCTCGCGCGGGGCCGTCATGGTGGTGGCCAGCAGCGAGGTGGTACCAAAGCGGGCATGCGTACTGGCCACATGCTGGGCTGCGCGGCCCGCTTCCATGATGTCTACACCGCCGCCGCCATGGACGTGCAGGTCGATAAAGCCGGGCAGGATATAGCGCTCGGCGTCGCCGGCTGCGGCCAACCTGCCTTGTATGGCGGCAATCTTGCCGTCGTCACCTATCTGCAGCTCGCCGTCCATCCAGCCTGCGCTGGTCAGCATGCGGCCTTGCAAAACTCGTGTTGCGTTCATCGTCTCAGTTCAGCGACAAAGTCGTAGTAATCGTTACGACACCAGGTGTCAGTCAGCTCGATGGCCACGTTATCTGCCGTGTAGCCGATACGGGTTATCAGCAGCATGGCTTCGCCAGGCTTGATACCGGCAATGGCGGCAATATCCGGGTTCGCATTCACCGCGCGGATATGCTGCAGTGCCCGCACAATCGGGTGGCCCATCGTATCCAGGTAGGCGTACAAGGAGCTGCCCACCGCCTGCGGGTCTGGCAGGTAGGTGAGCGGCAACGAGCTTTGCTCGATAGCCATCACCACCCCGTCTGCCAGGCGCTGGCGTTTCAGCCTGGCCACCTGGGCATTGGGCGACAAACCCAGCTTGATCACTTCTTCGTGGGTGGGCGTGGCGATACCACGCGACAACCACACCGATGAAGGCTCGAAGCCCTTCATCTTCAACATTTCGGTAAAACTGGTCAGGCGCGATAGCGGCTGCTCCAGGCGCGGGGTAATAAAGGTACCCGAGCCGTGACGGCGGCGAATCAGGCCTTGCTCCAGCAGCACATCCAGTGCCTTGCGCGCGGTCACCCGCGAGATGCCCAGCTCTTCGGAAAAGGTACGTTCCGAAGGCAGTGCTTCATCGGCCTGCCACCAGCCAGCGTGTATTGCCTCGGCCAGCTTGCGTGAAAACTGCAAGTACAAAGGTGTAGTGGAAGTCTCTTCCGGCTTTAATGCGTTCCAGCGGCTATCCATATGGCTACCCTGCAAGTGGTCATTCAAAGGCGCCATTGTAGAACCCTGTCTTTTCCTGCCGAAGCACAACACGACACGCCACAGCCGCAAAAGTAATACCACTACAAAACCACGTCAATACCAATTTACTTGTTCGCTGCGCATTTGCAATAAATGCAACACCCTGAAATGTATTGCTTTCCGCAGCCTCCAGATTTGCCGCAGTGCAAAATGCCATAAGACTGTTAAAAATTGGCATTTTTATGACCATAAAGTGGTATTAATCTGGCTCATTAAAAAGACAATAAAAAAAGCCCGCAATACGCGGGCTTTGGCAGAAGCGCGACAGATATCAGCCGCCGGCGCGTGGTTTGGGGCGCCAGCCGATCAATACAACGGCCAATACAATAATGCCCATGGCCCCCATTTCGTGAATACCGACGTGCTCGCCCAGCAGCCATACCCCCAGCAAGACGGCAATCACCGGGTTCACATAGGCATAGCTGGTAGCTGCCGCCGCGCTGACGTTTTTCAGCAGAAACAGATACGCGGTATAGGCCACCATAGAGCCAAAAAACGCCAGATAAGCGACCGCCAGCCAGCCGGCAAGGGGCGGCGTGGCCACCAGCTGCTCGCCCACGGCGGTACTGCCGAGCAGTAGCGCCACCCCGCCGGAAAGCATCATCACCGCGCTGGACATCAGCCCCTTGGGCTGCACAAGATGCTTGCTCCACGCCGAACCAAACGCCCAGCCAGCCGAGGCAAACAGCAAGGCCGCCGCACCGGCAGGCGAGGCCTGCAAGTTAGCGCCCATATTCAATACCACCATGCCGACGATACCCAGCAAAATGCCGGCCACTTCCATCTTGCGCGGCACATGGCCAAAAAAGCGGGCAAACAGGGTGGCAAACAGCGGCACGGTGGCCACGACCAGCGCCGCTACACCGGACGACACGTCTTTTTCGGCCAAGGTGACGAAGCCGTTACCGATAGCCGGCATCAGCACGCCAAGAATCGCGCCGCCGCGCCACTCCTGCCAGCTAGGGTTGGCATCGCCGCGCCAGCGCAGCCAGGCATACATCAGGGCACCGGCCACAGTAAAACGCACGCCGGCCATCATGAAGGGCGGCCAGTACTCTACCCCGACACGGATGGCAAAGTAGGTCGAGCCCCAGATCACATACAGGGCAAAAAAAGCGGCGAGCAGCTTGAGCTGGTGGGTACTGAGCGTCATGGCGGGTTTCCTGTGTAGACCCGCAACATGCCTGCTGTAAATGACGAATACAAGAGGGGAAAACTGAAAAGCCTGTTCTAGGGCCTGTTAACGCTCTTTCTGCTGCAGCGGCGCATGGCAAGCGCCCCGAAGGGCAGGCCCGACAAGCTTCCCACTGCGCCGTTGTCGGGCTTGCGCTGGCAAACCTCTCGAGCCTGCGACTTAGCAAGAAATAGTGCTAACAAGCCCCAGGCCAGCCAGGGGCTAGCCAAACAGCCAGCCGTGCAGCATGCGCCCAGGCATCCAGGCCAGCGCACCGGCCACCAGCAAGCCGCCCACGTACAAACTCACCATGGCAGAACGGTGGGCCCGAACCCTGCCCTGTCTGGCAGCCTGCCAAGCCTGCGGTACGCTATAGAGCACCAGCACACTTAGCAGATGGATAAAGCCGAAATGCCCGAACAGCGCCGGCCCCACCCGTGCCGGCATGGCCAGCGACAGCAAAGCCGTCAACAGCATCAGCACCATATAGCACCGCCCCCAGCGCCGATGCGCCGGCGAGCCTTTCTGGCGCCAGCAAAGCAGGGCTGTGCCCAGTACAAAAGCAGGTAGCACCGTTGCCAGGTGCAAATAAGCTAGCAGGGTATAGTCGAACATGGTGGGGCCCGAAAGTGTGGCTAGCCATCTTGCCGCAAGCCCGCAGCAAATAACAGGCCGGGCTGCCTGTTCGACAGGTCAGGCCACTATGCCGGCTGCAACTCGTAGCCCGGGGCCGGGATACCGGGCCACAGCTCGTACAGCACCTGTGGCGTGTCTACCCCGCCATGCCTGGGGCTGGCGGGTATGCCCAGCTGCGTGGCCGCAGCAATGCTCAGCTCGCCCGCCAGGTTTTTCGGGCCACGGTCTGCCACCACGCAATCCACGCTTTTCCCCTGATAACTCACGCGTGCCATGCAACCACGCACAATGCCCTGCGTGCGCTGGATCACCAACGGCGGTACCACGATATAGGGCTCGGTAGCGGAATCGACGTACGCTGCGGGGTCATCCGCGGCCATGCCGGGGTGGCGGTACCAGGTAGTGGACGCAATGATGCCGCCGGGAAACACCCGTGGCTCGTTATCGGTATCCAGCAATACAATCTGCCGCGCCCAATCGTGCAGGCACACCACCTTGCCATTCACCCGCCGCATGCCACCGTTGGCCAGCCACTCCAGCCCCTGGTCATCTTCGCGGTAGGCCGCCGGCGCCCCGTGCTGGCCATTGGCGCCATCGGCATCGATATCGGCATCCGCCATGAAATACACGCGCAGGCTGGCGTCTTGCCAGATCTTGCACTCGTAGCCTTCACCCGTAATCACGCCCAGTAGTTCGTCCATCATGCCCTCCCCTTGCCAGGCGGCCCCGACGAGGCCGCTGCTTTCGGAATGGCACGTAGCTGCGGTTTCTATATAACGGAAAGCACGACTTGCTGGAAAAAACCGGCATCCGCTATCAGATCGCCACCCGCTTTAATAACCATATAAAAAGGGCAAGCCCGCAGGCTTGCCCTTGGCGCTGGCGCGGCCAACGTTGGCCGCACGTTTTATGCGTTGTAGCCCAGGTTGGGCGCCAGATCGCGCTCGGCCTGCGCCACGCTCACGCCACGGCGGGTGGCGTAGCTTTCCACCTGGTCGCGGGCGATCTTGCCCACGCCAAAGTAGCGGCTGTCAGGGTGGCTAAAGTAGAAGCCGGACACCGCCGCCGTAGGCAGCATGGCGTAGCCTTCGGTCAGTGTCATGCCGATGGCCGGCGCGTTCAGCAGCTCGAACAGCTCGCGCTTCACCGTGTGATCCGGGCAGGCCGGGTAACCCGGTGCCGGGCGGATACCCACGTACTTCTCGTCGATCAGCGCGTCGTTATCCAGGCTTTCACCTGCCGCGTAGCCCCAGAACTCGGTACGTACGCGGTGGTGCATCAGCTCGGCAAAGGCTTCGGCAAAGCGGTCGGCCAGGGCTTTGAGCAGGATGGCGCTGTAGTCGTCGTTGGCCGCTTCAAAGCGCGCCACGTGCGGGTCGATGCCCAGGCCGCCGGTAACGGCAAAGGTACCGATGTAGTCCTGCACGCCGCTCTCCGCCGGGGCGATAAAGTCGGCCAGCGCCCAGTCCGGGTTGGCCGCAGAACCGTCCTTGGTGGCTTTGGCCAGCTGCTGGCGCAGGCCCACCCAGGTCATCAGCGGCGCACGGGTATCGGGGTCGAGGATTTCGATATCGTCCACGTCTACGCTGCGCGCCGGGAACAGGCCGACCACCGCGTTGGCCTGCAGCCATTGCTCGCTGATGATCTGCTGCAGCATGGCTTGGGCATCGGCCCACAAGCCACGGGCAGATTCACCCACGATCTCGTCGTCCAGGATAGCGGGGAAGCGGCCAGCCAGCTCCCAGCTCTGGAAGAACGGCGTCCAGTCGATAAAGCGTGCGATTTCGGCCAAGTCGTAGCGCTCGAAGCGGCGCACACCCAGCCATTTTGGTGCAGGCGGCACATAACCCGCCCAATCGATGCGGTGGCGTGCCTCGCGTGCCTGCGCCAGCGGCAGCAGTTTGGTATCGCCCCGGCCTTCGAAAATGGCGCGCGCCTTGGCGTAGTCGTCGGCCACTTCCTGCACGAAACCGTCGCGCAGGGTGTCGGACAGCAGGTTGGAACACACGCCCACTGCACGGCTGGCGTCCGGCACATAGATCACCGGCCCGCTGTAGTGCGGCGCGATTTTCACTGCGGTATGCACGCGGCTGGTGGTGGCGCCACCGATCAGCAGCGGGACATCGAAGCCCTGGCGCTGCATTTCTTTGGCCACGTGCGCCATTTCTTCCAGGCTGGGGGTAATCAGGCCGGACAAACCAATGATGTCGGCCTTGTGTTCGCGCGCGGCGTCCAGAATGGTCTGGCACGGCACCATCACGCCCAGGTCGATCACCTTGTAGTTGTTACAACGCAGCACCACGCCCACGATGTTCTTGCCGATATCGTGCACGTCGCCCTTCACCGTGGCCATGATGATCACGCCCTTGGCCGGCGCGTCCTGCAGGCCCATGCGGATTTTTTCTTCCTCGATGAACGGCTCCAGGTGCGCCACGGCGGCCTTCATCACGCGCGCCGACTTCACCACCTGCGGCAGGAACATCTTGCCGGCGCCAAACAGGTCGCCCACCACGTTCATGCCGTCCATCAGCGGGCCTTCGATCACGTGGATCGGGCGCTCGCACTTCAGGCGTACTTCCTCGGTATCTTCCACGATATAGGTGGTAATACCCTTTATCAGTGCGTGTTCCAGGCGCTTTTCTACCGGCTGGTTTCGCCAGGCCAGGTCTTCGCCCTTGGCCTCTTTGGCGTCGCCACGGAAGCTTTCCGCCAGCGCGATCAGCGCCTCGGTTACCGCCATGATGTCGTCACCGCGCATCAGCACCACGTCCTCGATGCGCTCGCGCAGCACCGGGTCTACTTCGTCGTACACCTCCAGCGCGCCGGCGTTAACGATACCCATGGTCATGCCGCGCTGGATGGCGTGGTACAGGAATACGGCGTGTATGGCCTCGCGTACCTTGTTATTGCCGCGGAAGCTGAACGACACGTTGGACACGCCGCCGGAGATCTTGGCGTGCGGCAGGTTCTGCTTGATCCAGCCGGTGGCCTCGATAAAGTCCAGGCCGTAGCGGGCGTGTTCTTCGATACCGGTGGCCACGGCAAAGATGTTGGGGTCGAAGATGATGTCTTCCGGCGGGAAGCCCACCTCGTCCACCAGAATGCGGTAGCTCTTTTCGCAGATCTCCACCTTGCGGGCGTAGGTGTCGGCCTGACCGGCTTCGTCAAACGCCATCACGATCACCGCCGCGCCGTAACGGCGCAAGAGGCGCGCCTGCTCGACAAACTTGTCCTTGCCCTCTTTCAGCGAGATGGAGTTGACGATGCCCTTGCCCTGTATGCACTTGAGGCCGGCTTCGATCACGTCCCACTTGGAGCTGTCGATCATGATGGGCACGCGGGCGATGTCCGGCTCGGCGGCAATCAGGTTCAGAAAGCGCACCATGGCGGCGTGGGCGTCCAGCATGCCCTCGTCCATATTGATGTCGATGACCTGGGCGCCGTTTTCCACCTGCTGGCGCGCCACGTCCAGCGCCGTGGCGTAGTCACCGTTGAGGATGAGCTTGGCAAAGGCTTTGGAGCCGGTCACGTTGGTGCGCTCGCCCACGTTCACGAACAGGTCTTTGTCGCCGATATTGAACGGCTCCAGGCCGGACAGGCGGCACTTGGGCTCGATCTGCGGCAGCGGGCGCGGCGGCAGGTCTTTCACCGCCTCGTAAATGGCCTTGATGTGGCCAGGCGTAGTACCGCAACAGCCGCCGATGATGTTCACCAGGCCCGATTCGGCCCACTCGCGGATCTGCGGTGCCATGTCTTCCGGCAACAGGTCGTAGCCGGTGGGCGCCAGCGGGTTGGGCAGGCCGGCGTTGGCGTGCACCGACACGAAGGTGTTGGCGATGCGCGACATTTCTTCTACATACGGGCGCAGCAGGTCCGGCCCCAGCGCACAGTTCAGGCCGAAGCTCAGGGCGTCAGCGTGCGACAGGCTGTTGTAAAAGGCTTCGGTGGTCTGGCCGGTCAGCGTGCGGCCGGACTGGTCGGTAATGGTGCCCGAAATCATGATGGGCAGGCGCGTGACGTCGGGGTGGTCGTCGAAGTACTTGTGGATGGCAAACACCGCCGCCTTGGCGTTCAGGGTGTCAAAGATGGTTTCCACCAGCAGGAAATCGGCACCGCCTTTTACCAGGCCGTCGATGGCGGTGGTGTAGGTGTCTACCAGCTCGTCAAAGGTGACGTTGCGGTAGCCGGGGTCGTTCACGTCCGGGCTGATGCTACAGGTGCGGCTGGTCGGCCCCAGCACGCCGGCGCAGAAGCGCGGCTTGTCGGGAGTGGCGGCGGTTTGTGCCACGCACAGGTCTTTTACCAGCTTGGCGGCGGCAAAGTTCAGCTCCCACACCAGCGACTGCATGTCGTAGTCGGCCATGGCGATGGCCGTGGCGTTGAAGCTGTTGGTTTCGATAATGTCCGCGCCGGCATCCAGGTAAGCCTGGTGAATCTCGGCGATGATCTGCGGCTGGGTCAGCACCAGCAGATCGTTATTGCCTTTTACGTCTACGGGCCAGTCGGCAAACCGCTCCCCGCGATACTGGGCCTCGGTCAGCTTGTACTGCTGAATCATGGTGCCCATACCACCGTCCAGAATCAGGATGCGGCGGGAAAGCAGGTCGTAAGCGGGGTGCGATAACTGTTTTGACATGGCAAAGGCGGCTTTAATTAAGTAAAACTACGTAGACACAAGAGCTTAATCTTATCATCGCATTTTGGCCCGAGCGGGTCATCCTATAGAACAAGAGAGCATAACAATGCCAAGGGAGCTGTATATGTCTACGCCTTTCTGCCGCCCGGGCTGGCTACTGCTGGCTGCCAGCACAGCCCAGGCCGCCCCGCCCCTGCACATTGGCGTAGCGGAGTCAGACGCTGCCCCCATTGTCGTGCTGGATGCACAGCGCCAGCTGGAAAGCGGCCTGTCAAAAGACCTGGGCCTGGCACTGGCCCAGGCACTGGGTAGTAGTGCCCGCTTCAGCGTGCTGTCACGCAACCGTATCGAACCGGCGCTGGAGCAAAGCAAGGTAGATGTGGTGTGCAATGCCAACCCGGCCTGGTTCAGCAACGCCGCCAAGCTTGGCTGGACGCAGGACTTCTACCCCCAGATCGAGCGGGTGGTGACCCTCGCCAGCCACCTGCGTACCGTACATGGCAGCCAGGACCTGGCCGCGCAACGGGTGGGCGTGATACGCGGCTACCACTACCCGGCGCTGATACCGCTATGGCAAAACAGCGGCGGCATCCGGGTAGACCACCCGCATCTGGACTCTGGCCTGAAGGCATTACAGTTGGGGATGATCGATGCCGTTATCAGCTCGGAGCTGGAGTTGGCCGCATGGGTAAAGCGCAACCCGCAGCCAGGCCAGCAGTTACGCATGCAGCCCTGGGTGGTGTCGGTGCTGCAGACACGCTGCGCTGTTGCCCCGCTCAGCCACTATTCGGTAGCGCAGCTGAACCAGGCAATCAGCCTGCTGGAAAAACAGGGTAAAACCAGACGCATCCTGCAAAACTACAGCTGGAAAACCAGCTAGCACGCGGTTGACGCCAGCCACGAGCCCGCTATGCTGACGGCTTGCTACCTGTCGCTACCTACCATGACCCATTACCTGTACCTGCACGGCTTCCAGTCTGGCCCGCAATCGCTCAAGGCACGCGAAACGCAAGCTTACCTGCACGCCATCGCCCCCGAGGCCAGCTTCAGCAGCCCGCAGCTGTCGCCCTACCCGGCGCAGGCCATCGCGCAAGTCGAGGCCCTGATCGATAGCATCAAGCAACCACTGGTGCTGATAGGCAGCTCGCTGGGCGGCTATTACGCTACCTGCCTGGCCGAACGCTTCGGCCTGCCCGCCGTACTGATCAACCCGGCCATTCGCCCGGAAGCCGACCTGGCACGCTTCATGGGCCCGCTGCACAACCCCTACACCGGCGAACACTACACGCTGGGGCCGCAACATATGGACGAGCTGATTGCCCTACGCCCGGCCCGGCTGCATGCGGCCAACTACTGGCTGGTACTGGGCACGGCAGACGAGGTACTGGACTGGCGCGAGGCGGTACGGCACTACGCCGGCGCCCGCACCACGGTGTTGAATGGCGATGATCATCGCCTGCAAGGTTGGCCGCAATGCCTACCTGGCCTGCTAGGCGTAGCAGGCAAGCTGGCGCAGCGCCAAGCCGGCATTTAAGCGGTACGGCCAGGCGAAGCTGGCATGGCCGTGTTTCAGTGACTATCGCGCTGGTTGGCGTAGTCGCCACGGGCGGCATGGCACAGCACGCTGGCCAGCAAGTCCAGCTTCAGCGGCTTGGTCAGAAAATCATCCATCCCTGCCTGCATGCACGCCTGGCGGTCTTCTTCGAAGGCATTGGCGGTGAGCGCCACGATATCCGGCTGTACCGGCAAATCCTGGCGGCGTATGGTTTGCGTGGCCTCTACCCCTGTCATATTGGGCATCTGCATATCCATTAGTACCAAATCGACACTGCCGGTTTGCATCACGGCCACCGCCTGTACGCCGTCATCTGCCAGGGTAATCCGGCTTAAGCCCAGCCGCTCCAGCATTTTCACGATCAGTTTCTGGTTGATCGCGTTGTCCTCGGCCACCAGCACCCGCAGCTCGCGGGCAGGGCCTGGCAGCTCGATGGCCGATAGCGTACTGCTGGGCGCCAGCACCGGCGCTGCCACCGTCTCGGCCCGCCAGCTAAAGGTAAAGCAGCTCCCTTCGCCCACCTGGCTGCTTACGCTGATATCGCCCTGCATGGCCTGCGCCAGACGGCGGCTGATCGCCAAGCCCACGCCCGTGCCACCGTAGCGCCGGGTAGGTGAGCTATCGGCCATTTCGAAAGTACGAAACAGGCGGCCAATCAGCTGCGGGCTCATGCCGATACCGGTATCACTGACCGCCACGTGCCAGTGGCCGTGGCCATCGGCCTGCTTGTCCAGCGTGACCCGCAAGCTGATTTGCCCCTCGGCCGTAAATTTCAATGCATTGGATAGCAGGTTGCCCAGCACCTGGCGCAAACGGTCGGCGTCCCCTTTCAGCCAGGGCAGGTTATCCGGGCGCTCCAGCCACAGGCTTAGACCTTTGGCATTGGCGCTGATACGGTACTGCGCCAGCAAGCCATCCAGCAGCGCCACCATGTCTACCGGGTCACGCCGCAAGGTAAGGTTGCCATTCTCGATAGACGACAAATCCAGAATGTCGCTGATCAGCACCATTTGCGCTTCTGCACTTTCCTGCAGGGTATGCAGCAGCTCGCGCTGCGCCGGCGACAAGGGCGTGGCGGCCAGCAGCTCGGCCATACCCATCACACCATTCATCGGCGTGCGCAGCTCGTGGCTCATCACTGCCAGGAACTCGGTCTTGGCGCGCACGCCCGCCTCGGCCAGTGCCAGTGCCTGGCTCAGCTCCAGCGTGCGCTCAGCCACCTTTTCTTCCAGCTGATGCTTGGCATCGGCCAGCTCGCAGTTGGTGGTATAGAGCTCCAGGCTTTTGGCCTCCAGCAGGCGTTCGGCCTCCTGACGGGCCGCGTGCTCGCGAGCCAGCCGTTTTTCCAGCCGCTGGATAATGTCCGCGTCGCTCATGTTTTTTCCAGGATGAATCTCACCGCGGTGCCCTCGGCATCCAGCGCCTCCCGTGTCAGATGCAGATGGCCCTGCTCACCGTAATGCGCTACCGCCCCGTCAATCAGACCCACCGCCAGATCCGCCAGGCAGCGCGGCGAACGGTACACCACGCTCAAACGCTGCGCGGTGTGCGATTCCACCTCAAACGACGGCAGCTCGGCATCGGGGTACAGTTTGCGCACCTCGGTATGAATCACCTGTTCGATATGGCTTACCAGCTCGATAGTGCTATCGCAGGCATTGATAAAAGCCGGGTACAGCACGAAAAAGCGCCCGAACAGGTACTGGCCAAAGGTATGAATCAATACCGGCACCGCCAGCCCGGTACGCTTGGATAGCGCCACGATCAACGCCACCATCTCGGGGAAAGGATACGTACCCACCGCGGTATAGGCACCGCCGTGCGGCAGGTCGGCATCGTCGATGATGTCGTCCACCATATCCGCAGAAAATTTCTGCTCCACCAAACCCAGAAATTCGGTAAACACCACGCCCTTCATACGCCCCCCTTCCAGGAACCGCGCTGAACAATCTGTTTAACCTGCCAAGTCATGCTTTCGTGCACTATCTGCACTACCGCGTAGCCACCCACTCTATTCGATAAGGAAGCCCATGAGCCAGCGTATCCGTTTTGACATTAGCGGCGGCCCCGACGTATTGCAAACCGAGCATGTCATCCCCGGCCAGCCAGGCCAGGGCGAGGTGCTATTGCAACACACGGCTATCGGGGTAAATTTTATCGACACCTACCATCGTAGCGGCCTGTATCCACTCCCGCTACCCTCGGGTTTGGGCAGTGAAGCCGCCGGTATCGTCTTGGCGGTAGGCGAAGGGGTAAACCATCTTGCCGCAGGCGACCGTGTGGCCTACGCCGGTGGCCCGCTGGGTGCCTACAGCCAGCAGCGCGTGATGCCGGCACAGCATCTGGTGAAGCTGCCGGACAGCGTCAGCGACGACACCGCCGCCTGCCTGATGCTGCAAGGCATGACCGTGGCCTACCTGATCCTGCACACCTACCGCGTACAGCCGGGGCAAACCGTGCTGTGGCACGCCGCTGCCGGTGGTGTGGGCCAGATTGCAGTGCAATGGCTATCGGCCATGGGCGTGACGGTGATCGGCACCGTCGGCAGCGCCGACAAAGCCGCGCTGGCGCACGCGCTGGGCTGCGCCCACGTCATCAACTACCGCGAGGAAGATGTACCGGCACGCGTGCGCGAGCTCACCGGTGGCGCCGGTGTGCCGGTGGTGTACGACAGCGTGGGCAAGGATACCTTCGAGATGTCGCTGAACAGTCTGGCGCCGCGCGGCATGTTTGTCAGCTTCGGCAACGCCAGCGGGGCAGTGCCGGAATTCTCGCCGCTACTGCTGGCGCAGAAAGGCTCGCTATTCTTCACCCGCCCGCGCCTGCACGACTACATTGCCACCCGCGCCGAGCTGGAAGCGCTGGCCGGCGCGGTGTTCGGGCAAGTCGCTAACGGCACCGTGAAGGTGCAGCCGTCGGCGCGCTACGCGCTGGCCGACGCCGCGCAAGCGCACCGCGACCTGGAAGCGCGCCGCACCACCGGCTCGCTGATCCTGCTGCCGTAAAAACATGCGGCCAAGCCGGCAAGGTTGGCCGCAGCATGAAAAAAGCCTGCCATGCGGCAGGCTTTATCTTAGCCAGACACCCGTTTTACACGCCCAGTGCTGCCGCCAGTGTGCTGCGGCGGGCGGCCAGGCTGGCCGGCAGCGCGTCGGCCAGTTTGGCAAACCACTCGTCGTGGGCGGCCAGCTCGTGGCGCCAGGCGGCTTCGTCCAGCACCATCAGCTGCTGGAAGTGCTGCTCGGTAAAGCCGTCCAGGCCAGTCCAGTTCAGGTGCGCGTAAGCCGGCACCTTGCCCAGCGGGCTATCTTCGGCCTGGGCAGTGCCCTGCACGCGGCCAACTATCCATTCCAGCACGCGCATATTGTCGCCAAAGCCTGGCCAGATGAACTTGCCGTCGGCGTCGGTGCGGAACCAGTTCACGCAGAAGATGCGCGGCAGTTTGCTGACTTTGCCCGCCATATCCAGCCAGTGCTGGAAGTAGTCGCCCATGTGGTAGCCGCAGAACGGCAGCATGGCAAACGGGTCGCGGCGGGTAACGCCCTGCGCGCCAAACGCGGCAGCGGTGGTTTCCGAGCCCATAGTGGCGGCCATGTACACGCCGTCTTCCCAGCTGGCGGCTTCAAACACCAGCGGCACGGTGGACGAGCGGCGACCACCAAAGATGAAGGCCGAGATCGGCACGCCGGCCGGGTCGTTCCAGGCCGGGTCCAGCGACGGGCACTTGGCGGCTGGTACGGTAAAGCGCGCGTTCGGGTGCGCGGCCTTGCGGCCGGTTTCCTTGGCGATTTCCGGCGTCCAGTCCTTGCCCTGCCAGTCGGTCAGGTGCGCCGGGATGTCCTTGCTCATGCCTTCCCACCACACGTCGCCGTCGTCGGTCAGCGCCACGTTGGTAAAGATCACGCCTTCGTTCAGCATCGCCATAGCGTTGGGGTTGGACTTCACCGAGGTACCCGGTGCCACGCCGAAATAGCCGTTTTCCGGGTTGATGGCGTACAGCTGGCCATCCGCCGCCGGCTTGATCCAGGCAATGTCGTCGCCCACGGTGGTGACTTTCCAGCCGTCGTAGGTTTTCGGCGGAATCAGCATGGCGAAGTTGGTCTTGCCACAGGCGCTAGGGAAGGCGGCGGCCACGTAGCGCTTGTCGCCTTGCGGGCTTTCCACGCCCAGGATCAGCATGTGTTCGGCCAGCCAGCCCTGGTCGCGGCCCATGGTGGAGGCAATGCGCAGCGCGAAGCACTTCTTGCCCAGCAGCGCGTTGCCGCCGTAGCCGGAGCCGTACGACCAGATTTCGCGGGTTTCCGGGTAATGCACGATGTACTTGGTGTCCGGGTTGCACGGCCACGGCTTGTCGGCCTCGCCTGCGGCCAACGGTGCGCCCACCGAGTGCACGCAGGGCACGAACGGGCCGTCTTCACCCAGCACTTCGTACACGTTACGGCCCATGCGGGTCATGATGCGCATCGAGGCCACCACGTACGGCGAGTCGGTCAGCTCGATGCCCACATGCGCAATCGGCGAGCCCAGCGGGCCCATGCTGAACGGAATCACGTACAGGGTGCGGCCGGCCATGCAGCCGTCGAACAGGCCGTGCAGCGTGCTGCGCATCTGGGCCGGGTCCATCCAGTTATTGTTAGGGCCGGCGTCTTCGCGGCGGGCGCTGCACACAAAGGTGCGGTCTTCCACGCGGGCCACATCGGACGGGTCGGAGAAGGCGGCGTAGGAGTTGGGGCGTTTTTCCGGGTTCAGCGCGGTAAGGGTGCCGGCGGCCACCATCTTGGCCAGCAGCTGCTGGTTTTCCGCTTCGGAGCCGTCTACCCAGTGGATGGCAGCCGGTTTGGTGAGGGCGGCCACTTCGGCTACCCAGTCGATCAGTTTCTGGTGGCGAACAAAGCTCGGGGCTTGCAGGGTCATGTCTACCTCGTCATGAGTTGGGCAGAGCAGCCGACAAAACCCGCCCCCTTCCCGAAGGCCGGGCGGGTCTGGTAGGCCGCCCTGAGGGGGCTGCGGCATTATCGCGCAGCTGTAGTCAACTAGGTACAACCCTGTCTGCTTTAACTCAACTGCCATCAAAATTTGATATTGATATCCGCCTTTTTGTTGCGTAAAAAGCGCAAACAGCTGGCTGATCGGCGGCAAGGCGTAGTGTAAAAACTACTTTATTGCGCCCGCCCCGCCACTAGAAAAAGCCCCCTTCCGCAGAAGGGGGCTTTTGTCAGCCTGCGGCCAACCTTAGCCGGCAGCCAGCGCGGCTTCTTCTTCCGGGTCGATCTCCTCACCGAGGAAACCGCCGCTCTGGTGCGCCCACAGCCGGGCGTACAAGCCGCCCTTGGCCAGCAGTTGCTCGTGGCTGCCCTCTTCCACCACCCGGCCCTTGTCCAGCACGATCAGCCGGTCCATGGCGGCGATGGTGGACAAGCGGTGCGCGATGGCCACCACGGTTTTGCCTTCCATCAGCCGGTACAGGCTGCTCTGGATGGCCGCTTCTACCTCAGAATCCAGCGCGCTGGTGGCTTCGTCCAGCAGCAGGATGGGCGCGTCCTTCAGCATCACGCGGGCGATGGCCACGCGCTGGCGCTGGCCGCCGGATAGCTTCACGCCGCGCTCGCCCACGTGGGCGTCGTAGCCGGTACGGCCCTTGGGGTCGGTCAGCTGCAGGATGAACTCGTGCGCCTCGGCCTTTTGCGCGGCGGCGATCATTTCCTCGTCGCTGGCCTGCATACGGCCGTAACACAGGTTGTCGCGCACCGAGCGGTGCAGCAGCGAGGTGTCCTGCGTCACCATGCCCACCTGCGCGCGCAGGCTGTCCTGCGTGACCTGGCGGATGTCCTGGCCGTCGATCAGGATGCGGCCGCTTTCCAGCTCGTAAAAGCGCAGCAGCAGGTTGACGATGGTGGACTTGCCGGCGCCGCTGCGGCCAACCAGGCCGATTTTCTCGCCGGGGCGGATGGTGAGGTTGAGGCCATCGATCACCACTTTTTCGCCGCCGTAGCTGAAGCGCACGTTGTCGAAACGCAGCTCGCCGCGGCCAACCTGTAGCGGCCGGGCGTCCGGCGCGTCGTGGATGGCAATCGGGCGCGACAGCGTGGTAATGCCGTCCTGCACCGTGCCGATGTTCTCGAACAGGCTGGACATCTCCCACATGATCCAGTGCGACACACCGTTCAGGCGCAGCGCCATGGCCGTAGCCGCCGCCACTGCGCCCACGCCCACCTCGCCGCGGCTCCACAGCCACAGCGTGGCGCCGGCGGTGCTGGCAATCAGGCCCATGCTGAGAATGTGGTTAACAATCTCGAAACCGCTGACCAAGCGCATCTGGCGGTAGGCGGTCTGCATGAACTCCTGCATCGCGCCCTTGGCAAAACGCGCCTCGTGGTTACCCTGCGAGAACAGTTTGACGGTGGCGATATTGGTGTAGGCGTCGGTAATGCGGCCGGTCATCAGGCTGCGCGCGTCGGCCTGCTGGCTGGCGGCACGGCCGAGGCGTGGCACAAAGAAGCGCAGCGTAACCGCGTACAGCGCCAGCCACGCCAGGAAGGGCCACAGCAACACCGCGTCGAAGCTGCCCACCACCGCCACCATGGTGATGAAGTAGATCACCACAAACACCATGATGTCGGTAATGATCAGCACCGTGTCGCGCACTGCCAGTGCGGTCTGCATCACCTTGGCCGACACGCGGCCGGCAAACTCGTCCTGGTAAAAGGCCATGCTCTGGTTCAGCAGGTGGCGGTGAAAATGCCAGCGCAAACGCATAGGGAAATTACCGAACAGGCCCTGGTACTTGGCCATGGCCTGCAGCGCAATCAGCAGCGGGCTGGCCAGCAGGATGGCGGCCAAGAGCAGCAGGTTGTCGCGCTCCTTGTCCCATAGCTGCGCTGGTGGCACGTGGCTGAGCCAGTCCACAATCGAGCCCAGCATGGAAAACAGCAGCGCCTCGAACGCACCGATGGTGGCCGTCAGCAGCGCCATGCCCAGAATCAGGCCGCGCATGCCGGCGGTGGCCGACCAGACAAACGGGAAAAACCCTTTCGGGGGTTGTGGCGGGGGGGTATCCGGGTAGGCATCTACCCGGCGTTCAAACCAGGAAAACAACATAAAGATCGCTCCTTGCCGTAGCGGGATCGCCGCCGCGGTTCAGGTTGGTATAAAGGCCATGGGCCCACGTGGCGCCGCACCCGGCAATGGCTGCCGCTGCGCTGGCGCACTTAAAGAACAAGACGCCCTGCCAATACTGGCCGGGCGGTACACCATGGCATGAAAATGCCATACAAGAAACTGCCCGTCGTGACAGGCCGACAGCATTCTACCGTTGACCGGCAGCACTGGCGAACGGCTATGCTGTACACACTGTTCACGCTGTCATTTTATTGCCATGACCACCACCCACCTGTCGCTTGCCGACGCCCGCGCGTTGCACCTGGCCGCCCAGGGCCTGCTCACCCCGCCACGGCGCAAAGCCAGCCGCGACGATGTACTGGCCGCCATCCGCCGCATGGCACTGCTGCAGATCGACACCATCAGCGTAGTGGCGCGCAGCCCCTACCTGGTGCTGTACAGCCGCCTGGGGCACTACGACCCGGCCTGGCTGGACAGCCTGCTGGCCGACGGCGCGCTGTTCGAGTACTGGGCGCACGAGGCCTGCTTTGTACCGGTAGAAGACTACCGCCTGCTGCGCCACCGCATGCTGGACCCGGCGGCCATGGGCTGGAAGTACTCGGTCAGCTGGATGGACAAACACCGCGCCGACATCGACCAGCTGCTGGCGCACATCCGCCAGCACGGCCCGGTACGCTCGCGCGACTTTGCGCGCCAGGGCGGCAAGGGCAATGGCTGGTGGGACTGGAAGCCGGAAAAACGCCACCTGGAAGTGCTGTTCACCAGCGGCCAACTGATGGTGCGCCAGCGCGAGAACTTCCAGCGCGTGTACGACCTGGCCGAGCGCGTGCTGCCGCATTGGGACGACGCGCAGCACCTGCCCACGCCAGCCAGCGCCCGCCACGACATGATCCGCGCCAGCTGCCGTGCGCTGGGCCTGGTGCAAGCCGGCTGGGTGGGCGACTACTTCCGTCTGCGCGGCAAGGTCAGCGCCGCCGAGCTGGCGCCGCTGGTCGACAGCGGCGAACTGCTGCCGGTACAGGTAGCAGGTCTGAAAGGCGACAGCTACGTGCACCACAGCCTGCAAGACACATTAAGGTTGGCCGCAGACGGCCAGCTGAAAGCCAGCGCCTGCACCGTGCTGTCGCCGTTCGACCCGGTGGTGTGGCACCGCGCGCGCGCCAGCCAGCTGTTCGGCTTTGACTACCGCATCGAGTGCTATACCCCGGCGCCCAAGCGCCAGTACGGCTACTTTGTGCTGCCGCTGTTGGTACGCGGCCAACTGGTGGGGCGGCTGGACGCCAAGGCGCACCGCGCGCAGGGCGTGTTCGAGGTGAAAGCGCTGTACCTGGAGCCCGGCATCAAGCCGGGCAAGCGCCTGCAGCAGGACATCCTGAAAGCGCTACAGCAGTGCGCCGACTGGCACTGCACGCCGCAATTGCGCTTTGGCCGCGTGCCGGACGGCTGGCAGGCCTGAGCGCAGGCCACACCCTGGCGACATGACAGTTTGATTGCTGCTTTGTTTTGACTTTATAATAATAATGATTATCAATAACAAAACAATCACAACAAATCATGCGCATGCGACACACTCTGCCAACACTACTGGCCATACAAGCCATTTTCATACCGGCAAACGCTGAAGAAATCACACTACCAACCGTCACCGTCACCGCAGTGCGGCCAATTGCACCAGGAAAGACCAGCATCACACCGGATGAAATCGACAGCCAGCAAGCGATCAGCGTACCGCACCTGCTGGATAACCTGCCCGGCGTGGACCTGAACGGCAATTCGCGCCCAGGTGGGCAGTCGCTGAACATCTGGGGTTTTGGCGATACCGAAGACGTGCGGGTACAGCTGGATGGCGCCAACAAGGGCTTCGAGAAATACCGGCAGGGCTCGCTGTTCATCGAGCCGGAACTGATCAAACAGGTCAGCGTGGACAAGGGTGCGCACTCGGTGCGCTACGGCAATGGCGGCTTTGGCGGTACCATCCGCGTCGAGAGCAAGGACGCACGCGACCTGCTGCGCCCCGGAGAACACATCGGCGGCCTGCTGAAATTCGGCCGCCACAACAACGACGGCCAGCACGTGGGCAGCGCCACAGTGTTTGCCCGCGGCCAACAAGCACTCCCTGTCGAGCTGCTAGCCTCGCTGACCCGCCGCGATGGCAACAACCAGCGCCGCGCCGACGGCACCGCCTACCCGTTTTCCGCCACCAACAGCGAATCCACACTGCTGAAACTGGCGCTGCCGCTGGGCGAAAGCCGCTTGACGCTGTCGATGATAGACAGCAACAGCGCCGAATGGTCGCCGTTTGCCGCCAAGCGCGACGACATCCCGGCGCCGACGCAGGCCGACATCAAGCGCTACGGCCTGGAAGAAGCCTGGCGCCGCAAGGTGCTATGGCGCGAGCAGCGCGACGAAACGCGGGTGGCACAATGGCAGTACGCGCCGGCCGAACTGCCGTGGCTAGCGCTGAACCTGCGCTATAGCCGCTCGGCCAGCCGGCAGGATGACCGCCGCCCCGATAGCGTCAGCAGCGACTTTGCCGCCAGCCTGGGTCACCAGAGCCACACCGCCTACCGCGACGAGCAGTTCGAGTTGAGCAATACCGCCCAGCTGGGCAGCGACACGCTGCCGCAGCAACTGGCCATCGGCGTGCAAAGCCACCGTCAGCGCCGCGACACGCTGATGTACCTGCGCAACCGCAGTAGCGACGCCAGCTACAACTACGGCTGGATGCAGCCCTACTACATGCCGTCCGGCTTCCAGGACACGCTGGGCGGCTACGCCGAATACCAGCTGCAGTACGGCCCGCTCAGCGTCACCCCCGGCCTGCGCTACGACAAGGTAGACAACGAAGGCGTGCCCAACCTGGCACCGCGCTACAACGACCCGCAGGCCGGCCACGATTACCGCGCAGTCAGCTACAGCGGCTGGAGCAAGCACCTGGCCCTGAGCCTGCAAGCACTACGCAACCTCAACCTGTTTGCCGACGCAGGCCACACCTGGCGTGCCCCGGTCATCGACGAGCAGTACGAAGTGCAAAGCACCGCCAGCAGCGCGCCCAAGAGCAGCCGCGGGCTACGCAAAGAACGGCTGACCGCCCTGCGTGGCGGCCTGAAACTGGAAGAACAAGGCCTGTTCAGCCGCGACGACAGCCTGGTCGGCACCGTTACCGCCTACCGCAACATCGTGCACGACAATATCCACAAGCGCTTTGGCGTCATGTACGAACCCGGCACCCCCAACCCCGGCAAGCAATCGTTCTACCGCAACCTGCCCGGCTACCGTACCGAAGGGCTGGAGCTGGAGCTGCATTACGACAGCCGCAGCCTGTTTGCCAGCGCCGCGCTGAGCTGGATGCGCGGCCAGCACACCGGCTCGGTGCGCAACCCGTGGGGCCAGAACCAGCCAGTCAGTGACGTCAGCCCGCGCAAAGCGGTGCTGACCGTCGGCGGCAAGCTACCGGCGCTGGGGCTGGCCATCGGCTGGCAGGGCAAGTTCGTGCGCAAGCAGGACCGCGAGCCGAACGACCAGGTCGCCAGCTATGCCCTGCCCACCGCGCTGGGTTACAGCGTGCACAGCGTGTTTGCGCGCTGGCAGGGGCAAGGTGCCTTGAAAGACAACTTTGCCGACATCAGCATCGACAACGTGTTCAACCGCAGCTACCAGCCTTATATGAGCGAGGCCGTATACGCGCCGGGGCGCAACCTCAAGCTCAGCGTGGGACACCGCTTCTAGCCGCAGCGCCCACCCGACAACACCCGCCCGGCCTTGCGCCGGGCTTTTTTATGGCCAGGGCAGTGGCGTTATGCCGGGCAGCGCCTGGCGGCCAACCTGCAGCACCGGGCAGTTCACCACCAGGTCCAGCGGCTGCAGCCGGATATCGCCGGCATCCTCCGCCGCCAGCACCTCGTCCACCGAACGCAGCTCGCGCACGGTACGGCCGGGCTGCCAGTGCACCATGATCACGTCCCACAGCGGCGAGTAGGCGCGGTCACGGTTGGCCGCACCCAAAGGCTGCGGAATGGACGGCAGCACGCTGGGCTGGGCGGCAAACTTGTAGATGCGGTCCAGCACCGAGCGCGGGTTGGGCTCGTGGCGGCTTAGCGGCAAGGCGTTGGCGAGCCGTGGCACCAGGTTGGCCGCATTGTCGATGGCGGCGTCGGCGCGCGAGGCGTCGGTAGTGAGGTACCACACCGGCTGGCCGTCAAACCAACCCTGGCGCACCGGTACCGCCAGCGTGGTTTGCGCTGCTGCAGCCAAGGTCGTGGCCGCCATGGTCAGCGCCAGCAAAATCTTTTTCATGGTGACGTCCTCACAGACAGCGCCAGCTTGCGTTGCTGACGCAGGGTATGGATGGCAACCAGGATAATCGCGCCCCAGATCGGGCCATAGGTCAGCAAACCGTCGGCGCCCAGCGGTTCGCCCAGAAAGGCGATGGCCAGCACGAACAGCAGCGCCGGCTCCACATAACCCAGCAGCCCCCACAGCCCCATCGGCAGCAGGTGGCTGGCGGCGATATTGCACAGCAGCGCGATGGAGCTGAGGATGCCCAGCCCCGGCAGCAGCCACCAGAAACGCGCTTCGTCCAGCACGCCCCAGCCGGCCGGCCCCAGCCACAACAGCATGGCCAGCGCCACCGGGAACATCAGCGCCATTTCCAGCGCAAAGCCGCACACCGGGTCCAGCCCGCTCTTGCGACGCAACACAAAATACGGCGGGTAGCCCAGCACCACCAGCAGCGTGGGCCAGGCAATGGCACGCGTCAGCCATAGCTCGTGCAGCACGCCCAGCAGCGCCAAGCCGACGGCGATAGCCTGCAGCCGGTACAGCCGCTCGCCGTACAACAGCCGCCCCACCAGCACCATCACCAGCGGCGCCAGAAAGTAGCCCATCGACACCGCCATCACCTGGCCGTGCAGCGGTGCCCACAGGAACAGCCACAGCTGCACCCCCATCAGCGCGGCCATACCGGCCACCGCCCCCAGCAGCGCCGGTTGCCGCCACATGCGCTGCCAGCTATCGGCAAACGCCTGGCGCTTGCCAGTGAGCAGCACGATCAGCAACACACCGGGCAGTGTGCACAGGATGCGCCAGGCAAAAATGCCCAGACCATCCAGCGGCCGCAACTGGGTAACGTAAGCCGGCAACAGCGAAAACAGCAGCGAGGCGCTGATCGACAGCGCAATGCCGCGCCCGGACGGCGCCTGAGGGGTGGTCATATCGAATCCCGAGTGAATACCCGGTGATAGTGCCGCAAATGGCGGCTGGCGGCCAGCTAGCCAGTGCTAGCACCACCCCACGGCACACCATGTCGCCACCGGCACCCACCCGCTACAAAAACCCCGCCACGTGCGATAACATGGCGCCAAAACCACATCACACGCACACAATGACCACTATTTATCACGCCCATGTTTATTTTCTGCCAGAACAAACCACACAAGCAGCCACCCTGCACGCCACGCTGGCGCCGCGCCTGCCGGCCGGCTGCTGGCTAGGGCGGCTGATCGAGCGCGAAGTAGGCCCGCACACGCGGCCGATGTTCGAGATCGACTTTGCCGAGACGCTGCTACCGGCCGTTACCGCCCTGCTGGAACAATACCGCGACGGCCTGCCGGTGCTGCTGCACCCGGAGCTGGACAACGAAGTGATTGGCCACACCACGGCGGCGCGCTGGCTGGGCGAGCCGCTGCCGCTGAAGCTGCATACCTTGCGCGGCGCCTAACTGGCGCTGGCGTCGGGGCGACCCGGCGCGCTGTCGGGCGCTACCGGTACGGCGGCGGCAACATGGCGCAGCTGCTCGCGCTGCGCCTGTTTGATCAGGTCCAGGTCGGACAGCACTTCCCAGGTCAGGTGGTCCATGCGCTTGTGCAGGCTGTCGATCGCCGCCTCGGCCTTCAGGTTCACCTCGAAGTCGCGGATCATCGTCATGCGGTCGCGCGCGGCCTGGCGGTTCTGCGACATCATGATGATGGGCGCCTGGATGGCGGCCAGCATCGACAGCATCAGGTTCAGGAAGATATACGGATAGGGGTCGAACGCCTTGGTGCCCAGCAGTTCGCTGTTGATGAACGCCCAGCCAAACAGGAAGCTGCCGAAAATCATGATGAAGGTCCACGAGCCGCCGAACTCGGCCACGCGGTCGGCCAGCCGCTCGCCCAGCGTGGGGCCGTGGTCGGGCAGCGCCTGCTCCGGCCGCACCGACTGCAGCTTGCGCGAGATGCGCATCAAGGCTTGTAATTCGCGGTTGGCCAGCCCGCCCACGCCGGTATGCAGCAGGTGTTCTGCCAGGTATTGGATGTCCTTGCCGTGATCGCTCATCGCCGCGCCCTCCGCTGTGTAAGCAACGATTATCCACAGCATGGCCAGCTGCCGACAGGCGCCAAATGTCACGCTGTGTAACGCGCCGTAGCCCCACCTTGTAGCCATGAAAAAAGCCGGCCCGCACACGCGGACCGGCTTGGTCTTGCCCTGCGGCCAACCTTAGCCGCTGTTGCGCAGGCCGGCGGAGATGCCGTTGATGGTGAGGTGGATGGCGTACAGCGCGGCCTCGTCGTCCGGCTCCTGGCGCAGGCGCTGCAGCAGTTTTACCTGCAGCAGGTTCAGCGCGTCCAGGTAGGGCAGGCGGGTATCCAGGCTGCGTGCCAGCGTGGGGTTGCCCTGCAGCAGCTTGTCCTGGCCGGTGATGGCAAAGAACGCCGCCAGCGTCTTGTCGAACTCGGCCTGCAGGCCGCCAAACAGGCGGTCGGCCAGCGCATCGTCGCCCACCAGCGCGGCGTAGCGGCGGGCGATCTGCAGGTCGGCCTTGGCCAGTACCTGCTCCATATTGGACAGCATCACCTGGAAGAACGGCGACTGGCGGTACAGCGCTTGCAGCTGCGCCAGGCCGGCGTCGTTACCGTGCGCGGCCAGGAACGCTTTCACCGCGCTACCGAAACCGTACCAGCCCGGCAGCATCACCCTCGATTGCGACCACGAGAACACCCACGGAATGGCGCGCAGGTCCTTGATGCTGGCCAGCGCCTTGCGCGAGGCCGGGCGGCTGCCGATGTTGAGTTTGGCGATGGCGCTGATCGGCGTGGCTTCCATGAAGTACTGCATGAAGCCGTCCGATTCCACTAGCGCGCGGTAGGTGCGGTAGGCGTGGCCGGACAGCTCGGCCAGCACGCTTTCGTCGGTATCCTGCTGGCTACCCTGGCTCAGCGTGGCCTCCAGCGTGGCCGCTACCAGCGCCTCCAGGTTGCGGGTGGCGTTGTCCGGGTCGGCAAACTTGGCGGTAATGATCTCGCCCTGCTCGGTAATGCGGATGCGGCCAACCACGGTACCGGCCGGCTGCGCCATGATGGCCTCGTACGACGGGCCACCGCCGCGGCCAACCGAACCGCCACGGCCGTGGAACAGGCGCATCTTGATACCGGCGGCGTCGAACACGCGCACCAGGCGCTGCTCGGCCTGGTACAGCTCCCACTGGCTGGTGAGATAGCCGCCGTCCTTGTTGCTGTCGGAGTAGCCCAGCATCACTTCCTGCACGCTGCCGCGGCTCTTCAGCAGCTGCTGGTACCACGGCAGCGCAAACAGCTGCTGCATGATGGCGGCCGAGGCGTCCAGGTCGGCAATGGTTTCAAACAGCGGCACCAGGTTCAGGCTGATGGCCGGCACGCCGCCATCCAGCCGCAGCAGGCCGCTTTCCTTGGCCAGCAGCGCCAGCGCCAGGATGTCGGACACGCTGGCGCAGTTGGAAATAATGCACTGGGCGATGGCGCCCTGGCCGAACTGCTGCTGCACCAGCGCCGCTTCGCGGAAGATGGCCAGCTCTTTTTCGCTGTCGGCGCTATAGTTGAGGAAGGGCGAGTACAGCAGGCGCGGCGTGGCCAGCTCGCGCAGCAGTACGCGCACGCGGGCGGCTTCATCCAGCGCGGCGTAGTGTTCCAGATTGGCGTGGGCAAACAGCTCGCCTACGACACCAGCGTGCTTTTCGGCGTGCTGGCGCAGGTCCAGCGGCATCAGATAGAAGCCGAACACGTCCACCGCGCGCGCCAGCTTGCCCAGCCGGCCGTACACCAGCAAGGCGCTGCCGTTGGCGGCCAGCGAGTCGCGCAGCGCAGCCAGGTCGGCCTGCAGCGCGTCGGTATCGGGGTAGGCGTCGCCGGCGGTCCAGCGGCCGCGCAGCGGCAGGCCCAGGTTGGCCGCAGTAGCCGACAGGCGGCCTTCGATGGTGGCCAGCGCCAGCCGGTACGGCTCTTCGCGGCGGCTGATGGCGCTATCGGGCGAGGCGGCGGCCAACGCGGCCACAGCAGGTGACACCCGGATGTGGCGCGACGACAGCGACAGCTCGCGGTACAGGCCGGCCAGCTCGTAGAAGTAGTGCTTGAACGCCACCTCGGCCTGGCGGGTAATGGCGTGGCGCAGCACGCCGGCGTCCACATTGGGGTTGCCGTCGCGGTCGCCGCCGATCCAGCTGCCCACGCGCAGGAAGGACGGTATCGCCGCGTCCTGGCCCCACAGCTCGCGCATCTGGCGGCCCAGGCGCTCGTACAGCGCGGGAATGGCCTGGAAGAACGACAGCGGGTGGTAGGCCACGCCGTTTTCGATCTCGTCGGCCACCGTCATCTTGAACGGGCGGATCTCGGTGGTTTGCCACAGCGTGTGGATGACGCGCTGCAGCTTGGCCTCGACTTCGGCTTCTTCTTCCGGGGTGATGTCGGAAGACGACAGCTGCTGCAAGAACTTGCGCACGGCGCGGTGGCCGTCCAGCACGCTCTGGCGCTGTACTTCGGTAGGGTGGGCGGTCAGCACGGCGCTGACGCTGGCGTCCTGCAGCGCGGCGTTCAGGCTGGCAAAGTCCACGCCGCTTTCGTGCAGGCAGGCCAGCGCACGCGACAAGCTGCCGCGTTGCGGCGCGCTGCCAGCGCGCTGGTGGGCACGGCGGCGGCGGGCGTGGTGCAAGTCTTCGGCAATATTGAACAGCTGCGAATACAAACCACAGGCGCGCACCAGCGCGGTGGTGGTGGCGGGCGACAGGCGCTCTACCAGCGCGTCGGCCTCGGCGTCGTGGCGCTGCGCGCCGCCCGGGATGGCACGGATCTCGTCCACCACTTCGGCGCCTTCCTGCTCCAGCAGCAGCGCTTCCAGCAGGCGGTTCAGCCGTGCCAGGTCTTCGCGTAGCGGTAAATCCTTGTCCTGATCGTTCATACTCTATTTCCCTGATATTTTATTGTGACAAACATTGCGAAGATGGCCGGCATGGACACCGCCCTGATCCTCATTCCCGATTTCCTGCTTATCCTGTTCGGCTTCGCCCTGCGGCGCAGCGGCTGGCTGGCGCCTGCGTTCTGGGCGGAGGCCGAGAAATTCGTTTACTTCGTGCTGTTCCCGCCGCTGCTGTTCCGCGCGCTGGCGCGGGCGCAGCTGGACCTGGCTGCCAGCCTGCCGATGTTGGCCGCAGGCCTGCTGTTTACCGCCAGCGCCTTTGTGCTGGGCAGCACGGCCAAGCCGCTGTTCCGGCTGCCGCAGGCCAGCTTTGCCGCCGGCAACCAGGGCGCGTACCGCTTCAACACCTACGTCGGCTTTGCCGTGATGGGCTCGCTGGCCGGCGAGCCCGGCATTGCCACCATCGCGCTGCTGTGCGGCAGCATGGTGCCGGTGGTCAACGTGATGGCGGTGGGCCAGCTGGCGCACGGCAGCGAACGCGGCATGCTGTACGAGCTGCTGCGCAACCCCATTATCTGGGGCATCAGCAGCGGGCTGGCGGCCAACCTGGCCGGCCTGCACGTCCCGGCGCCGCTGTTTGCCGCCATCGACCACCTGGCGGCCGCCGCGCTGCCACTGGGGCTGATTACCGTGGGCGCCGGGCTGCGCTTTGCCGCACTGCGCCGCCATAGCAGCCCGCTACTGTACTGGAACGCCATCAAGCTGCTGTTGCTACCTGCCATCGCCGTACTGGCCACCGGGCTCTTGGGCGTTAGCGGCCTGTACCGCCAGGCGGCGCTGGTGATGAGCATGCTGCCCACCGCCACCTCGGCCTATATCCTGGCCGTACGCATGCAGGGCGATGGCGAGCTGGCGGCGGCGGTGGTCACCTCCTCGACACTGGCTGCCATGCTCACCATGCCGCTGATGCTGGCCTTACTGCTGTAATCCTGCCGCAAAAGCGGCGTAGCGTGTAGTTAAACTACAAGTACTGTTGCAGCTACACACACCCTGCCCTGCATCAAGGTTGGCCGCCGTGTGCGTGCTAGAATGCCGGCCATCCTTTTCTTAGCGCAGGACCGCCGTTCATGAACAAGCTCGTCATCGCCAGCCGCGAAAGCAAACTCGCCATGTGGCAGGCCGAACACATCAAAGCCCGCCTTGAGGCGCTGTACCCGCAGCTCACGGTAGAGATTCTGGGCATGACCACCCAGGGCGACCAGATCCTGGACAAAACCCTGTCCAAGATCGGTGGCAAGGGCCTGTTTGTGAAAGAGCTGGAGCTGGCCCTGCAAGAAGGCCGCGCCGATATCGCCGTGCACTCCATCAAGGACGTGCCGATGAACCTGCCGGAAGGCTTTACTCTGGCCGCCATCTGCGAGCGCGAAGACCCGCGCGACGCGCTGGTTTCCAACCGTTACACCAGCCTGCACGAGCTGCCGCACGGCGCCGTGGTGGGCACCTCCAGCCTGCGCCGCGAATCGCAGCTGCGCGCCCGCTTCCCGCATCTGGTCATCAAGCCGCTGCGCGGTAATGTGCAAACCCGCCTGCGCAAGCTGGACGACGGCGAATTCGACGCCATCATCCTGGCCGCCGCCGGCCTGAAGCGCCTGGAGCTGAGCGAGCGCATCCGCCAGGAGCTGGCACCGTCGGAAAGCCTGCCCGCTGTGGGCCAGGGCGCGCTGGGTATCGAGATCCGCGCCGACCGCGACGACCTCGTCGCCCTGCTGGCGCCGCTGAACCATGCCGATACCCACGCCTGCGTCAGCGCCGAACGCGCCTTCTCGCGCGTGCTGGGCGGTAGCTGCCAGATCCCTATCGGCGGCTTTGCCACCATTACCGACGACCTCATCACCCTGGGCGGCTTCGTGGCGCACCCGGACGGCTCGGTGATGCTCACCGCCAGCGCCAGCGCCCCGCGTGACTACGCCGACGCCCTGGGCCGCGCCGTAGCCAAAAAACTGCTGGATCAGGACGCGGCACCGCTGATCGAGGCTGTTATCGCCGAACAGGCCGCCAAATAAGCCATGGCCGGTACGCTGCTGCTGGTGCGCCCCCCGGCTCAGGCTGCCCGCCTGCAGGCTGCGCTGGCCTCGCTGGGTGTGGCGGCGCAGCCTTTTAGCGTGCTGGACACGGTAGCGGACGACAGCGCGCTGGCCACGCTACCGGCGCTGGCACGCGTCAGCCACTGGCTGGTTTTTGTCAGCCCGTCAGCCATCGATATCGGCTGGCCGGTACTGGCAGGCACACTGCCCGCCACGGTACAGCTGGCCTGCGTTGGCCGCGCCAGCGCCGACAAGCTGATGCAGCAAAGCCAGCGCCCGGTGCTATACCCCGAAACCGGCAACGACAGCGACGCCCTGCTGGCCCACCCTGCCCTGCAGCAGCTGGCCGGCCAGCGTGTCCTGATTGTGCGTGGCCACGGCGGGCGCGCCCAGCTCGGGGAAACCCTTGCCGCACGCGGTGCGCTGGTGCGCCACGCCGACATCTACCAGCGCGAGGTCAGCCCGCCGGACTGGGCAGGGTTGGCCGCATTGCACACCGCGGGCCAGCTGGCCGGCCTGCTGGTGACCTCCAGCGAGATTGCCGATGCGCTGTTCGGCCAAGCGCAGGCGGCGCAGCGCGCCCTGCTGTGCACGCTGCCGTTTTACACCCTGCACCCGCGCATCGCCCTGCGTTTGCGCCAGTACGGTGTGGCCGATATATCACTTTGCGACGGCAGCGCCAGCGCCCTGGCCGCCATGCTGGCGCGTTAAGCGGCTGGCAGCCCCACCAAGGCGGCGTTACAATGCCCTGCAGTCATACGGCGCCCCGCGCCGGATCCAGCAACCCTGCCGCCTAGCGCGGCAACCTTGCGGTCACCACGAGATCCCATGAGCGAAGCCACCCCAGTAGAAACCGGCAGCGCGCTGCCAGCCAAGAAAACCGTCAACCTCGCGCTGATTGTTTCCCTGATTGCGCTGGGTGTTACCGGCTGGCAATACCTGGACAGCCGCCAGCAGCTGAACGAAGCCAAGCAAGCCCTGGCCAGCCGCCTGGCCGAGAGCGGCGGCAACACCAAAGCCATCCAGACCCAAACCGAGCAAGCCCTGGCCGCCACGCGCGCCGCCGAAGCCAAGCTGGTGCTGCTGGAAGCCCGCGTCAACGAATCGGCCGGCCAGTACGCCACCCTGGGCGCCATGTACCAGGAGCTAACCAAAAACCGCAGCGACTGGCTGCTGTCCGAGGTAGAACACACGCTGGGCATTGCCAGCCAGCAGCTGCAGCTGGCCGGTAACGTCAGCGGCGCCATTACCGCACTGGAAATGGTGGACAACCGCCTGGCCCGCTTCGACAACCCGGCGCTGATTCCGGTGAAAAAAGCCGTTTCCAAAGACCTGGAAACGCTCAAGGCGCTGCCCTACCTGGATAGCGTAGGCCTGACCGTGAAGCTGGATACCCTGATGCTGGGCGCGGAAACCCTGCCGCTGGTGATCGACCACCACCGCCTGGCTACCACCACCGCCCGCCCGGCACTGCCGCATGACGCACCATGGTGGGAACGCCTGCTGGCCGACGTCACGCAAAGCCTGGGCGAGATGGTACGCATACGCCGCATGGACAAACCCGAGGCACTGCTGCTGTCGCCAGAGCAAGCGTTCTTCCTGCGTGAGAACATCAAGCTGCGCCTGCTGGACGCCCGCCTGGCACTGACCCAGCGCGACGGCGCCACCTACCAGGCCGACCTGGCCGCTGCCGCCCAGTACGGTGCACGCTATTTCGACCGCGACGCCCCGGCCACACAGAAATGGCAGGCCACACTGGCCGAGCTGGCCGCCGCCCGCCTGAACGTGACCCTGCCCGATCTGTCTGCCAGCCTGAAAGCCGTGCGCGATGCGCAGGGCAATACCGTGGAGTAAGCCGTGAGATTTGTGTTCTGGATTGTCGGGCTGTTTGCCCTGGCGGTACTGATTGGCCTGGCCTCTACCCTGAATACCGGCTACGCCATCCTGTTTGTGCCGCCGTACCGCATGGAAGTGTCGTTCAACCTGCTGATCATCACCGTGGTGGTGCTGGTGCTGGTAGCGTACGCCGTGCTGCGCCTGCTGGGCCTGGCGGCCAACCTGCCGCAGGAAGTACGTGCTTTCCAGCGCCAGAAAAAACTGCGCGCCGCCCGCCACGCGCTGCGTGAAGCCTCGATTTCGCTGTTCGAGGGCCGCTACCAGCGTGCCGAGCGCGAAGCGCTGAAATCCATAGACGACGAGTACTCGGATGAAAACCGCGCCCTGGCGCTGATGATTGCCGCCCGCTCTGCCGCCAGTGTGGGCGACAACGCCAAGCGCGACGGTTACCTCAGCCGCCTGGAAAACATGCCCCAGCGCATCCAGCTGGCACGCCATATGGTGGAAGCGCAAATCCGCATGGACGCCAAACAGCCGCTGGAGGCGTTGGCCGCCATCGAACGTGCGCGTGCCATCAGCAGCAACCTGACCTCGGCCCTGCGCCTGGAACTGAAAATCCGCATGCTGCTGAAGCAGCCGGAACAAGTGCTGCAGATCACCGAAAAGCTGCTGAAAGCCGACGCGCTGGAAGCCGAGCAAGCCCGCCGCTACCGCCTGGCCGCCTATCGCCAACAACTGCTGGGGCTGGGTAGCGAACGCGAGGTACGCGACTGGCTCAAACGTATCCCGGGCGTAGAAAAGCAGAACCCGGACCTGGTGGTGGATATTTCCCGCCACCTGATCGCACTGGATACCTACCCGCTGGCCGCCGAGCTGATTGCCACCGCGCTGTCGGACGAAGAACAAGCCACACCGGAACTGGCACGCGAGCTGGGCATGCTGGCCGAGCACATCGACAGCCAGCGTCGCCTGACGCTGATGCGCGACGCGGAAAACTGGCTGAAATCGCGCCCGCGTGACCACATGCTGCTGCTGGCACTGGGCCGCCTGGCGCTGGCCGAGCAGCTATGGGGCAAGGCGCAAAGCTACCTGGAAGCCAGTGTTTCCATGCAGCCCACCCTGTGTGCCCACGCCGAGCTGTCCAAGCTGTTTGCCACGCTGGGCAAGGATGACAAAGCCGCCCAGCACCAGGCGCTTGCGCTGAAAATCGCCCTGCAACAAGGCTGCTAGCCATGAAAACCCTGCTTGTTGCCACCACACTGGCGCTGGCCGCTGCGGCCAACGTTTACGCCGCCAGCCCGGCGGGGCCGGCCACGCAGGCGGCAGCCAGCCAGAAGTTGGTGCTGATCGACGTGCGCACGGCAGAGGAGTTTGCCGACGGCCACCTGCAGGGCGCGCAGCTGCTACCACTAGACAGCATTGCGCAGACCATTGCCGCACGGGTACCGGCCAAAGACACGCCCATCCAGCTGTATTGCCGTAGCGGCCGCCGCTCGGCACTGGCGCTGGAAACGCTGAAAGCAATGGGCTACACCCGCCTGCAAAACCTGGGCGGGCTGGAAGACGCCAGCCGTAGCAGCCAGCGCCCCATCGTGCGTTAGGCCCCGCACCAGCCTATGAAAAAACCGCCATGAGGCGGTTTTTTATTGCAGACAAAAGGGATGCAGGTTCAAGTCTGCGGGCTGGCGAACCCCAATGCGGCCAACTCTGTGGCCGACAGCAGACGCCATTCGCCTTCGGGCAAATTCCCCAGCGCCAGGTTACCCAGCGCCAGGCGATGCAGCTGCTCTACGCGGTTGCCTGCGGCGGCCACCATGCGTTTTACCTGGTGGTATTTTCCCTGGGTAATGGCCATGTCCAGAAGATTCTCACCCACCTGCTCGGCGCTGTCTGCGGCCAAGGTTTCCTGCTCGTCATGCAGCAGCACCCCCTCGCGCAAGCGCTGCAGCAGCTCGGCGCTCACCGGGTGCTTGGTGGTGACACGATACAGTTTGGGGACGTCTTTCTTGGGCGAGGTCAGCGCATGCACAAACTGGCCATCGGTAGAAAATAGCAGCAGCCCGGTGGTATCCACGTCCAGGCGGCCGACTGCCGAGACACCCAGGTTCACCATCTGCTGGGGCAGCAGGCGGTACACACTGGGGTTGTGGATGGGTTTGTGCGAGGTTTCATAGCCTGCCGGCTTGTGCAGCAGCAGGTAAAACGGCTCGGGCAGCAGTGTCCACGGCTCGCCATCTACCTGTAGCGAGTGGATGTCGGCAGGGGCGACATCGCGGCGCCAGTCGTATTCGGCGTCCCCGTTCAGGTCGACCAGGCCGTATTCGATCAGCTTGCGGCATTCCTTGCGACTGCCAAAGCCTTGTTGTTGCAGTAAGCGATAGAGTTCCATGCCCGTATTCTATCACTGCCAGCCCGGCAGACTTTCCTTGAAATTCAACAACATGGCATACACCCCCCGTAACATTTATCCTGCAGAGCGTGTTACTATTCAGCCCGCCTATTAGTAAGCATTTCTTAAACAACTTAGCACTCGATGGAAATCGTTCATTCAGCCACGCTTCAGCTGTGCCTGCTGCTGATTTACCTGGTTTGTGGTGTCACCGTCTGGCTGCTGCGCGGCCAACGTAGCCGCAAAGGTATCTACGACCGCTGGGCAGGGGCACACCTTGCCGGGGCCGGGCTTTATCTGACGCTGCTGTACTCGCCTTATCTGCCGTCGTTATACACGGCGCTACTGGCCTGCGTACTGCTGCTGCTGAAGGGTAGCTGGTTGCTGGGCAGCTTTGCACGCCTGCTGCGTACCCCTATTCCACTACCGGGCCAGCGGCGTTTTGGCGCGGGCCTGTTGCTATTACTGTCCGGCATCCTGCTGGCCATGCCACCGCATGTTTATTACGTGCATCTGGCCATGGCGCTAGGCGTCGCCGCACTCTATCTGGGCAGCCTCGCCTGGCTGCTGTTACTGCAAGCCGAACGCCCTTTCCCCATCAAACTGGCCGGTGGCCTGTGCACGCTCGCCACCACGTACATGCTGCTGTACGCGCTGCACCTGGGTGCCAGCGACCCGGCTTTCATCGTGTACGAGATCGGCACCCTGCTGCTGCTACCGGTGCTGATCGCCACACCACTGCTGGCGCTGTGCTTCATGGCGATCGGCAAGGAACAGGAACTGGCGCTGCTGCGCACCCTAGCCACGCTGGACCCGCTCACCGGCATTTTCAACCGCCGCAGCTTCGAAGAGCTGGCGCGCAAGGCTTGCTCGCAGCACGCCCGCCAGCAGCGCCCGCTGGCGCTGCTGATGATTGACCTGGACCACTTCAAGCGCATTAACGATACCTACGGCCACAGCCGGGGCGATATGGCACTGAAAGCGCTGGCCGAGCTGATTCCCGAGCACGTGCGCACCGCCGACATTTTTGGCCGCTTTGGTGGCGAGGAGTTTTGCCTGCTGCTGCCGGACACCAATGTGCAGGGCGCACGCGAGGTGGCCAGCAAGCTGTGTCAGCAAATCAATACCATCTTGCTGGAGCCCGGCAAGATGAGCAGTGCGCTAAGCGCCAGCATTGGCGTGGCCAGCCTGGTACCGCAAAGCGTGGAAGACTGGCGCGAGCTGTTCGAGCTGGCCGATAGCCGGCTATACCGCGCCAAATCGGCCGGGCGTAACCAGCTGGTCTGGATAGGCTAGCCAGAAAAGCAAAAAGCCCGCAGGCATCGCCAGCGGGCTTTTTTTTGGCAGCCGGTACTACAGCACTTCGGCTGCTTTGGCTTTCAGAATCACGTACAGCTCGTCTTTGAGCTTCAGCTTTTCTTTCTTCAGGTTTTCGATATCTACCGCCGAGCCCGACTCGATGCGGTTTTCGATATTCTTGATTTGCTGGTCCAGCTCGTTGTGCTTGTCGAAAAGACGGGTGAAATGGGCGTCTTCGGTTTTCAGTTTGCTGATCAGATCACGAAATTCCGGGAACATGGCTTTCTCCTTGGTGGGGTAGGCGCCACACCTTGCGCTGTGGCTTTAACACCATGCTATGCCTGCACCGGCCGGGGTTTCTTGATCTAGGGCACATAAATTCTTCATACCGTGCATTGTTCACAGGCTGGGCAGGCTTGTCATTCTGCTGGATACTGGCCGCCTCATCTATGACATAAGGGCAAAGGCCATGGTGCGGGACGGTTTGTACGGTTTGCATTTCCAGAATAACGGCGAAGATTTCGGCTCCGGCGTGGTATCCCTGCGCCAAGGCATCATTAACGGCGGCGATACCGGCTTTGCCTACCAGGGGCAGTTGCTGGAAACCCGCGCGCAAAACGACTGCATCACTGTCAGCATGCAGATGCATGTACAGAAATGGAACCCGTCTATCCTGTCGCTGATCCCCGGCCTGAATAAGTACACGCTGGATGTCAGCGGCCAGTACGACCCGCTGCACGATACCCTGCAGCTCTCGGGGCAAACCGCGGCCATGCCCGGCATTACACTGAACATTGTTGCCGTGCGCATTGCCGACTTGCTGGCCTGAGGCATCACGGCATGAAAAAGCCCTGCCACAGGGTGGCAGGGCTGGCAGGAAGGTTGGCCGCAACAGGCTTACAGCGAACCGTAGGAGTGCAGGCCGGACAGGAACATGTTCACGCCGATAAAGGCAAAGGTAGTGACCAGCAGGCCGATCACCGCCCACCACGCCAGCGGCTCGCCGCGCCAGCCTTTTACCAGCCGCACGTGCAGCCAGGCGGCGTAGTTCAGCCACACGATCAGCGCCCAGGTTTCTTTCGGGTCCCAGCTCCAGTAGCCGCCCCAGGCATCCGCCGCCCACATTGCACCCAGGATGGTGGCAATGGTGAAGAACAGGAAGCCCACCGAGATGGCCTTGTACATCATTTCATCGATCACTTCGGCCTTGGGCAGCTTGTCGGTCAGGATGCCACGGCGCGACAGCAGCTGCGCCACACCCAGCATGGCCGACAGCGCAAAAGCACCGTAGCCGACAAAGTTGGCCGGTACGTGAATCTTCATCCACCACGACTGCAACGCCGGGATCAGCGGCTGGATGGTATGTGCCTGGCGGTCGAAGGTGTACCACAGGATGAAGCCCACCGCCGCCGTGATCACCAGCAACACGAAAGCTCCCAGCTGGCGCGCGGCAAACTTGGCCTCGTAGTACAGGTACATCAGCGCGGTGATCAGACAGAACAGGATGAACACTTCGTACAGGTTGGAAACCGGGATGCGGCCAACGTCGGGCGCAATCAGGTAGCTCTCGTACCAGCGGGTAAACAGGCCGGCCAGGGCAAATGCCGACGCCGCCCAGGTCAGGCCGCTACCGATGCGGTTCAGCAAGGCAGAGCGCGACAGCAAACCTGCCCAGTACACGGCGGTGGCCAGGAAGAACAGCGTGCACATCCACATGAACGACGACTGACTGGACAGCAGGAACTTCAGGCCGAAGCTCTCGCTAGCGCGCGCCAGGTTGTGGTCATACAGCTCGATGGCCAGCAGCGACATGACACCAGCCAGCGGGAAGAACCAGCGCCAGCTGCCCCAGAACCAGCCCAGTGCCACGATACCGGCGCCGCTACCCAGCAGGATCAGGTCTTCGTAGATATCCATCCGGCTGCCGTACAGGCTGAAGGTATAGCCGGTCACTACGGCGATGAACAGGGCAAACAGCCAGTCCCCCAGGTTCAAGCGCTTGTAGAACGGTTGTTGCATTAGCAGTTCCATCATGCGTCTCCTGCTCGTGGGCTCAAAGCACCCACAATTTTATCGAAATCTTCGTCGAGGTCGCGGTTGTGGCGGTTGGAGCTCATGGCCACGCGTACGCTACCGGCACGCAGTACCAGCCACAGCCGCACTTCGCGCACATAGAACATCAGGATGATGCCAATCACCAGCATCAACGAGCCCAGATACACCAGGTTCTTCCCCGGCGAGCGCGTCATCTGCAGGCCGGACGACTGTATCTGGTCAAAACCCTGCAGCTCCAGATAGAGCGGCGCGGCGTAGTCGTTAAAGGCGCTGACCGTCACCAGACCATCCAGCAAGAAGCGGTAGTGCTTTTCATCTTGCGGCCATGGTTTGAGGCCGGCTTTCTCCTGCGCCACGGCCATCACGTCGATCACGGCGCCTTGCAGGATCTTGATATAGGTCTGCGCAATCGCCTGGCGCTTGTCGGCCGGTACGCGGGCATCCAGGAATTTCTCCAGCGCCACAAAACCGCCCTCGCCAAAGCGCGCCAGAATCCACTTCACGCTATCGCCAAACTGCTTTTCCATGGCCGGGCTGATGGCCGCACCCTTCATGGCTTTGGCCGTGGTGCGGCGGGCAATTTCGTCGTACAGCGCCGGGTTTTTCAGCGCGGCCTGCAGGCGCATGAAGCTGTCGATTTTCAGTTCGTCATCCAGCGGAATACGCAGGTACTGGAAAGGCTGGGCCACTTCGCTGCGCACACCGGCAATCTGGTACAGCGCGCCTTCTTGCTCCATCGGCGCCATGTAATGGTGGAATTCACGCGCCTGGCCATGGCTGTCACGCAGCTTGTAGGTAATGGACGGGCCGACGTTTTTCAGGTTCTTGGTGTCTTGTTTGACTTCGCGCACGTCGTGCATGCGCTGTTGCAGGGTTTTGCCATCTGCCTCGCGCTTGCCCATGTTTTCGATGTTGAACACGCGCAGGTCACCGAACTCCAGCTGGTAATCCTGGCCATTCACGCGCAAAGGCTGGCTATTCAGCGACACACCTTTGATCTCGCTGGCAGGGCTTTGCGGCTGGGCGAGGTTCCATGCTTTGAGCTGCAGCGGCGAACCGCCGTCGCCAAAGCTGGCCTGGTAGATGGCCACACCGTCCACGATCAGCGGGTGGTTCACTTTTACCGTGGCAGGGGTTTCCTTGCCGCTGGCCTTGTCGGTCACCACGATATCGCTGGCAAACAGCTTGGGCATGCCGTTGCTGTAGTAGTCCACATGGAATTTTTTCAGCGTCACGATAAAGGGCAGCTCCTGTACCAGGTAGCCCTTGCCGCTGTTCATGAAGATCACGTCGGCGCTTTTGTTTTCCACCACGGTCACGCTGCCACGGAAGGACAGGTTATTGGCACCCAGGCGGCTCTGCTGCGGGATCTGCCCCTGCGGCAGCTCACGCGTTTCGGGCACGATGCTGCCGGTAAGCTCGCCGATTTTCAGCGGCAGGTTGCCATCCATCAGGCCGCCAATACAGATCACCACCATGGCGATATGGGCAAAAAAGTAACCCAGCTTGCTGCCACTGCCCTTTTTCGCGGCCAGTACGATACTGCCGTCGTCACGCTCGCTACGCTTGTAACGCATGCCCCGCTGCTGGATCAGCGCTACCGCCTGGGCCTCGTCCAGCGATACGGCCAACTCGCGGCTGTGCTTCATGGCCTTGAGCGAGCCTTCTGCCGCCTTCTCGCGGAACCCCTTCATATCGCGCAGGAAAGCAGGCCCATTGCGCACGATACACAGCGTGGTAGAGATCACCAGAAAGGCCAGGATGGTCAGAAACCAGGCCGAATGGTAAACGTCGTACAAACCCAGATACTCGAAGGCCTTGAACCAGAACTGGCCAAACTCGAAGGCGTAGTTGGGGTAGGCTTCGTTCTGCTTGAGGACGGTGCCGATAACCGATGCGATGGAGAGAATGGTCAGCAGACCAATGGCAAAACGCATGGAGCTCAGCAGCTCGTACAAGCGGTAGCCGGGTGAGGCAGGTTTTTTTTGGCTTTTCATTTTGGTTTCAAACGCGACAAAGGGGGCGCAAAGCCCCCTTTGGAACGTATCTGCGCGAAAAAGTTGCGCTTAACGGAGACCGGACATGTATTCGGATACGGCCTTCACTTCGGCATCGGTCAAACGCATCGCGATATCGTGCATCACGGCGTTCTTGCGATCGGTGCCTGCCTTGAAGTCGGCCAGCTGCTTGGCGATATACGCTGCGTGCTGGCTGCCTACTGCCGGGTACTGATCCGGGTAGCCTTTACCTGCCGGGCCGTGGCAAGCCATACAGGCCGGTACTTTGGTAGCCGGGTTGCCTGCAGTGTAGATCTTTTTGCCCAGCGGCATCTGGCTCTTGTCGGCCGCTTCACGCGGTTTTACTTTCTGGCTGCTGAAATACGCGGCCACGTTGGCCATATCAGCAGGGGTCAGCGGTGTGGCCATACCCATCATGATCGGGTTCTTGCGCTCGCCGGATTTGAAAGCCTTCAGCTGGCTTTCGATATATTTGGCGTGCTGGCCGGCCAGCGTCGGGTTGGCAGAAGCCACGCTGTTGCCGTCCGCACCGTGACAGGCAGCACATACCTGGTCAACGATGGCTTTGCCCTTGACCGGGTCGCCTTTGGCAGGCGCTGCCGGGGTGGAGGCCATAGCACTGGCTGCAAAGGTAGCAGCAGCGATAGCCAACAGCATGTTACGTTTCATGGTCGCTCCTAATGAGAGATAGCGTAAATATCTGTAAAGGTGGCAATTTCAAACCTGCTATTCTATATCAATTGACTTTGCCCTTACTACTATGTCGATCTTTCAGAATGCACGGTTTTTTACAACCGTAAACCACCTCAAGGATTTGCCACCTACGCGTTGCGAGGTGGCCTTTGTTGGCCGCTCAAACGCTGGCAAGTCCAGCGCTATCAATACCCTGTGCAATCGTACCCGCCTGGCCTATGTTTCCAAAACCCCGGGCCGCACGCAGCACATCAACTTTTTCGACCTGGGCCAGGAGCGTTTCCTGGTGGATCTGCCAGGCTACGGCTACGCCGAAGTGCCTGAGGCCATCCGCGTACACTGGGTAGCCTTGCTGGGCCAGTACTTGCAAACCCGCGACAGCATCGTGGGCCTGCTGCTGATCATGGACTCGCGCCACCCGCTCAAAGAGCTGGACTGGAAGATGATCGAGTTCTTTACCGTGACGCAGCGCCCAGTACACATTCTGTTGTCCAAAGCCGACAAATTGTCGCGCCAGGAACAACAGAAGGTTCTGTCCTCGGTCAAGAAACAGCTGGCTGACTACCCCAATATCACCCTGCAGCTGTTCTCCAGCTCGAAAAAAACCGGCACCGAAGAGGTAGCAGGCATTGTGGAAAGCTGGTTTGCCGCCTGCCCGATGCCGCAAGAGGAACAATTTGACGATATCGATGAAACTTTCCCCGACTAAGGCGTCAAAGCAAACAGGAGCCACGCTCCTTCCCGCTTCACCTCCCTGAGCGGGAGCCTGCCAAGGCATTGGCCCCGGTTTGCGAACCGGGGTTTTTTCTTGCCTGCGGCCAACATGGCAAGAATCGGGTCGCCCGGGGTGACGCAGCGCCCTACACTGCCAGCATGACCCTGGAGGCAGGCATGCACAGCGCACCCCGAGATGAAGACCGTATCACCCAGGCTATCCGCTACCTGATACAGCACGCCCACAGCCAGCCCACGCTGGCACAGCTGGCCGGCACGCTGAACCTGTCGGAATACCACCTGCAGCGGCTGTTCACACAGTGGGCCGGCATCAGCCCCAAACGTTTTTTACAACAGATTACGCTGGAAGCCGCCAAAACCGGCTTGCAGCAAGGTACGGCGCTGCTGCCTTTGGCCCACGAGCTGGGTTTGTCCGGCAGCAGCCGCCTGCACGACCTGTTTGTCACGCTGGAGGCCATGACCCCGGGCGAGTGGCGCGCCGGCGGTGCCAGCTTACCGCTGCACTGGAGCATAGAGCCCAGCCGCTTTGGCCCCCTGCTGGCGGCCAGTACGCCGCGCGGGCTGTGCATGCTGCACTTCCTGCCACAACCCGATATAGAGCAAGCACGCCAGAAACTCCAGCTACGTTGGCCGCAAGCCCGGCTGCAACACCAGCCTGGCAGCCACCAGGCGCTGGTAGCGCGGCTGTTTCAGCCGCCGGGCCAGCACGATAGCGCGCCACTGCGGCTGCATGTACACGGCAGCAATTTCCAGATCCAGGTGTGGCGGGCGCTGCTGACCATTCCTTACGGCAGCCTGTGCAGCTACGGCCAGCTGGCCCAAGCGCTAGGCAAGCCCGGTGCTGCGCGAGCCGTGGGCAGTGCGGTGGGCGCCAATCCGATCGCCTGGCTTATCCCCTGCCACCGTGTAATCCGCGCCAGCGGGGCATTGGGGGGCTACCGCTGGGGAGAAAACTGCAAACTGTCGCTATTGGGCTGGGAGGCAGCACAGCAAGCCGCAGAGACAGATGAAGGAAGTACCGCGCAAGCACGACACGGCATTGGCACAGACGCCATGGCCTGACAAGCCGCCGTCCAAGCCGGCAAAAATCGGACTCGCGCGCGCCCACGCTTAATCGGGAGAAGGGACTACCGGCAGCCAGATGTCCACCTCGAAGCCGCCACCCGGCGGGTGGGCAAACTGCAAACGCCCACGATGCTGCTGCACAATACGCTGCACAATAGCCAGCCCCAGCCCGCTACCGCCATCGGTACCACGGTGTGCGGCCAACCTTTCGAACGGTGCCAGGGCCGCCTGTTGCAATGCCGGCGCGATGCCCTCGCCGCCGTCCCTTACCCGCAGCACCAACTCGCCGGCGCCGGGCTGCAGGCTGACGGCAAATGGCGACCGGCCATAGCGGCGCGCATTTTCCAGCAAATTGGACAACAGACGTTGCAGGCTCAAGGCATCGCCCTGCAAGGTGGCATCCTCACGCTGCCAGTGCACGACCATGCCATCCCGGGCAAAGCGTGCCAGCACACTATCTATCAGCGCACCGAGCGCCACGTCCTGCATGGGGCGGACTTCTTCGCTGCGGGCAAAATCGATGAACTGGCTGACAATATGCGACAACTCGTCGATATCGGACAACATACCGGCACTATCTTCATCAGAGGGCAGCATCTCCACCGCCAGCTTCAGGCGGGTAAGCGGCGTGCGTAAATCATGCGACAGCCCGGCCAGCATCAGGCGCCGCTCGCTGGCGGCTTTGTCCAGCGCCTGCGCCATGCCGTTAAACCGCTCTATCAGCATGCGCACCTCGCGCGGGCCGCTGGCCACCACAGGGGGGGGCGTACGGCCGGCTTCCAGCTCGCGGGTAGCGGCTACCAGCTGCGACAGAGGGCGGGTGGTGCGCCACGCCAGCGCAAAAGCGGCCAAGAGCGATAGCAAGGCCACCAGGCCCGCGGCCTGCAAGGTTGGCCGCAAGGAAGGTGGCAAGAAACGCGTCAGCGGCATTACCAGCCAATAGTGTTTGTCCAGTACCGGCACGCGCAGCCATAGCTCTTGCCGCTCGCCGCGGCTGAATTGCACATGCACCGGCTCGCCCAGGGCTTCGGAAAGCTGGCTGGCCAGGTCACGCCCCATCGGCGGCACTCTGGAATGCACCTGCGTGGCGGCATCCAAGGGCAGCAAGCGTGGCAAACCGGCATGATTATTGGCCAGCAGGAATGGCCCGCGCTGCGCCTCGGGCAAGCGCGCCAGCGCCCCTTCGTAATCTGCCAGCGTATCCACCACCTGGGCGTACAGCTGGCCGGCCAGCAAACTGTTTTTTTGCTTGACCCCCAGCCACAGGGTAAAGACCTGGCTGGCCAATACCGCCATCACCACCAGGGCAGCCAGGCGGATGAACAGCGTGCCGCGCAGCACGGGCAGCTTCATGGCGCGTCCTTGTCGCGGCCATCAGGCACAAACACGTAGCCGTAACCCCACACCGTTTGCAGATAGCGCGGCGGGCCGTCTGCGTCCTCAATAGCTTTGCGCAGGCGGGAAATATGCACATCAATGCTGCGATCCTGCGACTCGCCCCCACCCTTGCCCATGGCCAGCGTCATTAGCTGCTCGCGGGTTAGCGGCCGGCGCGGATGGGTCGCCAGCGCCAGCAATACGGCGTATTCAGCCGTGGTCAGCGTCACCGGCTGGCCGTCACGCAGCAGCTCGCGGCGCGCAGGGTTCAGCGTGCAGGCGCCAAAATGCAGCGCTTCGGCCTCCTGATGGCTGGCAGTAACCGCCGGCGTCTGCTCGTAGCGACGCAATACGGCGTTGATGCGCGCCAGCAGCTCGCGCGGGTTGAAGGGTTTAGCCAGGTAATCGTCCGCGCCCATTTCCAGGCCAAGAATGCGGTCGATATCCTCGCCTCGCGCCGTCAGCATCACCACCGGTATCGGCTCGCCCTGCGCGCGCAAACGGCGCACCACCGCCAGGCCGTCTTCACCCGGCATCATCACGTCCAGCACCAGCAGATCCGGCCGGTTACGCGCCAGCTTGCGGTCCAGGTCGCGGGCGTCGGGCAAGCTTTCCACCGTATAGCCTTGCTGCGTCAGGTAGCGCTGCAATAGCTCGCGCAGGCGCGCGTCATCATCCACTACCAGTATTTTGCGGTTTTCCATAACACCCAGTCTCCGTGCGGGCAGGGCTACCTGCCTGTCAATGCTGCAAGCCTACCGCGTGGCTGGCACAGCGTCAGCCCCGGTGTGAACAGAGGTTAAGCCTGCGGCCAACCTTAACACCCGTTAACACTCCCCACCCTGCGGCACATACTCTGGCAAAACCCCGGCGCTAAAGTGACAGCATCAACCAAGGCCACACGGCATAAGGAGTTTGCAATGAAAACACGTTTCGCCCCTACCGCACTGGTTCTCTCCCTGCTGGCTGCGCTGTCGGCCTCTGCCCTGGCCTTCGGCCACGGTGACAAGATGCCGCGCGCTGACCACAAGGCATTCCACGAAGCGGTCATGTCCGGCGCGCTGACCGACGCCGAACTGGCCACGCTGAAAAAAGAGCGTGACACCACCATGGCAGCCATCAAGAAGCTGCGTGACGACGGCAATTTCAGCAGCGCCGACCGCGAGCAGGCCAAAAAGCTGCACCAGGCACTGCAAGACAAGACCAAGGCGCTGATCGACAATGCCGACCGCACCCAGAAGCGCGACAAACTGCCGCCAGAGCTGGCCCAGATGCACATGAAGGGCGGCATGCACGATGGCATGTACAAAGGCATGCGTGAGGGCAAACCCGGGCACGAGCAGCACAAGGGCGCGCATGGCATGCCGCACGAAGACATGAAACAGTTCCGCGACGCCGTGATTTCCGGCGCCCTCACCGATGCCGAGCTGGCCACGCTGAAACAGGAACGCAGCAAGCTGATGGACAGCGCACGCCAGAACAAACAGCGCCCGAACATGACCCAGCTGCAGGCACTGACCAAAACCCTGATCAGCAACCAGGACCGTGGCCCGGCACGCACCAGCTGGCCCGATGATCTGGCACCGTGGGCCGACGGGCGTGGCCACTAAACTCACGCTGCTTGATACCACCCAAGCCTGCCAGGCCCCATCTGGCAGGCTTTGTGCCGTGAGCAAAACCCACAATGCAACACCATGGCGCCCCGAAACAGCGCAGGATAGAATCAGATCATGAAGTCGCTGCTATCGATGTTGCTGTGCTGGCTAGTATTCAGCGCAGGCAACACCGCCCTCGCCAACCCGCCGCCCCCGGGTAACAACGCCCCCCCGCTAGAGCGGGCTGACGCTCTACGCCTGCGGGAGCTACGCCTGCGTGAAGCCGTGGTGCGCGGAGAAATCAGCGAAGAAGAAGCCCGTCGCCTGCGCCAGTTCTACCGCCGTCACGATGCGATACGCCTGCATCTGCCACCAGACCGGCTGGCCAGCATGCCGGCGGGGGAGGCACCACCCAAAGCCTGGCAGCGCTGGCGCAAAAAGCAGGATCGCCTTAACGCGCCACCGCCGGAGGGTGGCCCGGACAGCTAGCTTAACGCCCGCCATGGCAGGCCAAAGGGGAGACACATGAACAACATACGGCGTTGCCTGTTGATTATGGGACTGCTTGCCGGCCACACCAGCTGGGCGGGCACCCCGGCGCGCTGCACCGCGGATAGCACCGAAGCGGCTTGCCAGCACCAGCAAGCCGGCCTGGCCAGCTGCCAGGATCAAACTGCGGCCAACCTGCCCGCCTGTCTGCAGCAGTTCACCCCGCCCGCGCTGTGCCGGCGCGAGCGCGACCGCAGCGCCTGCGAACAGCTGGCGGCGGCACAACAAGCCTGTCATGGCACCAGCGGGGCAGCCCGCCGCCAGTGTGTAGCCAGCCAGCTCCCCCCGCCAGCCTGCCCACCGGGCAATGGCAATGCGCACTGCCAGGCGCGCCAGGCCGCCCTGCAACAATGCGGCGCACTGTTTGGCAGCCAGCGCCGGCAATGCCTGCACCTGGAAATGCGCAAACGCCAGGACGATGGCTCAGCCTTGCGCTAACCTTGCGCACAGGCGCATCGCTAGACGACGCAAGGCGGCCCCCACCACTAGGCCGGCTTGACGCCCAATGCCGCCAGCAAACCTTCCGCGTCGGGAGCCGACGCCAAAGCCAGGCGCACACGGTTAAAAGCGCCAGCCGCCTGATCCGGGTATTTGGCAAATGGCACCAGGCCATCGTGCGGCCAACCTGCGGCAGCCAGCACCTTCTTGCGGTAGCTCATGCCGGCAGGCCCGCCACCGCCCATTTCCAGCAAGGCCTGCTCGATCAGCACATGGGGAAACGGCGTGCGCCGCAGGGTCAGGAAATGCTGGGATACGACTTCTTCGTATTGCATGGCAACGCTCCGCTTAAGGTGGTTTTCTTATCTAAGCTTATTGCACTCACTTTTGCCACTTTCAACATGACATGCCGTTTCTATATTCGGATTTTCAAGCAAGCTGGATTATATTAAGAGCCACCAGCGCACAGCCTGCTTCCAATAACGACTACGACAAGAGAACCCTGGCGTGAACGTATTCAGCGACACCACCACCGTACTGATCATTGACGACTCGCTTACCGTGCGACAGTCGTTGCGAGCCATGCTCAGCAATGTGGGCGTGACCCGCTCGGAAACGGCAGCCAACGCAGCTGATGGCCTGATGCGCCTGCAAAAGCGCAGCTTCGACGTAGTGCTGTGCGACTACAACCTGGGCGAGGGCATGAATGGCCAGGAGATGCTGGAACAGCTGCGCAGCACCGGCAGCTACCCGCTTACCTCGGTATGGATCATGATTACCGGCGAGCGTAGCTACGAACGCGTGGTGGCCGCCGCCGAAGTCGCCCCGGACGATTACATTCTCAAGCCGTTTTCCAGCCAGGCGCTGTTTGACCGCATGCAGTCGGCCTTTACCCGCAAGCGCTTCCTGAAGCCGGCGCATTTGCACCTGATGAATGGCCGCGAAGACCTGGCCATCGCCACCATGGACGAGCTGGTAGGCAAGGCCACCACCCCGGTACAAAAACTGGATGTGCTTCGGCTGCTCGCCGAAACCCACCTGGCACTGGAACACTACAACGAAGCCAGCAAGTGCTATTCGGAGATTCTGGATCTGCGTGTCATCCCGTGGGCCAAGATGGGGCTGGCGCGCATCTTCAAGGCACAGGATAAAGTGGCTGAAAGCAGCGAGCTGCTGCAAGACATCATCAACGAAGCCCCGCACTACACCGACGCCTACGACACACTGGCGCACAATCTGGCTCGCTGTGGCCAGTTTGCCGAATCGCTTGAAGTACTGGAAAAAGCGGTGGCGCTATCGCCGCGCAACTTCCGCCGCCTATGCCTGACCGGGGAAAGTGCGCTGAACGCCGGCGACCCGGCCAAAGCGGCGCTATATCTGGAAAAGGCCGTACGCATCGGCCGCAATAACAGCGCCTTTGGCCCTGACGTACTGATCGACCTGCTACAAGCGCACAGCGAAGCGGGTAACGCCGAAAAGATGGACCAGGTCGCCAACGAGCTCAACGGCATGCTCAAGGGCGAGCACAATGTGTTTTTGCTGCACGTTTGCCGCGCCATGACCCTGCTGGGGCGCAAGTCGTGGATGGATGCACAGGAATCGCTCAAGCAAGCCGCTGCCTTGCTACTTCAAAGGCAGCTTAGCTGGCGTAGCGGGGTGCGTTTTCTGGAAGCGGTAGCGCGCCTGCCGGACGATATCGACGGCTATCAGGGTTACGACTGGGTAAAACAACTGTCCTTGCGCCTGGTACGCACCCACCAGGATGTGGAACAGCTGGCCGCCATGGCCAAAAAAAGTATCGTCCTGATCCGTGCCGTACACGATGCCTATGGTTTCTTGCAAAACACCAACGATGAGGCAGTCTCGCTAACCAAGGACAAGAAAAAAGACGCCGCCGCCAAGCTGCTGTACGACACCGCCAGCGCCACACTCAACGATCGCCTGGGCATGAACGCCTGTGCGCTGCTATTGCAACTAGCCGACGAAAACAGCATTGGCCTGGCTCAAGAGCTGCTGGGCTGGCTGCCAGCCGAACACGAACGCGTACATGGCCTGGTCGCCACCTTGCAAAAACTGCGTCACGCCGCCGCCCAGCAGGAAATCCTGCCCGACTAAGCCCACCACTACCCCTACCCGCACACCAGCAATTCAGCAATAACATTTAAAATCAAACAATTAAATATTGCGTGACAATAATTGGTGTCACACAATAAAAACACCTGCGGTGACTGACCTACCTGTGGACAACCTTATCCACAAGCACAGGCATTAGTACAGTTGCGCCCCACTCCTTTAATTACGTAATAATTTTATGTAATTCATTAATAAATTACGATTTATCACGCCAACTCCGACTTGCCCATAGCATCATCGCCAACTGCCCTGTCCAGAAAACACTGTTCATACCAGGCGCTCTACTGTCCGTTCCCAAATAACCGCAATATCGCCACAATGTTCTCCAAACCGATAAAAGGAGAACGCATGTCACGCCCCGAAATTCGCCTGGCTCAGCTGGCGGATCTACCCACCATCGTCGAGATCTACAACAGCACCATTGCCGGGCGCATGGTGACCGCCGACCTGGAACCCGTCAGCGTGGAAAGCCGCCTGCCGTGGTTCCATGCCCACCAGCCAGCACGCCGCCCGCTCTGGGTTGCCGAAATAGCCGGCCGGATTGTGGGTTGGGTCAGCCTGTCAGACTTCTATGGCCGCCCTGCCTACAACGGCACGGCCGAAGTCAGCATTTATCTGGACGAGTGCGCGCGTGGCCAAGGCCTGGGGAAGATACTGCTGCAGTATGTTATCGATACCGCACCGCAATACGGCGTGAAGACATTGCTGGGTTTCATTTTTGGCCATAACGAACCCAGCTTGCTGCTGTTCCGCCGCTTCGGCTTTGACCGCTGGGCACACTTGCCACAGGTCGCGCTGCTGGACGAAACCGAGCGCGATCTGGTCATCCTTGGTCGCCGGCTGTAAACCACAACACAAGCAAGGGGATAACAATGCTATTGGGCATGGAGCAGGCATTAGGCTTTCTGGCGGCAGCCGTTCTGGTGACCCTGTCACCCGGCCCGGACAACCTGATGGTATTGAGCCTCGGCATGGCGAAGGGGCGCCGCCACGGCATTGCCTTCGGGCTAGGCTGTGCCGCCGGCTGCCTGAGCCATACCCTGCTGGCAGCGTTAGGCATCAGCGCGCTGCTGGCCGCATCACCGCTGGCCTTTTCGGCACTCAAGATGGCAGGGGGGGGGTACCTGATCTGGCTGGGCTGGCAAGCATGGCACAGCCCGGGCAGCCTGATGGACAAGCACCATGGCCAAGACACGCGTGACAGTGCGGGCAAACTCTTTGCCAAGGGCTTGCTAGCCAACGCGATCAATCCCAAGGTAGTGCTGTTCTTTCTTGCCTTCCTGCCACAGTTCGTGATCAGCCAGCACGGGCAGATTGCCTGGCAAACCGCACAGCTAGGGCTGCTGTTTACCGCTCAGGCGGCGGTAGTATTTGGCTTGATGGGCTACTTTGCCGGCCACGCAGGGCAGTGGCTTAACACATCGCGCCGGCGCAGCATGCTGCTGGACCGTATCGCCGGCACCCTGTTTGCCTTGCTGGGCCTGAAACTGATACTGAGTCACTAAGTGGGGTGGCAATAAGAAAGACACCACATTTATAGAACGCCAGCCAGATACTTCCGCCATCGATACCTGCAAAAGCCTTCGCTTCATGCAAGAATGACAGCCTATTCCTGATTGACTTGCGGATCATGCCCCACGTCTCGCACCTCGCCTCGCCTAGCCGTTTCAAAGCCCTGACATACGGCGCACTGATCAGCCTGCTGTTGCTGCTCAGCGGCGTTGCCGAATTATGGTCTTCGTACCAAACGACTATCGCGCAAGGCCATGCCCAGGCACGCATGGAAAGCCTGCTATTTTCCGAATGGATGCGGCAAGACTTCCGCGAGGTCGAGCTACTGCAAAACATGGTGGCCGAGCAGCTGGAAGAAAACGACTTCCAGGCGGACCAGCCCGTGGCCGAGCGCACTGCACTGGAAAGCCGCCTGGTGCGTGCCATGCGCGGCGTACCACAGGCTTACGACATGATTCTGGTAGATCGCAACTGCCAGCTGGTACTGTCATTCAAGGTGTCTCCCGGTTTTGACGCGCGCGAGCGCAGCTATTGCAAAGCCATGCTGTCGCCCAGCAAGGAAGACCGCTTTGTCAGCGAGCGCTTCAAGGGTGCCAGCGGGGACCTGGTGGTGATGGCGACACAGAGAGTGCGCGGCGTCGATGGCCGCGTCATCGGCCTGCTGGGCACCGTTATCCGCACCAGTCACTTTCAGCAACTGATAGACCGCACGCTGGTAGGCGGCCACCACGACGTGATGGCCTTCGCCGACACCCGCATGCAGCTACTGGCGCGCCAACCGCTGCTATCCCCGATGCCTGTCGAACCGGTGAACGACCCGGAAGCGCGCAGCATGCTGCAGCGGGGCGATGTCGAAGCCAGCTATGAGTACACGTCCAACCTGGACAAACGCACCCGCCTGCACTCCATGCGCAAGGTAGAACGCCTTCCCTTGCTGGTAACGGTAGGTATCGATAAAGAAACCCTGCTGGCACCCTGGCGCAATAAAGCCTGGCTGATGCTGGGTGGCTGGCTGATCTGCACCCTGCTGCTGGCCTGGGGCGTGCGGCGCTACCAGCGCAACACCGAGCTCAACGACGCACTCGCAACCCGCAGTGTCGCCATCGACCACGCCGCCGAAGCCATCATCATTGCCAACGGTAAAGGGCAGGTTGAATACGTGAACCCGGCCTTTGTGGAAATGACCGGCTACCGTAGCGAGGAAATCTGCGGCCAACGCAAGCTGGAAGACGTGCTGCTGGCGGAACACCCGCAATTCAAGCCTGTTTTGCAAAGCACCATCCTGGGCGGCGAGATCTGGCGCGGCGAGCTGTCCAGCCACAATCGTGCCGGGCAGCTGTATTTTGAAACCATTTCGGTAGCGCCGGTCATGTCTGCAGAAGGGCGTTTGCTGCGCATGGTGGCCATCAAACACGACGTGAGCGACGCCAAGAAACTGCAGGCCGACCTGATCCGGCTGGCCAATACCGACGAGCTCACCAGCCTGTATAACCGCCGCCAGTTCATGCAGCGCTGCACAGAGGAAATCGCCCGCGGCCAACGCTGGGAGCGCCCGCTGTCGCTGGCCATGCTGGACCTGGACCACTTCAAACTGCTGAACGATCGCTACGGCCACGCCTTTGGCGACGAGGTTCTGCGCACCTTCGCCAGCTGCTGCCAGGCCAGCGTGCGCATAGAAGATGTCTGCGGCCGGCTGGGCGGCGAGGAGTTCGCCATCCTGCTACCGGATACCGACCGCTACACCGCCACCCAGATCATGGAGCGCGTACGCCAGGCCGTGGCGGCTCTGCAGCTGGACAACCCGCAAGGTGGCGAGCCGGTGTACTTTACCGTCAGCATCGGCATCAGCGAACTTTACCCCGGCGACGCTACCGCCACCCCGATGATGGCCCGCGCCGACGCCGCCCTGTATCTGGCCAAACAGGAAGGCCGCAACCAGGTGCGCGCCGGCTAACACGCCGCCCGATTTTTGCATTGGCCGGCCGCAGCCGGCTGATGCAAATCAAACCTGCGGCCAACCCGCCCGCTGTGCCCTGCCGATGCTTGGCATCTGTGCCTGTCTGCCCGCCGGCACCCTGCCTAAGCTGCGGCATCGCATTATTGCAAGGGCAGCACACCATGGCCACACCCATCCATTTTGTATCCAACAAGCTTTACCCCAAGCTCACCCGTGGCCGCTTCAGCCACTGGCGCACCGGTTTTGTCATCGTTACCCAGCTGCTGTTCTTGCTGACGCCCTGGGTCAACTGGCACGGCCAGCAGGCCGTACGCTTCGACTTCGACTCGATGCGCCTCTACCTGTTCGGCCTGACCTTGCTGCCACAAGACTTCATCTACCTGGCAGCCATGCTCATCATCAGCGCGCTGGGGCTGTTTCTGTGGACCATGATTGCCGGGCGGCTGTGGTGCGGTTTTTCCTGTCCGCAAACCGTGTACACCGAAATCATGCTGTGGATAGAGCGCCTGTTTGAAGGGCCGCCCAATGCACGGCGCAAACGCGATGCCGCACAGTGGGGGCCCGACAAGCTGCTGCGCAAAGGCGCCAGCCAGGCCAGCATGCTGCTGTTTTCGCTGTGGACCGGCCTGACCCTGGTGGGCTACTTCAGCCCGATGCGCCAGCTGGTAGCCGGGCTGCCGGCCGGGCAAACCGGCTTTTGGGAAGCCTTTTTCGCCCTGAGCTACGCCGGGTTTACCTGGCTGCTGGCTGGCCACCTGCGCGAGCAGGTGTGCAAGCACATGTGCCCTTATGCCCGTTTTCAGGGCGTGATGTTCGACCGTGACACCCTGATCGTGGCCTACGACGAACAGCGTGGCGAGCCGCGTGGTGCACGCCGCAAAGACGGCAGCCAGGCGCAAGGCAGCTGCGTGGATTGCGGCTTGTGCGTGCAGGTATGCCCGGCCGGCATTGATATCCGCCAGGGCCTGCAATACGAGTGCATTGGCTGCGGGGTGTGCATCGACGCCTGCGACGAAGTCATGGACAAGTTGGCCGCACCACGTGGCCTGATTCGCCTGTCCACGCAAAATGCCATGGAACAGGGCGCCGCGCCGCCATCATTCTGGCAGCGCCCTCGGGCGGTGGTGTACGCCAGCCTGATTGGCACCACCGTCTTGCTGATGGCCGCCGGCCTGTGGCAACGCGAACCGTTCCGGGTAGAAGTCCTGCGCGACCGCGCCGTGATGGCGCGCGAAACAGCAGACGGCTATATCGAAAACGCCTACACCGTGCGCATCTTCAACACCCGGCCAGACGCCCGCACCTATACGCTGACGGCAGCCGGTGACGGGGTGGTGGGGCAGCGCCTGCCCAAGCTGTTGCAGGTGCCAGGCGATGGCGAGCTGAGCTTTACCATTAATGTGATGGCAGACCCGGCCGTGCTGGCCAAGGGCAGCCACCCTATCAGCATTGCCCTGCAAGACCGCCACACGCCCGAGGATAAAGTCACCGAAACCTCGCGCATCCTGATGCCCTGAGCGGGCTATACGCGGCGCATGGCACGCGCCAGCCAGTCCAGCGCCGGCTGCTGGTCGGGGGCAAAGTAGCTGGCATTAAGGCGCAGGGCGTGCCGCCCTGCGGCGTCCGGCTGGCACAGCGTACCGGGTGCCAGCTGGATGGCGTGGCGCTGGGCGGTAGCGGCCAGCTGCACACAGTCCGCCGGCACATCGCGCAGCCAGACAAAATAGCCGCCCTCGGCAGGCTGCAGGCTGGCACCGTCGGGCAGGGTTGGCCGCAACAGGGTTTCCAGCTGACCTACCTTGTCGGCCAGCTGCTGGCGCAAACGACGCAAGCCCGGCAGGTAGCGCCCGCCGGACAGCAGCTCGGCCAGCGCCAGCTGGTTGGGCAGCGGCGACGCCAGCGTCTGCGCCAGTTTCAGGCGACGCACCAGCTCGCCATAGCGCCCGGGCAATAGCCAGCCCACGCGGTAGCCCGGTGCCATCGATTTGGAAAACGTACCGCACAGCAAGATGCGGCCATCCCGGTCGTCGGCCTTCATGGGCAAGGGCACCGTGCCGTCAAACCCCAGCAAACGGTAGGCATCATCTTCGATAATCGGCACATCGTAGCGCTGCGCCAGCCCCAGCAATAGCTGGCGGGTAGCCGGTAGCAAACTGCGCCCATGCGGGTGGCAGTAGGCACTCATCAGGGCAATGGCTTGCACCCGGCGCTGCGACAAAGCCTGCTCCAGCTCGGCCGTGGCCACGCTGCCGTCTGCGGCCAACACCAGCGGCAAGATGGCCACGCCTTGCTCGGCCAAGCCACCCAGCAGGCCGGGGAACGCCGGCTGCAGCACCGCTACCTGTGGCTGTGCCACGCCATGCGTAACGGCGGCCACCGCCAGCGATAAGGCCTCCATGCCGCCACAGGTGATCAGCACTTCGTCGGCGTGTACCTCCCAGCCCTCGGCGTAAGCTTGCTGGGCGATCTGTCGGCGCAGTGCCGGCATGCCGGCCAGCGCCGGCTCGGCCAACGCCTGGGCGTAGTGGCGCATGGCGCCGATAAAAGCGTGGGTCAGCGGGCGGGTATCGTACAGGGCAGGGTGGATGAACGGCGCGCCCAAGGGTGCGGCCAGGCTATCGCTGCCGCCACCGGCATCGGCGGCCACCACGTAGCCGCGGCGAGGCTGGGCCACCACATAGCCCAGCTTTTCCAGCTCGTAATAGGTACGCCGCGCCGTATTCAGGCCCACACCGTATTGCTGCACCAGCTGGCGCAGCGATGGCAAAGTGTCACCACGCTGATAATCACCGTGCCGGATACTGCTGATGATGCGCTGAACCAGTTCGCCGTACTTGCTCACGCCGGGCCGCCTGTAAGGGGAAAAGGGCGATTATGCCCACTGTGGCGGCAAAGATCAGCGCTTCTTGTCGATATGGGCAAAAATGGCGTGGCGGGTCTGGTTGATGAGCAGCTCCAGCTCGCCGGTGTCTTTCATTTTGCGCAGCTCGCGGTTAAAGCGCCGCACCAGCTCGGCCGCCTGCGGGTGGCCGCGCCATATCACCACGCACAGCGGGGTGCTCCAGTATTCGCGCGCCTGCGGCACAATGCGCGCCGCCATGGAAGGCGGCAGCTGCAAGCGGGTGGTGAGCTGGCCCGCCTCGCCTTCCATGGGGAACAGGTCGATACGGCCTGCGGCCAACTTGCGCAGATTGCTGACATCGTCGGTTGTCACATCCACCTTCAGCACGCCGCTGTGCTGCAAGCGGGTAAAGGTATCGGAATAAAAATTGCCGGCGGTAATGCCAAAGCGGTAGGGCGCCAGGTCTTCCAGCGTTTTCCAGGCGTAGGTTTCACCCAGGCGCTGAAACAGCACCATGCGAAACGGCAGGACTTCTTCGCTGAACAGCAGGTCTTTCTGGCGATCTTCGTTGGGCGTCCAGCCCAGGCTGCCATCCACATCGCCATTGCGCGCCATCTGGATAGCACGGTTATTGGGGTACCAGCCATAGCGCACGCTGACGTTGCCGCGCCGGAACACCTCGGTCACCACCCGCGTCAGGATGCCGCCGAATGGCAGGGTTTCTGCCATATACGGCGCGTATTCCTGGTTGGAAAAGCGCACTTTCAGCGCCGGTTCCGCCCCCTGTGCCACCAGCGGCAGCCATAGCACAGCCAAGCTTATCCATTGTCGCCACATAACATACCCCCCAAGCTGACCATTTCAGCCTAGGCAGCGGCGTGTCATACACCAAGCAATTTATCGAAGAAAAAACTTTTCACGGCTGCGGCAAAAATACCCGGCGTCGGCTATCGGCCAGCAAGCGCGCCAGCTCGCCACTGCGCTTCATGGCCGCCAGTTCGCGGTTAAAGCGCCGCACCAGTTCTGCAGCCTGCGGGTGGCCGCGCCACACGACCATGCACATGGGGGCATGCCAGTAGGCACGGGGCTGCGCCACCAGCAGCTGCGCCTGCGCCGGTGGCAGCTGCTGCTGGATCAGGAACTGCCCGCTTTCCAGCTCCATGGGCACCAGGTCTACCCGCCGGGCGACCAGTTTGCGCATATTGCTCAGGTCGTCGGGGGATTCGTCGGCGTGCAGTACCCCCTGCTTCAACAGCAGGTCAAACTCGGGCGAATAGAAATTCCCCAGCGTGACGCCAAAACGATAGGGTGCCAGGTCTGATAACACTTTCCAGCGGTAACGCTGCGCCTTGCGCTGGAACAGCACCATGCGAAACGGCAGCACCTCCTGGCTGAACAGCAAATCACGCTCGCGATCCGGGCTGGGCGTCCAGCCCACACTGCCATCCACATCGCCGTTACGCGCCAGCTGGATGGCGCGGTTATTGGGGTACCACACATAGCTGACCGACACATTGCCACGGCGAAACACCTCGGTAACCAGCCGCGTCAGCATGCCGCCATCCGGCAGCCGGCTACCGGCGTAGGGCGGGTACTCCTGGTTGGAAAAGCGCACCTGTAGTGGCGGCTCGGCAGCCCATACCCCGCCGGCCAACCACAGCAGGCACACCGCTATAAACCATCGCCGCATCGATATTCTCCTTTTTACCCTGCCAGTGTAGTGCACACACGACAGGACAGTGGCCCTGTCCTCGCCGGGCAAACTGGCTCTGGGCTAGCCAGCCATGCGACGACACAATCCAGACAAAGGAGAACGCCATGCCACTCTACCAACCACCCGCTTTTGCCAGCCCTGCCAGCGCGGCCAGCGCACTGGCTGCCCGGCACCCCTTTGCCACGCTGATCACCCCCGCTAGCGACACACCGTGGATCAGCCACCTGGTGTTGCTACCCGACCCCAGCCGGCCAGACTGCCTGCTAGGCCACCTGGCCGCCGCCAATGGCCATAGCCAGGCTTTGCTACAGGCGCCCAGCGTTGCCGTGTTTCAGGGGGAGCACGGTTATATCTCGCCACGCTGGTACCAAAGCAGCGGCATGGTACCTACCTGGAACTACCGTGTAGCGCACGCCCAATGCGCCGTGGCGCAGCAGGTGAGCGGCGACGAGCTCTACACGCTGCTGGCGCAGCTCAGTGCCCGCTTCGAAGGGCCGGACGGCTGGTCGCCCGAAGCCGTACCAGCCCAGGCCATGGCCGCCATGCAGCGCGCCATCGTGGGCTTTCGCCTGCCCGTGATCCAGTGGCAATGCAAGGAAAAACTCAGCCAGAACCGTAGCCTGGCCGACCGCCACAGCGTGATCGCCGCCCTGGCCAGTGGCCAGCCTGACGAGCAACAGCTGGCTGCCTGCATGCAGGCAGTGCTCGACAGCGAACCCGCCAGCTAGCGGGCAAAACCCGTTACACTGCAGGGCTTTACGTACCCCACGCGAAAGCCCTGCAATGGCACTGAAAGCCACCATTTACAAAGCCGACCTCACGATTTCCGATATGGACCGTGGCTATTACGACAGCCACAGCCTGACCATCGCCCAGCACCCGTCCGAAACCATCGAGCGCATGATGCTGCGCATTGCCGTATTTGCCCTGCACGCCGGCGAATACATGGCCTTTACCCGCGGTATCAGCGACGACGAGGAACCGGACCTGTGGCAGAAGAATTTCAGTGAGGAAATCGAGCAGTGGATCGAGCTGGGCGAGCCGGACGAAAAGCGCCTGCGCAAAGCCTGCGGCCGCGCCGGCCAGGTATGGCTGTACAACTACGGTGGCCGTTCGGCGGATATCTGGTGGGAAGGCATGGCCGGCAAGGTTGGCCGCTTCGACCACCTGAACATCTTCAGCATCGCCACCGACACCCTGGCCGAGCTGGCCGCGCTGTGCGAGCGCAGCATGCAGCTGAACGCCACAGTGCAGGACGGCGTGCTGTGGCTGTCGTCCGAGCAAGGCAGCGTGGCCGTCAGCCCGCACCGCCTGTACGGCAGCGCCGAGCGCTAAGCGCAGCGGCGCGCGCCTGCCGGGTGAAAAATCAGCCGGTCTATCCCTTTATGGTGATGGGCTGGCATATAATCCTTGCCCATAATCGCCATACATTTACAGACTTGGGACATTTTCACCATGCAAGATACGCACGCCTGGTCCGGCCGCTTCTCCGAACCCGTTTCCGAACTGGTTAAAAAATACACCGCTTCGGTCACTTTCGATAACCGCCTGGCCGAGTTCGACATCGAAGGCTCGCTGGCGCACGCCGCCATGCTGAACAAGTCCGGCGTGCTGTCCGACGCCGACCTGGCCGCCATCCGCGACGGCATGGCGCAGATCATCGCCGACATCCGCGCCGGTAACTTCGACTGGAGCGTGGACCTGGAAGACGTGCACATGAACGTGGAGCGCCGCCTCACCGACAAGATCGGCGACGCCGGCAAGCGCCTGCACACCGGCCGCAGCCGTAACGACCAGGTCGCCACCGACATCCGCCTGTGGCTGCGCGCGCAGATCGACGCCATCGTGGTGCTGATCGCCGAGCTGCAAACCAGCCTGCTGGACCTGGCCGAACAGCACGCCGACACCGTGATGCCGGGCTTCACCCACCTGCAGGTGGCACAGCCGGTAACCTTTGGCCACCACATGCTGGCCTACGTGGAAATGCTGGGCCGCGACGCCGAGCGCATGAGCGACTGCCGCAAGCGCGTGAACCGCCTGCCGCTGGGCGCCGCCGCACTGGCCGGCACCACCTTCCCCATCGACCGCCACTACACCGCGCAGCTGCTGGGCTTTGACGACGTGTGCCACAACTCGCTGGACGCCGTGTCCGACCGTGACTTCGCCATCGAATTCACCGCCGCCGCCAGCCTGGTGATGGTGCACCTGAGCCGCCTGTCCGAAGAGCTGATCCTGTGGATGAGCCCGCGCGTCGGCTTTATCGATATCGCCGACCGCTTCTGCACCGGCAGCTCCATCATGCCGCAAAAGAAAAACCCGGACGTACCGGAGCTGGTACGCGGCAAATCCGGCCGTGTTGTTGGCCACCTGATCGCCCTGGTCACCCTGATGAAGGCGCAGCCACTGGCCTACAACAAGGACAATCAGGAAGACAAAGAGCCGCTGTTTGACACCGCCGACACCCTGATCGACACCCTGCGCATCTACGCCGACATGATGCGCGGCATCACCGTGAAGCCGGACGCCATGCGTGCTGCCGTGCTGCAGGGCTTTGCCACCGCCACCGACCTGGCCGACTACCTGGTGAAAAAGGGCATGCCATTCCGCGACAGCCACGAAGTGGTGGCGCTGACCGTACGCCACGCCGAGCAGCAGGGCGTGGACATTGCCGAGCTGAGCCTGGACACGCTGCGCCAGTTCAGTACCCTGATCGAGCAAGACGTGTACAGCGTACTGACCCCGGAAGGCAGCCTGGCGCAACGCGACCACGTGGGCGGCACCGCACCGAACCAGGTACGCTTCCAGATTGCCCGCCACCGCGCCCGCCTGGCCGGTTAGGCAAGCAATTTCCATAGAAAACCCCCGGTATCTACCGGGGGTTTTTATATTGTCATCCACGCATGACACACTGTTACCGTTTGCCCTGCGGCCAACCTTGCCAGCCACCATCAGGCAGGGCAATACTGATGACGCCTTATCGCCAACCCAAAGGACGACTACCATGCGCAAACTGCTTGCCCTGGCCCTGCTGGCCTGTGTTTCTACCGCCACCTTTGCCGCTGACGCCAGCTGCGAAGCCAAAGCCACCGAGAAAAAACTGGCCGGCGCCGCCAAGAACAGCTTCGTGAAGAAGTGTGAAAAAGACAGCAAAGCCGCTGGTGCGCAAGCCAGCTGCGACGCCAAAGCCGCCGAGAAGAAACTGGCCGGCGCAGCCAAAAACAGCTTTGTGAAGAAATGCGTGAAAGACGCCGGCGCCGCCTGATCCGCTCCTGCCTCAACACAAAGCCCCGCCTGAGCGGGGCTTTTTGCTGGCTACAACAGACTGCAGCGCCTAGCTGCCGCGCGCGCGGCGCACGGTGACGCTCTCGCCGCCGATGCCCCAGTTATCGGTGTCCACCTCGTCGATCACCACCACGGTGGTGGCCGGGTTCTTGTTCAGCACTGTCTGCAGCAGCTGTGTCACACCGGCAATCAGCTCGGCTTTTTGCTCGGCGGTCGCGCCTTCACGGGTAATCTTGATATTGACGTAGGGCATGATGACTCCAGGGTTTCAGGTTCAGGGTTGGCCGCAAGCCGCCGCCGGGCGGAGCTGGGCCGGTGCCGGCGCCGGGCGCGACACCCACCAGGCACCCAGCGATACACACAACAGCGCCGACGCCAGCGTGGCAGTGAGCGGCTCGTGCAATAGCGGTACGGCGGCGATACCGGTCAGCACCGGGATCAGCGCCATCAGCGCCGCCACGCGTGACGGGCCTAGTAAATCGACAGCCCGCAGGTAACACAGCATGGCGACGATGGCCGGGCTGATGCCGTGAAACAGCGCCTGGCTCACGATCATCGGCCACGGCGTTGCCGCCAGGCCTTTGGGCAGCCACAACAGATAAACAGGCAGGTAGAGCAGGGTGGACGCCAGTGTCACAAAGCTGGTGAGCAGCCACGGCGCGTAGCCCCAGCGTTTGGCCAGCAAGGCATAGAGCGCCCACAGCACACCAGCGGTCAGCAGCATGCCATCGCCCAGCCATTGCCCCGGCAGCGCCTGACCGGCAAACAGCGGCCAAGCCAGCAAACCCAGCCCCAGCGCCATCACCGCATAACCGGGGCGGGCGGCACGCTGCGGCCAACCCTGGCCCAGCAGCAACAGCAGCAGCGCCATCAGGAAAGGCTGGATGCCGGCCACCAGCAAGGCCAGGTGCGCGGCCGGCACCCAGCGTACCGCGCTGTAGCACAGCAGGCAGAAACCGATGCAGCCTATCAGCGCTAGCAACCACAGCCGCGCATCGCGCCACGCGGCCAACGGCGGGCGCGGCAAACACAGTAGCACTAGGCTGGCGGTGCCCAGCCGCAGCGCCAGCAGGTCGTAGGCGGTGAGCGGCGTCTTGCCACCCAGGCGCGCCATCAACATGAAGCTGCTCCACAGCAACAGGCAGGCAAACAGGTACAGGTAGCCGTGACGGCTGGCGCGTTGGGACATGACAGATCTCGGCAGGGAAACAGGCTGTCACTATGCGCGCCGTTTTTCATCCTGAAAAATGAATTAATATGATGAAAAGCATCCCATATGGAGAACAATATGGACCTAGGCGACCTGGCTATCTTTCAGGCGGTACTCAAGGAAGGCGGCATTACCGCCGCCGCGCGCCGCCTGCACCGCGTGCAATCCAACATCACCACCCGCATCAAGCAGCTGGAAGACAGCCTGGGTGTCGCGCTGTTCGAACGCGACGGCCGCGGCGTGCGGCCAACCGCAGCCGCCCACGTGCTGGCCGACTATAGCGCGCGCTTGCTGGCGCTGGCCGACGAAGCACGCGCCGCGGTGGCCAGCGATACGCCACGCGGCACGCTGCGCCTGGGCGCCATGGAAAACACTGCCGCCGTGCGCCTGCCACCCTTGCTGGCCCACTTTCATCAGCAACACCCGGATGTGCGGCTGGAGCTGCGCACCGGCCCTACCGCCAGCATGATCGGCGCCGTACTGGCAGGGGAGCTGGACTGCGCGCTGGTATGCGGGCCGGTAAACGAACCCAGGCTGGAAAGCCAGCCGTTTTGCCAGGAAAACCTGCTGCTGATCAGCGCACTGGGCGCCAGGGTAGGGCCGGAACACGGGCCGCTCACCCTGCTGGCTTTCGACCACGGCTGCGCCTACCGGCAGCGGCTGGAGCGCTGGCTGGATGAAAGCGGCTGCGTGGTGGACCGGCTGGTAGAGCTGGACTCCTACCATGCCATGATCAGCTGCGCCGCCAGCGGCATGGGTATTGCGCTGGTGCCCGAAGCGCTGCTGGCGCTGACCCCGGCCGCCGGCCATGTGGCTACCCACCCGCTACCCGCGCAGCTCGCGCTCGCCCCTACCGTGTTGATTCGCCGTCGCGGCGTACGCGCCCCGGCTATTGATGCATTTGCTGCAAGTTTGTTTGCATTTCAGCAATAAAATGCCAAAGGTATTCCGCAGATATAATGTAGAAAGTTTTTAAAAATCAGCCACCTAGCCAACAGGATTTGACCATTATCAACAGCGTGGTGCGCATTAGGACATACGATATCTACGCGTGATTTTATATAAAAAATCATTTTCATTTAATAAATATATAAATTAAACACGCGCAAAACCACCCACCTATGCGTAAAAAGAGCCATGTCCAAACTCACCATCTCGCGCCTGTCATTGGCGCAAAAACTCAGCCTGGTGCTCAGCATCGCGCTGTTTATCATTCTGGGTATTGCCGGCCTGGTTGTTAGCCAGTGGCTGGGCAACCGCGTAGAACAGCGCGCGGTCGACACCATGCAACAAACCAACCAGCAAGTCGTAGACAGTATTGCTGCCTACGCCAGCGTGCTGGAAAGCAGCGCCCACAATAGTGCCGCACAGCTGGCCGCCAGCCTGCCGGGGGCGCTACGCGTGGATGCGGCCAACCCTGTCACTATCAGCGGCAACAGTGCCCCGGCACTGTATAGCGGCGACACACTGCTGAACGGCAACGAAATCCAGGTAGACCGTTTTACCCAGGCGACCCGCGGCGTAGCCACCCTGTTTGTACGCCAGGGCGATGATTTCATCCGCATTGCATCGTCGCTGAAAAAAGAAGACGGCACCCGCGCCGTGGGCACCTCGCTGGACCACGCCCACCCGGCGTATAGCCTGCTGAAAAGCGGCGAGCGCTATACCGGCCCGGCCAACCTGTTTGGCCGTGACTACATGACACACTACATACCGCTGAAGGATGCCGCCGGCCAGGTTGTTGCCGTGGTCTTTGCCGGTATCGATTACACCGACGGGCTGAAAGCACTGAAGCAGAAGATCCTGTCGCTCAAGATCGGTGATAGCGGCTACGTATACGTGCTGGACGCCAAAACACGCCCGGGCGAGCTGGTCATCCACCCCAATAAAGAAGGCAAAAACCTGCTGGACAGCACCGATGCCGACGGCCAGCCTTTTATCAAGACCATGATCTCGCAGCAGCAAGGGCAAATCCGTTACAACTGGCTGGACGCCGGCGCCACCAAGCCACGTCTGAAACTGGCTACCTTCGTGCCTTACCCGCAGTGGGGCTGGCTGGTTGCCACCAGCGCCTACCAGGACGAGCTGGTGCGTGAGCCGCACGAAATGCAGGTCAAGATGCTGCTGGGCACCCTGCTGGTCATCGTACTGCTGGTAGCGCTGGTCTTCGTGGCCATGCGCCGTTGGGTCAGCGCCCCGCTGGCACGCCTGGTAGACACCACCCGCCGCGTGGCCGCTGGCGACCTGACCGTGAGTATTGCCGTAGACCGCCACGATGAAATCGGCGAAGTGCTGCAAGCCAATAACCTGATGTGCAAAGAGCTGCGCCAGCTGATCAGCGAAGTGAACCAGAGCGTGGATGGCCTGGCACGCAACGCGCAGGGCCTGGCCGCGCTGTCGGAAGACGTGTCCGGCAGCTCGCAGGAGCAAAGCCGGGCCGTGGCCGCCATGGCCGCCTGTGTCGAGGAGATGACACAAAGCATCAGCCAGGTCAGCCAGTACGCCAGCGACGCGCGCGAGCTGGCCATCCAGTCCGACCAGGTGTCCAAAACCGGCGAAGTGATTGTTGGCCGCACCGTGCAGACCATGCGCGAAATCGCTGCCGCCAGCGGCAGCACCGCCGCCACCGTCACCCAGCTGGGCGAGCGCTCCGAGCAGATCAGCCGCGTGGTCACCGTGATCCGCGACATTGCCGACCAGACCAACCTGCTGGCGCTGAACGCTGCCATCGAAGCCGCCCGCGCCGGTGAAATGGGCCGCGGTTTTGCCGTGGTGGCCGACGAAGTACGCAAGCTGGCCGAGCGCACCACGCAATCCACGCTGGAAATCAGCGAGACGGTTGGCCGCATCCAGTCCGAATCGCGCGAAGCGGTAGAGAGCATGAATAGCGGCGTGCTGCAGGTAGAAGCCGGCGTGAAATCGGCCAGCGAAGCCGGCGACAGCCTGCAAAGCATCCGCGACGGCGCGCGCAAGGTAGAAGAATCGGTCGTCGGCATTGCCGACGCACTGCGCGAACAAAGCACTGCCAGCATGGACATCGCCCACAACGTGGAACGAGTGGCGCAGCAAGCCGACCAGAACCACCACAAGGCGCACGACGCCTCGCTGGCTGCCTGCGAAATGACTGCCATGGCGCAGCAGCTGCGCCAGTCGGTATCGCGCTTCAAGATCTGACGACCCGCCAGTGACACAAAACCCCGGCCTGCTGCAGACCGGGGTTTTGTTTTATGCGGGTACCACCCTCCGCCCGCCAGGGCTTACTTCATCCCCAGCCTCTCCAGCCGGTAGCGCAGCGAGCGGAAGCTTACCCCCAGCAGCTTGGCCGCCTGGGTACGGTTGCCCTCGCTTTGCTGCAAAGCCGCTTCTATCGCCACCCGCTCCACGCGGTCCAGGTAGTCTTGCAGGGTTTCGCTGCTGCCCGGCACCAGCGTGTCACCCTCGGCCAGGCTATCCGGGCAGGCACCCAGCTGCAGGTCTTCCGGCTCGATACGATCGTCGCTACACAACGCCACCGCGCGTTCCAGAATGTTTTCCAGCTCGCGGAAATTGCCCGGGTAATGGTAGGCCAGCAGGGCTTTTACCGCGTCGGGGGTCAGGCGCGGGCGCACCTCGCTGCTGCCGGCAAAGCGGTCGAGCAGGGCGCCGACAAAGCGCGGAATATCGTCGCGCAGCTCGCGCAGCGCCGGCATGGCCAGGCTGATGACGTTCAGCCGGTAGAACAGATCCTGGCGGAACAAGCCATCGCTTACTGCCTGGGGCAGGTTGCGGTGCGTGGCCGACAGGATGCGTACATCGATGGCTTCTTCTTGCGTGGCCCCCAGGCGACGCACGGTTTTTTCCTGGATCACGCGCAGCAGCTTGACCTGCATGGCCAGCGGCAGGTCGGCCACCTCGTCCAGAAACAGCGTACCGCCGTGTGCCTGCTGAAAGAAGCCTTCTCGGTCGGCATCCGCACCGGTATACGCGCCTTTCTTGCTGCCGAAAAACTCGCTCTCCATCAGGTTTTCCGGAATGGCACCGCAGTTCACCGCCACAAAGGGTTTGCCGGCGCGGGGGCTTTGTTCGTGTATCTGGCGGGCAGCCTGCTCTTTACCGGTACCCGATTCACCGCTGATATGCACCGCCGCCTGGCTGCGCGCCAGCTTGGCAATCAGCTTGCGTACCTCTTGCATGGCCGGGGCCTCGCCCAGCAGGCGTTCACCCGCCATGGCAGGGTTGGCCGCAGCGGCAGGCAGGCGGATGGCCGACTTCACCAGGGCGCGCAGCGCGGCCAGGCTCAGCGGCTTGGCCAGGTAGTCAAACGCGCCGGCCTTCATGGCGGCTACGGCGTTTTCGGTACTGCCAAAAGCGGTAATCACCGCCACCGGAATATCCAGCTGCTGTTCGGCAATGTACTGCACCACCTGCAGGCCTTCGCCGTCGGGCAGACGCATATCGGTGAGTACCAGCTCGAAACGCTGGCGGGCCAGCTTGCTGCAGGCGTCGCCTACCGAGGCGGCGCTGTCTACTTCCAGCCCCATCTTCAACAGGGTCAGTTGCAGCAGTTCGCGGATATCGGGTTCGTCGTCAACGATCAGTACGCGGCTCATGGTTCCTTGGGCAGGCTCAGGCGAAAGCAGCCACCGGGCGGCTGGTAGTCCAGCCGGGCACCGTTGGCCTCGGCCAGCTCGCGGGCGATGTACAAGCCCAGGCCGGTACCGCTGCTTTCAGTGGTGAAAAAGGGTTCGAACAAGTGGCTCTGCGTATCGGGGGCGATACCGGGGCCATCGTCGATCACGCGGATGCAATCGTGGTCGATTTCCATGCGTAGTGCGCCGGTAGTGCGGCTGCTGTGACGCCAGCCATTGCTGAGCAGGTTGCCCAGTATTTGCTGCAGGTGGCCACGGTCAAAGCGCACGCTTGCCGGCGCCAGATAGCGGGTCAGGATGCGCCCGGCAGTGTCGGGGTGGGCCAGCACAAAGCTGTCGATGAGCTCGGGCAAAAAGCGGCTCAGCTCCAGTGTTTCGCTGCGCACACGGTCGCGGCGGTTTAGCTGCAGTACTTCCTCTACCAACCGGTTGATGCGGCGGGTATTGTCTTGCACCATGGCGGCCAGGCGCTGGGTGGCCGGGTCGGCGGCGTCTTCGGCCAACAGCTCGCTGGCGTGGCTGATGGCGGCCAGCGGGTTGCGGATTTCATGGGCAATATTGGCAGTAAGGCGGCCCAGCGCGGTGAGTTTGAGCTGCTGCGCCTCGGCGGCCAGCTCGGCCACGTTTTGCAGGAACAGCACCAGCAAGGGGGCGCCGTTTTCCTCCAGCGGCACCATGCGGCCGATCAGCTGCTGGCCACGCACATTGCTTTCTATGGTCTGGGCGTAGGGCTGGCAGCCACCGCGCCGCCAGCGCTGTATCACCGGCATCAGCTCGGGCAGGGTGGCCTCGCGCTGGATGCGGCCCAGCAGGCGCTCGGCGCGGCTATTGTAGTGGCGCACCACACCGTGGCCATCCAGCACCACCACGCCCTCGCGCAGCGCTTGCAGCACCAGCGCGTTGACGCGGTTCAGGCTGGCCAGCTGGCCGCCACGCTCTGCGGCCAACCTTTCCGATTCGCGCGCCTTGCGCGCCAGCAGCCAGGTGGTACTACTGGTCACAAAGCAGGCAATAGCCAGCAGCGCGGCCTGGAACAACTCGCGCGGAATACTCAGGCCATTCAGCGCATACACCAGCACGCTGGCAAACACGGCCAGCGTCGCCATGGCGGCGTGAAACAGCGCCAGACGGCCGGTAACCAGCATGCCGGCTACCGCCAGGAAGGGCAGCAGCAACATGCCAAAGCCGCTTTGCACGCCACCGTACTCGTGCATGTACACCACCAGCAGGGCAATATCGCCCGCCAGGCTCACGGTTACGCCCCACTCCAGCGGGATGCGCAGCCGTGGCAGCAGCACGCCCAGCACCACCAGCCCGCCGTACATCAGCAGCCAGCCGCTGAGCCAGGCATTGCCGCCAAACGGCGCCGGCATGGCCCACTGCGTCATGATCAGCAGCGCCGCCACGCTGGCTACCCGGAAAATATTGTAGTAGCGCAGCGCGCGCGGCGGGGTGAGCGGTGACGTAGAGGGCGCCGGGCTGGACACAGGCTTAGTCCGGGTTACCGATGCGGCCAACCGTCCACTTCTTCGGCATCAGCTTGCCTTTGCGGCCACGCTTGCCGTCGAACTCGGCCAGAGCCAGCTTCTCGTCGGCCACCTTGCCGCGTACCGACACCGTAGCCAGCAGCGCTTTGTCGCCCGCCACCAGACCTATGGCGGTGAGTGCTTCGCCGTCGTCCAGCGCCATCAGCATCAGGCCACGGCCCTTGGCCAGGTCTTTGAGCTCGCTGGCCGGGAAGGCCAGCAGGCGGCCACCGTCGCTGGCAGCCACCAGGCGCACGCCATCAAGGTTGGCCGCAGCCGGCACCGGCGCCAGCACGGTTTCGCCCGCGTCCAGCGTGAGGAAGGCCTTGCCGGCTTTGACGCGGCCGGCCATGTCGCTGATTTTGGCAACAAAGCCGTAACCGCCACTGCCGGCCACCACAAAGCGGGCGTCGTCGCGGCCGGAGATCATCTGCGCCGGTTTGGCGCCGTCCTGCAGCTCCACCAGCGATGCCACCGGCACGCCGTCGCCACGGCCGGTGGGCACGTCGGCCGGGTCCAGCGTATAGGCGCGGCCACGGCTATCGAGCACGATGAGCGACCACACGGTGCGCGTTTCCACTACCGTGTGCAGCGCGTCGCCGTCCTTGAACGCCAGCGCCGACAGGTCCACGTTGTGGCCCACGCGGGCGCGCACCCAGCCTTTTTGCGACAGGATGATGGTGACCGGCTCGTCGGCCACGGTTTGCGTCAGCACCGCACGCTCGGCAGCCTTGATCTCGCTGCGGCGGGCGTCGCCGTACTTGGCGGCGTCCTCGCGGATTTCCTCGGCCATCTTGCCGCGCAGGGCGGCTTCGCTGGACAGCAGGTGGCGCAGGTTGTCGCGCTCTTTGCGCAGCTCGCCCAGCTCTTTTTCCAGCTTGAAGCCTTCCAGCCGCGCCAACTGGCGCAGGCGGATTTCCAGAATATCTTCGGCTTGCGCCTCGGACAGGCCAAAGGCGCGCATCAGGTCTGGCTTGGGCTCGTCCGACTCGCGGATAACACGGATGACTTCATCGATGTGGATGAAGGCAATCATGCGGCCTTCCAGGATATGGATGCGCTTGTCTACCTGGCCCAGGCGGTGGTTCAGCCGGCGGGTAATGGTGTGCTGGCGGAAGGCCAGCCATTCGGCCAGGATGGCTTTCAGGCCTTTCTGCCCGGGGCGGCCGTCCATGCCTATCATCACCAGATTGAGCGAGGCGTTGCCTTCCAGGCTGGTTTGCGCCAGCAGGATGTTCATGAACTCGTCCGGGTCCTGGCGGCTGGACTTGGGTTCGAACACCAGGCGTACCGGCTGCTCGCTGTCGGACTCGTCGCGCACGCGGTCCAGCAGCGACAGCATCAGGCTCTTCAGGTTTTGCTGGTCTTGCGTCAGCGCCTTCTTGCCGGATTTCACCTTGGGGTTGGTGGCTTCTTCGATCTCGGCCAGCACTTTCTGCGCGCTGGAGCCAGGTGGCAGCTCGGACACGATCACGCGCCACTGGCCACGGGCCAGTTTTTCCACTTCCCATTTGGCACGCACGCGCACGCTGCCGCGGCCAACTTCGTAGGCGGCCAGGATGTCTTCGTACGGGGTGATGATCTGGCCGCCGCCGGGGAAGTCCGGGCCGGGCACGTGTTGCATCAGCTCGGCGGTGGTCAGGTCCGGGTTGGCCAGCAGCGCCAGCGAGGCGGCGGCCACTTCGGACAGGTTGTGCGGCGGGATCTCGGTAGCCATGCCCACAGCAATACCGGAGGCGCCATTGAGCAGTACCATGGGCAGGCGCGCCGGCAGCAGCGCCGGCTCGTCAAACGCGCCGTCGTAGTTGGGCACGAAATCCACGGTGCCCATATCGATTTCGGACAGCAGCAACTCGGCGATGGGGGTCAGGCGTGCTTCGGTGTAACGCATGGCGGCGGCGCCGTCGCCGTCGCGGCTACCAAAGTTGCCCTGGCCGTCGATCAGCGGGTAGCGCAGGGTAAAGTCCTGCGCCATGCGCACCAGCGCCTCGTAAGCGGAGCTGTCGCCGTGCGGGTGGTATTTACCCAGGATTTCACCCACCACGCGGGCAGATTTCACCGGCTTGGCGCCGTGGGTCAGGCCCATGTCGCGCATGGCGTACAGGATGCGGCGCTGTACCGGCTTCTGGCCGTCGGCCACTTCCGGCAGGGCGCGGCCCTTTACCACGCTCATGGCGTATTCCAGGTAGGCGCGTTCGGCGTACAGGTCCAGCGCCAGGCTGCCGTCGTCCTGATCGGGCAAGTTGGCCGCAACGGGCACGGGGGGCTGGGCGGGGGTACCGCTTTCAGCAAACAAATCGTTCTGGCTCATAGTGGGGTAGTACGCGCTACACAGAGCGTGCAGCGTGTTATGTTCGGATCACGAAGAGTGAAATTGCAAGGATTGTACTATGCCCAACCCGCTACAGTGGCAATGCCACGGTTTTACCGACTTTACCCCGCATGGCCTGTATCAGGTATTGCAACTGCGCGACCAGGTATTCGTGGTGGAACAGCAGTCCATCTACGGCGATATCGATGGTGTCGACCTGGACTGCTGGCACCTGTCGGCACGCGATGCCGGCGGCCGCCTGATGGCCTACGCCCGGCTGATCGAACCGGGTGTGAAATACCCCGACGCCGCCGCCATCGGCCGCGTGGTGATCCCGCCGTATGCGCGCGGCAGCGGCCTGGCCAAACCGCTGATGCAGCACGCTGTCAGCCACTGCGAGAAGCTGTTTCCCGGCCGCGCCATCATGTTGTCGGCACAGCAGGAAAAGCAGGGTTTTTACACCTTGTTCGGCTTTGAGCCGGTATCAGCACCCTACGACGACGGCGGCATCCTGCATGTCGACATGCGCCGCGGCTAGGCACGCCTGCGGCCAACACGACAAGGCCCGCCGCAATAGCGGCGGGCCTTGTCGTGTTGGCCGCCAGACTCAGCCGCGCGGTGGCAAGCCGTCGCCAAAAACATCCTGCCATGCCACGTAGACCGACACGAACATCACCGGCAGCCACAGCAACAGCCCCAGGCCAAAGGGCAGCAGCGCCAGAAACAGCAACACCGCCAGCATCACGCCGCACAACAGCACCGCTGGCCAGTTCAGCCAGCCACCGGCCAGGCTGCGCCGCATGGCCGCCAAGGGGTCACACCCACCCAGCACTACCGCTGCCGGGGCAAACCAGTACAGCAGCGAGGCAATGAACATCCCCGCGGCAAACAGCACCAGGCCGACGATCTGCTTGCCCAGCGGCATGGCCGTCAGCGCCTCGTTACCGGCCTTTCCCCCGGCCAGCGCCAGCAAAAGCAGCACCACCACCAGCATGGCCGCCACCAGCAGGCAACAATACGCCAGCCCCAGCCCTACCAGCTTGCGGGCATGGCTGCCAAACGCCGCAAACACGTCCAGCGGGCGCAGGGTTTCCCCCCGCGCCGCCCGCACGGCGGCCAGTACGAAGCTTCCGGCAAACACCGGCACCGTCACCATGCCCAACAGCTGGCCAAACTGCCCCAGGTTACCCAGCAGCGTTTGCAGCAGCAGGTAGCACACGGCAAACAGTACCCAGGTCAGCGGCTGCTCGCGCACCAGAAAAAATGCCTGCCTTATCCACTGCCAGCCCTGCGCGGCGGGCACCTTGCGTGGCCGGAGGGCGTGGGTTTGTCGCTGTTCCATCGTATTCCTTCTTTCCGCTATCGGTTAGGCGGCAGCTTGCTGCGCCGCTGGCTGCCCGCTTAAGTCGTTGAGCGCACAGCCTTATCTGTTTGAATCCGTGACACGCTGCACGCCCCGTGCCGCCACAAGGGCAGGGCAAAGCGCGGTGCGTAGTTTTATTACGCGTAAAAACAAAGGCCTGGCATTGCAGCGCGGTTGCCGCGGTGCGGCAAAATCGGCGATAATTTCATGATTTCGCAACGGTTAGGCCGTCGGCAAAAGCGATGGTGCAACCGTTGTTCCGGTTCCCTACAAGTTGAGGTTTTCCCCGAATGGTCACCCGAACCGAGCTAGCCAATGCCGTGCGTTTCCTGTCTATGGATGCCGTGGAAAAGGCCAAATCCGGTCACCCCGGCGCCCCGATGGGCATGGCAGACATCGCCGAAGTACTGTGGCGCGATCATCTGCAGCATAATCCCGCCAACCCGGCCTGGTCCAACCGCGACCGCTTCGTGCTCTCCAACGGGCACGGTTCCATGCTGCTGTACAGCCTGCTGCACCTCACCGGCTACGACCTCTCGATCGACGACCTGAAAAATTTCCGTCAGCTGCACAGCAAAACCCCGGGCCACCCGGAATACGGCTACGCACCTGGCGTGGAAACCACTACCGGCCCGCTGGGCCAGGGTATTACCAACGCGGTAGGCATGGCACTGGCTGAAAAAATCCTGGCTGCCGAATTCAACCGCGACGGCTTCCCGGTGGTCAACCACTACACCTACGCCTTCCTGGGCGACGGTTGCATGATGGAAGGCATCAGCCACGAAGCCTGCAGCCTGGCCGGCACCTGGGGCCTGTCCAAGCTGATCGCCTTCTACGACGACAACGGCATTTCCATCGACGGCGATGTGGAAGGCTGGTTCACCGACGACACCCCGGCACGCTTTGAAGCCTACGGCTGGCAAGTAATCCGCAACGTAGACGGCCACGACGCCGAAGAGTTGCAGATTGCCATCGATACCGCCAAGAAAGAAAGCACCCGCCCGACACTGATCTGCTGCAAGACCGTGATCGGTAAAGGCGCGCCCAACAAGCAAGGCGGCCACGATGTACACGGCGCGCCGCTGGGCGCTGCCGAAATCGCCGCGGCCCGCGCCAGCCTGCAGTGGGGCTACGAGCCTTTCGTGATCCCGCAAACCATCTACGACGCGTGGGACGCCAAAACCAAAGGCGCCGCCGCCGAGTCTGCCTGGGACGCGCTGTTTGCCGGCTACGCCGCTGCCTACCCAGAGTTGGCCGCAGAGTACACCCGCCGCATGGCAGGCGAACTGCCGGCCAACTGGGACGCCCACGTAGCCGCCAAGATCGCTGCCGTGAACGAAAAAGGCGAAACCATCGCCACCCGCAAGGCCTCGCAAAACGCCATTGCCGCGCTGGCCGAGGTATTGCCGGAACTGGTAGGCGGCTCCGCCGACCTGACCCCGTCCAACCTCACCAACTGGCCTAGCAGCACCCCGGTTTCACGTGAAACCGGCGGCAACTACGTGCACTACGGCGTACGCGAGTTCGGCATGGCCGCCATCATGAACGGTCTGACCCTGCACGGCGGCGTAAAACCGTTCGGCGCCACCTTCCTGATGTTCAGCGAATACGCCCGTAACGCCCTGCGCATGGCCGCGCTGATGAAGATCAACCCGGTATTCGTGTTCACCCACGACTCCATCGGTCTGGGCGAAGATGGCCCGACTCACCAGCCGGTAGAGCAGATCGCTACCCTGCGCCTGATCCCGAACATGGCCGTATGGCGCCCGTGCGACACCGTCGAGTCGCTGGTGGCCTGGGCCGAGGCACTGGCCGCCAAAGACCACCCGTCCTGCCTGATCTTCAGCCGCCAGAACCTGCCGTTCGTGGCACGTGACGCTGCGCAGATCGAAGGCATCAAGAAAGGTGGCTATGTACTGCGTGACGCCGCTGGCGCCCAGGCTGTGCTGATGGCTACCGGCTCCGAAGTGGAGCTGGCGCTGAAAGCCCAGGAAGCCCTGGCGGCAGAAGGCATCGCCGTACGCGTGGTTTCCGTACCGTGCACCCGCGCCTTCGACCAGCAAGACAAGGCCTACATCGCCAGCGTACTGCCGGCAGGCCTGCCGCGCGTGGCGATCGAAGCCGGCGTGACCGACGGCTGGCGCAAGTACGTGGGTCTGGAAGGCGAAGTGATCGGTATCGACCACTTTGGCGAATCCGCCCCGGCCGGCGTGCTGTTCAAGGAATTCGGCTTTACCGTGGAAAACGTGGTTGCCAAGACCAAGAGCGTGATCCGCGCATAACAAGCAGCCGCCCCCGTGCCAACGAGGGGCGGCTTTTTATTCGCCCGCAAGCCAGGGCACAGCCTGAAACGACAATGCGCCCGCACCCAGAACAGTACAAAAGTACGGCAGGGTGTCCGGCCCCGGCGGGTTCCACAGCCCGCCCACGCTAGCGTTGGCCGCAACAGGCTGCATCCGGCTTGCAGGGTTTTCATTTCTGGGAGAGAAAACCATGTCCATCCGCATCGCAATCAACGGCTACGGCCGTATCGGCCGTCAGGCCCTGCGTTCCATCTACGAATACAACCTGCGTGGCGATTTCGAGATCGTTGCCGTGAACGCCTCCGGCGACCTGGCCACCAACGCGCACCTGACCAAGTTCGATACCGTGCACGGCCGTTTTGCTGCCGATGTCAGCCACGATGAAGAAGCCCTGATCGTGAACGGCGACCGCATCCCGTTCTTCAGCACCCGCAACCCGGCCGAGCTGCCATGGGCCGCGCTGAACGTGGACCTGGTGCTGGAATGCACCGGCTCGTTCACCACCAAGGAAAAGTGCAAGCTGCACCTGGACGCCGGCGCCAAGAAGGTGCTGATCTCCGCCCCGGGTGGTGACGACGTGGACGCCACCATCGTGTACGGCGTGAACCACGACATCCTGACTGCCGACATGACCGTCGTGTCCAACGCGTCCTGCACCACCAACTGTCTGGCCCCGGTAGCCAAGGCACTGAACGACGCCATCGGCATCAAAAAAGGCCTGATGACCACCATCCACGCCTTCACCAACGACCAGGTGCTGACCGACGTGCGTCACAAAGACCTGCGCCGCGCCCGCTCCGCCACCGACAACATGATCCCCACCAAGACCGGCGCTGCCAAAGCGGTCGGCCTGGTGCTGCCGGAACTGAAAGGCAAGCTGGACGGCTTTGCGGTACGCGTACCGACCATCAACGTGTCGCTGGTTGACCTCACCTTTACCGCCATGCGCGACACCACCAAGGACGAAATCAACGAAATCGTCAAAAAGGCGTCCGAAGGCAGCATGAAGGGCACCCTGGGTTACAACACCCTGCCGCTGGTTTCCAGCGACTTTAACCACACCACCGAAGGCTCTTTCTTCGACGCCACCCTCACCAAGGTAACCGGCGGCAATATGGTGAAAGTGCTGGCCTGGTACGACAACGAGTGGGGCTTCTGCCAGCAGATGCTGAAAACCGCTCGTGCAATGTTCGCCGCCAAGTAAGCAAGCCCTGCGGCCAACCCCACAGGTTGGCCGCACGCTGCTTGCCGGGTAGCGCCACCGGCCACCGCCACACAGGCGAGTGGCATAATGGCGCCGATATCCAGGCGTGCAGGCCCGCTCCACCGGGCCTGGCAATACAACACAGCCCGGCGCCTAGCTGCCACCGGGCGGCCCTGCACACAAGCAAGCAGCCTGTTTCTTTACTTGTTTTCAAGAAGGCCACAACCATGCAATTCAAGAAACTGACCGACCTCGCCCTGGCAGGCCAACGCGTGCTGATCCGCGTGGACATGAACGTGCCGGTAAAAAACGGCGTGATCGGTGACGACACCCGTATCCGCGCCAGCCTGCCGTCCATCCTGCACTGCCTGCAAGCCGGCGCCAGCGTGATCCTGATGACCCACCTGGGCCGCCCCACCGAAGGCGAACCGAAGCCGGAAGACAGCCTGGCCCCGGTGGCCGCCCGCCTGTCCGAGCTGCTGGGCAAAACCGTCACCGTCACCGACACTTGGCAAGCCGGCCTGACCCTGGCCGCCGGTGATGTGGTGATGCTGGAAAACGTACGCCTGAACAAGGGCGAGAAAAAGAACAACGCCGAGCTGGGCCAGGCTTACGCCAGCCTGTGCGACGTGTTTGTTAACGACGCCTTCGGTACTGCCCACCGCGCCGAAGCCTCTACCCACGCCGTGGCGCAATACGCTCCGGTAGCCTGCGCCGGCATCCTGCTGGCTGCCGAGCTGGACGCGCTGGGCAAAGCCCTGCTGGCCCCGGCACGCCCGCTGGTGGCCATCGTGGCAGGCTCCAAGGTGTCTACCAAGCTCACCATTCTGGAAAGCCTGGCCGACAAGGTAGACCAGCTGATCGTAGGCGGCGGCATCGCCAACACCTTCCTGCTGGCTGAGGGCCACGCCATCGGCAAATCGCTGGCCGAAGCCGACCTGGTAGAAGACGCCAAACGCGTTATCGCCAAGATCCGCGCCCGTGGTGGCGACGTGCCACTGCCGAGCGATGTAGTCTGCGCCACCGAGTTTGCCGAAAGCGCCACGGCTACGCTGAAAACCGTGGCCGACGTGGCTGCCGACGACATGATCCTGGACATCGGCCCGGATTCTGCCCAGGCACTGGCCGCCATCGTGGCCAAGGCCGGCACCGTGGTATGGAACGGCCCGGTAGGCGTATTCGAGTTTGCCCAGTTTGCCGAAGGTACCCGCGTACTGGGCGAAGCCATCGCCAACGCGGAAGGCTTCTCCATCGCCGGCGGCGGTGACACGCTGGCCGCTATCGCCAAGTACGAGCTGACCGACAAGATCAGCTACATCTCCACCGGCGGCGGCGCGTTCCTGGAATTCCTGGAAGGCAAAACCCTGCCAGCCGTAGCCATCCTGGGCGAACGCGCCTGATGGTACTGCGGGGCATGATCATGATTGCCCCGCTGAAACTTGCCGGGTACAGGCCCAGCGCCTAGACTCGGCAAGCAAGACACAAGGAGGTGCCCATGGCGATGCAAACCTGGCTGTTGTTCGTGGTAACGGTGTTTTTCGTATCGGCCACGCCGGGCCCCAATATGCTGCTGGCGATGAGCCACGGTATCCGCTATGGCCTGGGTGGCGCGCTGCCCACGCTGGCGGGGCTGCTGGTGGCGCTGGCGCTGATCATGGCCGGCTCTGTGGCCGGGCTGGGTGCGGTACTGGCCACCTCCGAGCTGCTATTCTCTATCGTCAAGTACGCCGGTGCGGCGTATCTGGTGTGGCTGGGTTACCAGGCCTGGCGCGCGCCGGTGGCAGAGCAGGCAGAAACCAACGACGTCGTGGCGGCAGGAGAGAGCAGCCGCGGCCAACGTTTCCGTACCGGCTTTCTGGTATCCATGAGCAACCCGAAGGCTTTTGTATTTTTTACCGCGCTGTTTCCACAGTTCATGCGCGCCGACGTGCCGCAGCTACCGCAGCTGGTGGTGCTCTCTGCCACGTTTTTCGTGATTGAGGTGAGCTGGCAGCTGGTTTACGCCTTTGGCGGCGCACGCCTGAAACACTGGCTGACCAGCCCGCGCCGCCTGCGCCTGATGAACCGCTTTGCCGGCGGCTCGTTCATGGCAGCTGGCGTAGCGCTGAGCACGGTAAGCCGCGCGTAAAGCGCGCAAAACGGCCCCCTGCGGCCAACCTTTTCCGCAGCCTGCCACAAGCTGGCTGCACCACAATACTGGAGACTTTTACATGGCACTCGTTTCGATGCGTCAACTGCTGGACCACGCAGCAGAATTCAGCTACGGCCTGCCGGCCTTCAACGTGAACAACCTGGAACAGATGCGCGCCATCATGGAAGCCGCTGACAAGGTCAACGCCCCGGTGATCGTGCAAGCGTCGGCTGGTGCCCGCAAATACGCTGGTGCGCCGTTCCTGCGCCACCTGATCCTGGCCGCCGTGGAAGAGTTTCCGCATATCCCGGTGGTGATGCACCAGGACCACGGCACCAGCCCGGACGTGTGCCAGCGCTCCATCCAGCTGGGCTTCAGCTCGGTGATGATGGACGGCTCGCTGAAGTCCGACGGCAAGACCCCGGCCGACTACGCCTACAACGTAGACGTCACCCGCACCGTGGTGAACTTTGCCCACGCCTGCGGTGTATCGGTAGAAGGCGAGATCGGCTGCCTGGGTAGCCTGGAAACCGGCATGGCCGGCGAAGAAGACGGCGTAGGCGCAGAAGGCGTGCTGGACCACAGCCAGCTGCTGACCGACCCGGAAGAAGCCGCCCAGTTCGTGAAAGACACCGGCGTGGACGCACTGGCCATCGCCATCGGCACCAGCCACGGCGCCTACAAATTCACCAAGAAGCCTACCGGCGACGTGCTGCGTATCGACCGCATCAAGGAAATCCACGCGCGCATTCCTAACACCCACCTGGTGATGCACGGTTCGTCCAGCGTGCCGCAAGAGTGGCTGGCCATCATCAACGAGTTCGGCGGTGACCTGGGCGAGACCTACGGCGTGCCGGTAGAAGAAATCGTGGAAGGCATCAAGCACGGCGTGCGCAAGGTGAACATCGACACCGACCTGCGTCTGGCGTCTACCGGTGCCATCCGCCGCTTCATGGCGCAGAACCCGAAAGAGTTCGACCCGCGCAAATACCTGGCCGCCAGCACCGTGGCCATGCGTGACATCGTGATCGCCCGCTACGAAGCCTTTGGCGCGGCCGGCATGGCCAGCAAGATCAAGCCGGTAAGCCTGGACGCCATGGCCAACCTGTACATGAAAGGCCAGCTGGCCCAGATCGTGAAGTAATACATCGCGGCGGCCAGGCTTGGCCGCCTATGGTAAGGGGCTGTCTGCGGGCAGCCCTTTTTTATTAAGCGAGCGTGGAGAAATGTATGGCGCTAAGCGAGCTGTTCACCCCGCTGGAGTGGGTGTTTGTCATCATTCTGGGCCTGGTGCCACTGGCCGGCATCGTGCTGCATCTGTGGATCATGCTGCTGCGCCCGCCCAAAGACAGCGGTGATGGGCAAACGCAGGACACTAAACCACGCTAGCATGGTCTGAGTACCCGCGCTGGTATTGACCCACCCCCAACCCAAGGAGCCACACGATGGCAATGGACGTAATCGATTACGAAGTATTTGGCGACGACATGCAGTACGTAGAAGTGGAGCTGGACCCGGGCGAAGCGGCCGTGGGCGAAGCTGGCGCGCTGTACTACATGGAAGACGGCATCACCATGGATACCGTCTTCGGCGACGGCTCGGCCAGCCAGGGCGGGCTGTTCGGCAAGCTGCTAGGGGCAGGCAAACGCCTGGTGACTGGCGAGTCGCTATTTACTACCGTGTACTACAACCAGAGCCAGGTAAAACGCAAGGTCGCCTTTGCAGCCAGCTACCCTGGCAAGATCGTGCCGGTACACCTGCTGGAGCTGGGCGGCCTGCTGTACGCGCAGAAAGACAGCTTTCTGGCGGGCGCCAAGGGTGTGAGCCTAGGGCTGGCGCTGCAAAAGAAAATCGGTACCGGCCTGTTTGGTGGCGAAGGCTTCATCATGCAAAAGCTGGAAGGCGACGGCTACGTGTTCCTGCACGCTGGCGGCACGCTGACCTGCCGCCAGCTGCACGCGGGTGAAATCCTGCGCGTGGATACCGGCTGCGTGGTGGCGTATCAGCCCACGGTAGACTTTGATATCGAATACGTGGGCAAACTCAAGAGCGCACTGTTTGGCGGCGAAGGCGTGTTCTTTGCCCGCCTGACCGGCCCTGGCAAGGTATGGCTGCAGTCGCTGCCGCTGTCGCGCCTGGCCGACCGCATCGTGGCAGCCAGCCCGCGTGCGGGTGGCAGCAGCAGCGAGCAGGGCTCCATTCTGGGCAGCATCGGCAATATCCTGGACGGCAAGGACTGAGCCATCTACCGCCATGCGGCCAACGTTGGCCGCAAGCAAACAAAAACCCCCGCTACGCAGCGGGGGTTTTGCATGGCGCGGGGGCAAGCTTACTTGCCGGCGCTGCCCTGTTTCAGGCGGCGGGCGCTCACGGCATTGGCCAGCGTTTCCAGCAGCTTTTCCGTGTCGTTCCAGCTGATGCAGGCGTCGGTAATGCTCTGGCCGTAGGTCAGCTCGCAGCCCGGTTTCAGGTCCTGGCGGCCTTCTACCAGGTGGCTTTCCACCATCACGCCAAAGATATGGGTGTCGCCGGCGGCCATTTGCTGCGCCACGTCGTCGCACACTTCCATCTGGCGGCGGTAGTCCTTGCGGCTGTTGGCATGGCTGAAGTCCACCATCAGTTTTTGCGACAAGCCCACGGCAGCCAGCTCGGCGGCAGCAGCTTGTACAAAGCGCGCTTCGTAGTTCGGCTCTTTGCCACCGCGCAGGATCACGTGGCAATCCGGGTTGCCGCCGGTTTCCACGATAGCGGAATGGCCGGTTTTGGTCACCGACAGGAAATGGTGCGACACGCTGGCAGAGCGGATGGCATCCACCGCGATCTTGAGGTTACCGTCGGTACCGTTCTTGAAGCCTACCGGGCAAGACAAGCCGGAAGCCAGCTCGCGGTGCACTTGCGACTCTGTAGTCCGCGCGCCGATGGCGCCCCAGCTGATCAGGTCGGCCAGGTATTGCGGGGTGATCATGTCCAGGAATTCGGTCGCAGCCGGCATGCCCATGCTGTTCAGGTTCAGCAGCAGGCGGCGGCCCATGCGCAGGCCGGTGTTGATATCGAAGGTTTCGTTCAGGTGCGGGTCGTTGATCAGACCCTTCCAGCCCACGGTGGTACGCGGTTTTTCGAAATACACACGCATTACCACCAGCAGCTCGCCAGCGTATTTTTCGCGTAGCGGCAGCAGGCGGCGGGCGTACTCTTCGGCGGCTTCCGGGTCGTGAATGGAACAGGGGCCGATCACCACCAGCAGGCGGTCGTCCTCCGAGCGCAGCAGGCGCGCGATATCACGGCGGGTATGGTAAATGAGCTCGGCGGCCGATTCGTTGATCGGCAGCTCGTACAGGTGGGCGATCGGGGGAAGCAGTTCCTTGATGCCGCGGATTCTGACGTCGTCGGTCTGGCGATGCATTGCTTTGTCCTTGCACTTTATCTGTTTGTTTGCACAGCAACATTAACCTGACTCACCCCGCCTGCCAAGCCTTGTGTGCAAAAACAAAAGGCACCCCGCAGGGTGCCTTGTGGTGTAGCAAGCCGGCCAGGATCAGTCGGCGTACTGGCGCTTCATACGCTCGCGGCGCTCCTGGGCTTCCACGGACAGCGAAGCGGTAGGGCGGGCCAGCAGGCGTTTCAGGCCGATAGGTTCACCCGTGTCTTCGCAGTAGCCGTAGCTACCATCTTCGATCAGACGAAGGGTGGACTGGATTTTTTGCAGCAGTTTGCGCTCACGGTCTCGGGTACGCAGCTCCAGGGCGTACTCTTCTTCCAGTGTGGCGCGGTCAGCCGGGTCCGGTGTGGCCTCCTGCTCTTGCAGGTGGCTGGCGGTGGCAGTGGCGTTGCTCAGCAGCTCCTGCTGCATCTGCAACAAGCGCTCCTTGAAGAACTCAAGGTGGTCGGCGTTCATGTAGTCGTCGCCGGACCAGTTGATGATGTCTTGTTCAGTCAGCTTGGCCATGATGATGTGTTCCAGCAAGGTAGTGTGGCAGACAGGCGTGAGAGATTACCGACGGCATACGGAAAGTGCAACAGCCACAGCGGCACAAAGCGAGATTTATGTTTGTATATAGTGCCCGCCGACACAGATAACAAGCAGCAAAGCCGCAATGACCACGGTATTCGATGAAAAAACAAAAAAGCGGCCCGCAGGCCGCCTGTGTGGCATCCGGCGCATTACTTCAGCGACAGTACCCATTTCACCAGCGTTTTCACGTCGGCATCGCTCACTTGGGCGTTAGGAGGCATTGGCACCGCACCCCATACACCAGCCCCACCGGCTTTCACTTTGGCAACCAGTTTGGCTTCGGCGCCTTTGTCGCCAGCGTATTTTTTAGCAACGTCTTTGTAAGCCGGGCCAACTACCTTTTTGTCAACGGCATGACAGGCGGTGCAGTTGTTCTTTTGTGCCAGCTGCAGGTTGGCAAAAGCCGGGGCAGCAAAGGCGCTGATGGCCAGCGCGGCAAACAGCATTTTTTTCATTGAAGCATCTCCACAGGGTTGAAGCCGCATTCTGGGCGGCAAGCAGGGTAGTTAATACTGGCTCTTTTAAACGGCCATCTTGAGTTGCATCAAGAATAGCTGCTCCAGCACGCGTAGTGGCAGCATCTGTATCACCTGGATGATCAGGATGACGATCAGCGGCGACAAGTCCACACCGCCTACGTTGGCCGCACGGAACGGCTTGAGGTAAGGGCGGGTCAGCGCGTCCAGAATCGGCGTAATGGCGTTATAAGGGCTTACCCAGCTCAGGATAGCCTGCACAATCACCGCACCTGCCAGCAGGTTCAGCGACTGGCGGAACAACTCCAGCAAGGACAGCAGGCACAGACCCAGCCAGGTTTGCGGGTGGGCAAAGTCGTACGGCAGCAGGTTGGTGGCCAGCACCAGCGTGCTTACCACCAGCGTCACCAGAAAGGCAGCCAGCAAGGAGGCACTATCGTAACCGTGCCATGCCGGCACCAGGCGGCGCAGGCGCAAGACCGCAAAGTTGGTCATGGCCATCACGAACTGGGTGAGCGGGTGCTTGTGTGGCGCCCGTGCCAGTTGCAGGTAAAAACGCATCAACAACACCAGCGAGAACAACCCGCCTACGGTTTGCAGCAAAAATTGCAGGGTCTGCAGCAGCATGCCTAGTCCTTGGAAAGTTCAATACCCAGCGCCACCGAACGGGCGCGGCAGTCTTCCATGCCCGCCACAATGGCGGTTTTCACGCCGTCGGCTTCAAAACGGAAGATGGCCCGCTCGGTCGTACCGCCTTTGCTCATCACATTCTGGCGCAATGTGGCCACCGGCAGCGGGCTCTGGCGCGCCAGCTCTACCGCGCCATCGAAGGTAGCCAATACCAGCCGGCGCGCCTCGTCTTCGGCGAAGCCGGCCTGTACTGCACCTTCGATCATACTTTCGATGAAGTAAAACACGTAAGCCGGGCCACTGCCCGACACGCTGGTGATGTCGTCGATACCACTCTCGGTAGTCAGCCAGGTGGTGATGCCTACTGCAGCCATGATGGCGGTGGCGTTGTCACGGTCGGCCTGTGCCACATTGGCCGCAGCGAACAAGCCGGATACGCCCTTGCCCACCATGGCCGGGGTGTTCGGCATCACGCGGATAATGCGCTCGCTGCCCAGCCAGCCTGCCATGGCGCCAATGCCGATACCGGCCGCGATGGAAATCACCAAGGCACCGCCCAGCGCCGGTGCCAGCTGCAGACACACTTCGCGCAATACCTGCGGTTTTACCGCCAGAACGATGATGTCTTCCGGGCCAAACGCTGCAGGCAGGGCGGGCAGGGCAACCACACCAAAATCAGCCGCCAGCTGTGCGCGCTTTTCGCTACCGGGCTCAACGACCTGAATCTGGTGCGCGCCGCCTGCCAGGCCACCAATGATGGCGGTAGCCATATTGCCGCCGCCGATGAAGGTTATGTTCATGCTTCTCTCTTTGTAGATTGTATACAGCGAAGGCTGTGCCACGATCTTAGCCTAAGCCGGGTACTGGCGGGCCCCGAAAATGGCGGTGCCCACCCGCACCATGGTACTGCCTGCCGCCACTGCTGCGGCCATGTCGGACGACATACCCATGGACAGCGTATCCAGCACCAGCCCCTCTGCCGCCATCTGGGCCTGCAGCTGGCGCAGCACGGCAAAACGTGCGGCCAACGTGGCCGCGTCCGGCGTCGGCTCCGGGATGCACATCAAGCCGCGCAGCTGTAGCTGTGGCAAGGCAGCCACAGCCCGCAACAACGCCGGCGCCTCGGCCGGGGCGCAGCCACTCTTGCTATCCTCTCCCGATACATTCACCTGCACGCACACGTTCAGCGGTGGCAAGTGTGCGGGGCGCTGTGCGGACAAGCGCTCGGCGATTTTCAGCCGCTCGATGGAGTGTACCCAATGGGCGGTTTCTGCCACGATGCGGGTCTTGTTGGATTGCAAGGGGCCAATGAAGTGCCATGCAATGGCCAGGTCAGCCAGCTCGGCCGCCTTGGCTTGCAGCTCCTGCACATAGTTTTCGCCAAAGGCACGCTGCCCGGCAGCGTAAACCTCGCGCACGGCAGCGGCGGGGAAGGTTTTACTGACGGCCAGCAGCTGTACTGCGCCCGCCTCGCGGCCGGACAGGCCGGTGGCCTCGGCCAGTTGCGCCTGCACGGCGTGCAAGGCTAGAGTCAATTGGGACATGGTGCGTTTCCGACATTGCTGCCCAAGCCCGGGCCAGCGCCCGCGTGGGCAGCAGCAATAGGTGGGAGTACAATGCGCCCGACATGCTTGCGGATGCCGTACACCCCCGGAGAAATATATGGAAATATCTGATCTTCTGGCCTTTACGGTCAAGAACAAAGCCTCTGACCTGCATTTATCGGCCGGCCTGCCGCCGATGATACGCGTGCATGGCGATATCCGCCGCATCAACCTGCCACCGCTGGCGCACCACGATGTGCACGACATGGTGTACGACATCATGAACGACTACCAGCGCAAGATTTTTGAAGACACCTACGAAGCAGACTTCTCTTTCGAAGTGCCGGGCGTGGCGCGTTTCCGGGTAAACGTCTTCGTGCAGAACCGTGGTATCGGCGCGGTATTCCGCGTGATTCCCTCCCGCGTACTGACGCTGGAAGACCTGGGCGCGCCGCGCATCTTCAAGGAAATTTCCGACTACCCGCGCGGCATCGTGCTGGTGACCGGCCCCACCGGCTCGGGTAAATCCACCACGCTGGCGGCGATGATCGACTACATCAACGCCAACCACTACTCGCACATCCTGACGGTAGAAGACCCGATCGAATTCGTGCACGAGAGCAAGAAGTCGCTGGTAAACCAGCGTGAACTGGGCTCGCAGACGCGCAGCTTTTCGGCGGCGCTGCGTAGCGCACTGCGCGAAGACCCGGACGTGATCCTGATCGGTGAAATGCGCGACCTGGAAACCATCCGCCTGGCGCTGTCGGCCGCAGAAACCGGCCACCTGGTATTCGGCACCCTGCACACCAGCAGTGCGGCCAAAACCATTGACCGTATCGTGGACGTGTTCCCGGCCGGCGAAAAGGAAATGGTGCGCTCCATGCTGTCGGAAAGCCTGCGCGCGGTGATTTCGCAAAGCCTGCTGAAAACCAAGGACGAAAGCGCCCGTATTGCCGCGCACGAGATCATGATCGGTACCCCGGCCATCCGTAACCTGATCCGCGAAAACAAGATCGCGCAGATCAACTCCATGATCCAGACCGGCCAGCAGCACGGCATGCAGACGCTGGACCAGTGCCTGCAGGAGCTGGTACGCCACGGCCATGTTTCGGTGCAGGAAGCACGAAGCAAAGCCAGTAACAAGGACGCTTTCTGAGCGGGGTAGGCCATGGAAAAAGACCAGGCATCAAAATTCATTCACGACCTGCTGAAGCACGCCATCAGCAAGAACGCTTCCGATATTTTCATCAGCGCCGACTTCCCGCCGGCCATGAAGATAGACGGCAAGATTACCCCGGTAGCGCCCCAGCCACTGACTGCCCAGCACACCAAAGAGCTGGTGCGCTCGGTGATGAACGACCGCCAGACCGAAGAGTTTGAATCCACCCGCGAAGCCAACTTTGCCATCAGCCCGCCGGGTATCGGCCGCTTCCGCGTCAGCGCCTACGTGCAGCAAGGCAGTGCCGGCATGGTGCTGCGCAAGATCAACACCGAAATCCCCACCCTGGACGGCCTGGGCCTGCCGGACGTGCTGAAAGACATCGCACTGATCAAACGCGGCCTGGTGATCTTTGTGGGCGGTACCGGCTCGGGTAAATCCACCTCGCTGGCCGCCCTGGTGGACTGGCGCAACAGCACCACAGCCGACCACATCATCACCATCGAAGACCCGATCGAGTACGTCCACAACCACAAGAAGAGCATCATTACGCAGCGCGAGATCGGCGTGGATACCGAAAGCTGGGAAATAGCGCTGAAAAACACGCTGCGCCAGGCGCCGGACGTGATCCTGATGGGCGAAATCCGCGACCGCGAATCCATGATGTACGGCCTGCAGTTTGCCGAAACCGGCCACCTGTGCCTGGCCACGCTACACGCCAACAACGCCAACCAGGCGCTGGACCGCATCCTGAACTTCTTCCCGGAAGAGCGTCACCAGCAAGTGCTGATGGACTTGTCGCTGAACATGCGCGCCATCATCTCGCAGCGCCTGGTTCCGCTCAAAGGCAGCAAGGGCCGCACGGCTGCCATCGAAATCCTGCTGAACAGCCCGCTGATCTCCGACATGATCTTCAAAGGCGAAATCAGCGGCATCAAGGAAGTCATGGGCCGCTCGAAGGAGTCTGGTATGCAGACATTCGACCAGGCGCTATTCCAGCTGTTCGAAGCCGGCCTGGTGAGCTACGAAGACGCGCTGCGCAACGCCGACTCCATCAACGACCTGCGCCTGCAGATCAAGCTGTACAGCGAAAAAGCCAAGCAGCACAACCCGCTGGACGGGCTGGACCATCTGGACATCGTGTAAGGCGCGATACCCATGCAAAAAGCCGGCAAGCGCCGGCTTTTCTGTTTATCACCACCTGCGGCCAACCTTCAGCCAAGAAAATCGTCACGCCAGGTTTCGCGTACCCAGGCCAGCGCAGACAGCTGCAAGGCATTGAAACGTTCGGCATCCATATCCGGCAGGGGCGAGGCTTGCTCCTGACACTCGCCTAGCGCCACCAGTGCCAGCAGCTGGCCCAAGGGCCCGCTTCGCGCCAGTAGCGCCTGCTGAACGTCCTGGCTCAATGCCAGACCGCTCACCAGGTCCGCCATCGGCGTGGCCAGCAAGGTATCTGCCAACGACAGCACACCCGTCATGAACGCCTCGTCCGGGTCGATGCCGGCATCGTCCGCCAGCAACTCCATCATGCGCCCGCGCACTACCGCCATTTCCAGTAGCGGGCTGGGGCCCTGCGATGGGCGGCAGTCGGCGGCAAACAGGATGATCAGCGCCCAGCGCTTGAGCTTGGACGAGCCCAGGGTAATGATGGCCTCGCGTATCGAACCCACCGGCTGGCGGTAGGACTCGGCAGCGTTCACCAGCTTCAGCAAGCCCACCACCATGTCCGGTGCCGCCTTGAACACGCTTTCCAGCTCGGCGACATCGGCGTCTTTCATCACCAGGCCCAAAAGGCGCAGCAGCAGCGCTCGATGCGGGTGCGCGCGGTTATGGCTCATCACGGTAGGACGGGCAAAGAAATAGCCCTGGAACAGCCGGATACCCAGCTGCTTGCACGCTTCGTATTGTTCGAAGGTATCCACTTTTTCGGCCAGCAGTTGGCCGCGAAAGCCCTGCAGCTTCTGTAGTAGTGCGGGCAAAGCCGAAAGTGGCACTTGCTGCAGGTCGAATTTCAGGTAATCCACCAGCGGCAATAGTTTCTGCATCGCCGGCGTGATATCGCACACATCATCCAGCGCCAACTGGTAGCCCCGCGCTTTCAGCTGGAGGCAGCGCTCGTATACCGACTGCGTCAGTTCCACGCTTTCCAGGATCTCCAGAATGATGGTGTCCGGTGGCAATAAGTCCAGCACCGGGCTGAACAAGAGCTTCTCGCTGACATTCACGAACCCCGGGCAGCCTTCCAGCACCCGCGACAAGCCCAGGTCGATAAAGGCGTGGCGAATCACCGATGCGGTGGCGTTGACATCGTCCTGGAACAGGGCACGGTTTTCCGGGCCCGAGCGAAACAGCAGTTCATAGGCCACACGCTTTTGCTGGGCATCGACAATAGGCTGGCGGCCAAGATAGATCGTGGAATACATGGCAGGCATTCTGGTAATAACGGGTCGATGGTAGCCCAAGCCCAGACCGAACAAAACCATCCGGTAGCACATTTATCGTACTCCCTCGCGATATCGTTTTACCGCTTTATCTCTCTTGTGGCATTCAATAGAAAAACACTGCGTTTGCCGTTTGAAAATCACAGCATCATTGCCCGGTGGGGCGCACCAGAGCCCCCTGGGGGCGGAACGCCGCGGGGGAAGCACCGCGGCTTGCTTCAAAGATTCTATAAAAAAAGCCCCTCGCAAAGCGGGGGGCTGGGTTGGCTGACAGCGGGCAGCGTTTCATGTGAAACGTTGGCCGCACGCTGGCGGCCAAGCTTCGCTGCTTAGTGCTGCAGAATCTTGGACAGGAACTGGCGGGCGCGCTCGGAACGGGCTTCGATATTGCCGAAGAACTCTTCCTTGGCGCAGTCTTCCACGATGCTGCCACGATCCATGAAGATCACGCGGTTGGCCACTTTGCGCGCAAAGCCCATTTCGTGCGTTACACACATCATGGTCATGCCTTCCTGCGCCAGCTCTACCATCACGTCCAGTACTTCGTTCACCATTTCCGGGTCCAGCGCGGAGGTTGGCTCATCGAACAGCATGGCGATCGGGTCCATCGCCAGTGCGCGGGCGATGGCCACACGCTGCTGCTGGCCGCCGGACAGCTGGCCGGGGAACTTGTGCGCGTGCGCTTTCAGGCCGACGCGGTCCAGATAGTGCAGGCCTTTTTGCATGGCTTCGTCTTTGCTGCGGCCCAGCACGCGCTCCTGCGCGATGGTGAGGTTTTCGGTAATGGACAGGTGCGGGAACAGCTCGAAATGCTGGAACACCATGCCCACGCGGCTGCGCAGTTTGGGCAGGTCGGTTTTGGCGTCGCCAACCGAGGTGCCGTCCACAATGATCTCGCCCTTCTGGAACGGTTCCAGCGCGTTAACGGTTTTGATCAGCGTGGATTTGCCGGAGCCGGACGGGCCGCACACCACGACCACTTCGCCTTTTTTCACGTCGGTGGTGCAATCGGTGAGCACCTGGAAGTCACCGTACCATTTGCTGACGTTCTTGATGGAAATCATGCTCATACCGCAAACCTCTTTTGCAGGCGCTTCACCGACAGGGACGCGCCGAAACTGATCACAAAGTACACCGCACCGGCAAAAATCAGGAACTCATGCGGCAAACCAACGATATCGCCCTTGGAGCGGGCAGCGTTCAGGAAGTCCATCAGACCCACGGCGTACACCAGCGAGGTATCCTGGAACAGGATGATGGACTGCTGCAGCAGCAGCGGCATCATCTTGCGGAAGGCCTGCGGCAGGATGATCAGGCGCATGGCCTGGCCGTAGCTCATACCCAGCGCGTAGGCGGCGTTTTCCTGGCCCTTGGAAATGGACTGGATACCGGCGCGCACGATTTCGCAGTAGTAGGCCGCTTCGAACATCATGAAGGCCACCAGGCAAGACGTGAAAGCGCCCACCGATACGAAGGTACCGGTAATCCAGTTCAGCAGCATCGGTACCGCCAGGTAGAACCAGGTGATCACCAGCAGCAGCGGAATGGAACGGAAATAGTTCACGTAGGCTTTGGCAAAGCCGGACAGCAGCGGGTTGCTGGACAGGCGCAGCAGCGCCAGTACCGTACCCAGTGCCACGCCGCCCACTACCGACAGGGCCAGCAGCTTCAGCGTCATCAGCATGCCGTCCACCAGGCCCGGCATCGAAGGAATAATCTGGCTGAAATCCATTATTTCGCTCCTCCCATCATGCCGGGAATACGCACTTTCTTCTCTACCCAGCTCATGAACGTCATCAGGCTCATGTTCAGCACGAAGTAGATCAGGGTGGCCAGGGTAAAGGCTTCAAACATATTGGCGGTAAATTCGGCGGTCTGCTTGGTTTGCGCCAGCAGCTCCATCAGGCCGATCAGCGACGCCACCGAGGAGTTTTTGAAGATGTTCAAAAATTCGCTGGTGAGTGGCGGGATGATGATGCGGAAAGCCTGTGGCAGCAGCACATGGCGGTACATTTGCGGCAAGGTGAAACCCACCGCCAGTGCGGCAGCGCTCTGGCCCTTGGGCAAGGCCTGGATACCGGTACGCACCTGCTCGCACACGCGGGCGGCGGTAAACAGCGCCAGACACACCACCACCGAGATATAGGCGGAGGTGGCCGGGTTCAGCTCCTGCTTGAACCATACCTGGGTCGATTCGGGCAGGTAGTCGGGCACCATGAAATACCAGATAAACAGCTGTACCAGCAGCGGCACGTTACGGAACAGCTCCACGTAGGCCGTGGCCACGCCGGACAACAGCTTGTTCGGCAGGGTGCGCATCACGCCCAGCACGCTACCGATGATCAGCGCCACGATCCAGGCTACCAGCGCCACGGCAATGGTCCAGCCCAGGCCGGACACGAACCAGTCCAGATAGATCTCGCTGCCGATACCGGTGGACTTGAAAAAGACGTTCCAGTCCCAGTTGTAATTCATACACTTCTCCAAAGAAAAAGGGGCGCAAGCCGCGCCCCTTCGCAAGCGGGTGGGGGCAAGCCCCCGGCCCGGTTACGTTGGCCGCAACCCGAACAAACCCGCTTGGGCGTTCATGCAGGTATTACATTTGCTCGGCGGACTTGTCGGTCGGCTTGGCAACCAGTTCCTTGAACTCGTCGGACATCGGGAAGTTCAGGTTCAGGCCTTTTGGCGGTACCGGGCTCATGAACCACTTGCTGTAGATCTTGTTCACTTCGCCGGACTTGAAGGTGGCCTTGATGGCGTCGTCTACCACTTTCTTGAAGGCCGGGTCGTCTTTGCGCAGCATGCAACCGTAGATCTCGAAGGACTGCGGCTTGCCGGTAACTACCCAGTTGGCCGGGTTCTTGGCCTTGGCCATTTCGCCGTACAGCAGGGCGTCATCCATCATGAAAGCGATGGCACGGCCGGATTCCAGCATCAGGAACGATTCGCCGTGGTCTTTGGCGGAAATGATGTTCATGCCCATCTGCTTCTCGGCGTTCATGGCTTTGAGCAGGCGCTCGGAAGTGGTACCGGCGGTGGTCACCACGTTCTTGCCTTTCAGGTCCGGGAAGTCTTTCACGCCGGAGGTCTTGGCAGTCATCAGGCGGGTACCGATTTCAAAGATACCTACCGAGAAAGCCACCTGTTTCTGACGCTCCAGGTTGTTGGTGGTGGAACCACATTCCAGATCCACGGTACCGTTCTGTACCAGCGGGATACGGGTCTGCGACGTTACCAGGTTGTACTTCACTTGCAGGTTCGGCAGCTTCAGCTGTTTTTTCACGGCTTCTACCACTTTCAGCTGCAGGTCGTGCGAGTAGCCGATAGGGTTCGGGCCGTCAGCCAGGTAGCTGAACGGGATGGATGCATCGCGGTGGCCCAGCACGATCACGCCGGATTCCTTGATCTTGTCCAGTGTGCCTTCGGCCATGGCCGGGGCGGCAACAGCGGAAGCGATGACGGCAGTGGTCAGCAGACGGGTAGTAAAACGCATATGTTTCTCCATTTTCTCAAGTGATGTTGCTTTTATTCAGGCCGCGCCGACACCGGTGCGGCTTACTGCGATTCAGTTCATCGGTGTCAGCAGCTGGCGCAGGAACTGCTTGGCGCGATCGTGCTGAGGGTTGGTAAAGAAGTGCTCGGGGTGCGCTTCTTCGATTATCTGGCCGTGATCGACAAAGACCACGCGGTCGGCCACTTCGCGGGCAAAGCCCATCTCGTGGGTGACCACCATCATGGTCATGCCGGACTCGGCCAAATCCTTCATCACCTTCAGCACTTCGCCGATCATTTCCGGGTCCAGTGCCGAGGTAGGTTCGTCAAACAGCATCACGCGCGGTTCCATGGCCAGGCCGCGGGCAATGGCCACACGCTGTTGCTGGCCACCGGACAGCATGGCAGGGAAGGCGTCTTTCTTGTGCGCCAGGCCAACACGCTCCAGCAGCGTGACGGCCAGCTTGTCGGCGGCCGCACGGTCCATGCCCTTTACCTTCATAGGCGACAGCGTGATGTTGTCCAGTACCGACAGGTGGGGGTAGAGATTGAAATGCTGAAACACAAAGCCGACTTCGGCGCGCAGGGCATTCAGGTCGGTCTTGGGGTCGGCCACGTTTTTGCCGTCTACCCAGATTTCCCCTTCGTTAATGCTTTCCAGCTGGTTCACGGTACGAATCAGCGTGGACTTGCCCGAGCCGGACGGCCCGCACACCACCACGACTTCACCTTGCTGCACCTGCAGATTGACGCCATTGAGCACGTGCAGGTCTTTGAACCACTTGTGTACATTACTGAAACGAATCATGGTTTCTCTCTTTTCCACCAGTTGGCGTTGGCCCGGCCGCTGCGTGTCGCAGTCTTGTGCCAGGCCGGTATGTTCCGGATTGTGTCCATGCCGGGCGGCGCGCACAAGGCGCACTGCAACACGGCTTAGCCGCGACGGGCTACCAGGTTGGCCAGCGACACATACTGTGCCACGCTGACATTCTCGGCGCGCCAGCCAGCATCGATGCCTACCGACGCCAGCTCCTCGTCGCTCACCAGGCCTTTCAGGTTATTGCGCAGTGTCTTGCGACGCTGGGCAAACGCCTGGGCCACCAACTCTTCCAGCAGGGTTTCGTTATCGGCTATGCCACAACGGCCCGCATCCGGAATCATACGTACTACCGCCGAGTCTACTTTCGGTGGCGGGTAGAACGCACCCGGTGGTACCAGCAAGATCTGTTCCATATCAAAACGGTACTGCAACATGACCGTCAAACGGCCGTAATCCGGGGTGGACGGCTCGGCCACCATGCGGTCGATCACTTCTTTTTGCAGCATGAAGTGCATGTCGATCACACGGTTGCCATAGCAAGCCAGATGGAACAGCAGCGGGGTGGAAATGTTGTACGGCAGGTTGCCTACCAGCTTGAACTGGCCCTCGCACACACTGCCAAAATCAAACGCCAGCGCGTCGCCTTCGTGGATGGTCAAGCGCTTGGGCGAGATCTCGCCACGCAGGCGGCTGATGATGTCGCGGTCGATCTCCACCACATGCAGGTGGTCTAGACGCTGTAACAGCGGGCGTGTCAGCGCACCCAGGCCGGGGCCGATCTCCACCACCACATCACTGCGCTGGGCGCCAACGGCATTGACGATGTCTTCGATGACGCGCTGATCCTGCAGAAAGTTCTGCCCGAAACGCTTGCGCGGAATATGTTTGCTCATGGCACGCTCAGTTCTTCAAAAAACGAAAGCCGCCCGCACCGGCCAGGGTGTGGCAGCTTGCAAAATCGGTGTTGCCCCGCACACTACCCGCCAGGTAATCGGCACGGTAGGGCAGGCCAGCAAAACGCTATTGTATCGGTGTCGCAGCCGCGGCGGGCGTCCGGATTTCCGTACACGGCGGCTGGCGGCGTACGCCATGCCGTCCAGTAGCGCTTAGCGCCACCACTGCAGCCCCCACACCAGCAGCAGATAACGCAGCGTTTTGCCTGCGGCCAACCATAGCAGGCAAGGCCACCACGGCAGCCGCAGCCAGCCGGCAGCCAGCGGCAAGGCATCGCCCAGCAACGGTACCCAGCTTAACAACAAGGTAGCGGGGCCAAAGCGGGCAAACCAGCCGGCCGTGCGCGCCGGCAAGGCCTTGGCCGGTGCGCGCCGCCCCAGCCACAGGCTGGTGGCACTGCCTGCCGTATTGGCCACGCTGGCGACCAGCACAGCAGGCCACAGTAGCGACGGTTGCTGGTAGAGCAGGGCAGACAAGGCCAGCTCGGAATTACCCGGCAAGACCGTAGCCGACAGAAAGGCCGACGCGGCCAGGCCCGCCAGCAGGGCCAGCTCAGTCATTTATACGACAAAGCGGAAGGCTTCGCCGCTGGCCGCGCTCACGACTTGCGACAACGTGGCGCCAAACTCGGCGCCATCGCGCGCGGCCAGCCACTGGCCGTCTTCACGCAGGGCAAAGTGGAAGCCGCCACTTTTGGCAGCAATCCACATTTCACGGTTCGGTACGTGGCGGTTCACCACGATCTTGGCGCCGTCCTCAAACTCGATTTCCATTACATTGCCGTTGATCAGGCAGTCGGTATCCAGCCCGGCGTCTTCCAGCGCGTCTTCAATGCGGCGGAAAAGGCCATCGGTCAGGCCCAGAAAATCACTTTCGGTCATGGTGTCATCCTGTCTCAAGGTTGGCCGCAGGCAGCACTGCATGGGCAGTACGGCAGCGGCCTGATAGACTGCCATTTTGCCATAGCACCCGGATTCCGTATGCGTACCGCACTCCTCTTTGCCCTGCTATCCCTGTCCGTGACAGCCTGCGGCTACAAAGGCCCGCTGTATCTGCCCAAAAATACCACCGCGCCTGCCGCCAGCAGCGCCCAATGAGCACCCTGGCTATCCGTGCGGCCAACCTGGCCGACCCCGCCGATTGCCAGCTGCTGATGCAGCTGACCGACGCCTACGCCCGCGATGCCATGGGCGGTGGCGAGGGGCTAAGCGAACACGCCCGGCAACACCTGCCCGCCGCGCTGGGGCAGCACCCTGGCCTGTTTGCCCTGATTGCCGAACGTGACGGCGAAGCGGTCGGCCACGCGCTGTGTGTGCTGGGCTTTTCCAGTTTTTACGCCGCACCGGTGTGCAATCTGCACGACTTGTCGGTACTGCCCGCGGCGCGCGGCCTGGGGCTGGGCAGGGCGCTGATGCAGGCGGTAGAGGCCGCGGCGCTAGCGCGAGGCTGCGCCAAAGTCACCCTGGAAGTACGCGCCGACAACCACGTTGGCCGCAGCCTGTATCAGGGTGAAGGCTTTGCCCAGTCCGGTCTGGGTGGCACCCCCTACCTGATGATGGAAAAGCGGATTACCGGGGTGTAATCCACCTGATATTTGTCAAATACCGGCTGCTTTTGCGGCAAATCGCCGCAGCAATGCGACAATTTGCCGCACTATCAACACGTCATGCATCTGGATAATTCTCTTTTGTTTCAATACCGACACAAGAGAGAACCACCCCATGCGCACTGCACTCCTGCCTTTGGCCGCCTTGCCCTTCATGTTGACCGCTTGCCTGGGTGGCGGCGGTGGCGGCAATGCCTCTCCGGCAGCCACAACCGCTACCAGCTCGACAAGCACCAGCACTGCCACAAATACCCCTAGCAGCAGCCCCGTCAGCATCCAGTTTGCGTTGAAATCCGGCAGCAACAGCGTGAGCTGTGGCACCACCGTCAGCAGCCTGGGGACCAGTGCCGTCAGTGCCGACCTGAAAGACGCGCGCTTTTACGTTCACGACGTGAAGCTGATCACGGCCCAGGGCAATGCTGTCCCGGTAAAACTGACCCAGGACAACCAGTGGCAATACCTGAATACCGCCCTGCTGGACTTTGAAAACGCAAGCGGCACCTGCTCTGCGGGCACTGCCGCCACAAACAGTTTGATTCAAGGCACCATAGACAGCGGCAATTATGTCGGCCTGAGCTTCCAGGTAGGCGTGCCTTACACCGCCACCAACAGCAGCGGCAACAGCGTGGGCATGAACCATCTGCCGTATGCCACCGCCCCGGCCCCGCTGAATATCGCCGCCATGGCCTGGAGCTGGCAGGTTGGCCGCAAGTTCATGAAAGTCGAGCTCAACCCGGTAGGCGGCGTCGCCCGCCCCACCACGCCACCGTCTACGTCCACCACCTTTAACATCCACCTGGGCTCCACCAACTGCACGGGTGGCGACAGTCTTACCGGCCTGGGGGTGACCTGCAGCAACCCGAACCGCCTGCCGGTGAAGTTTGCCGCCTTCAACCCGTCCAGCCAGCAAGTGGTGCTGGACATCCAGCAGCTGCTGGCCGGCAGTAACCTGTCGCAAGACGCGGGCGGCGCTGTCGGCTGCATGAGTGGCACCACCGACCCGGAATGCCCGGCTATCTTTGACAAGCTCGACCTGAACCTGGCTACCAGCCCGGCAGGCCAGGCCAAAGGTGACGGCAGCAACGTGCCGGCCTTCCGTGTAGAAAGCAAATAATGCGAGCACTGCTGATCACCCTGGCCAGCAGTGCGCTGCTGGCCGGCTGCCTGGGCGGCGGTGGTGCCGGCGGCACCACCGTTGTCGACACCTCGCGCAGCACCAGCAGCTGGCAATGGAACCTGCCAGTGGACGTGCCCACCCCGGTGGTCCCGGCTGACAACCCGATGAGCGAAGCCAAGTTCCAGCTGGGCCGCCAGCTGTTCTACGACAAGCGCTTGTCTGGCAATGGCACGCAAAGCTGCGCCAGCTGCCACCACCAGAACAAAGCTTTTACCGACGGCCTGGCGGTATCGCCCGGCAGTACCGGCGAGCTGACCCATCGCAATGCCCAGCACCTGGCCAACAGCGCCTGGCACAGCACCTATACCTGGGCCAACCCCTCGCTCACTACGCTGGAGCGACAGATGGAAGTGCCGCTGTTCGGCGAAAACCCGGTAGAAATGGGCGTCAACGACAGCAATAAAGACATCGTGCTGGCGCGTATTAAGGCCGACACCGATTACCGCCAGCGCTTTGCCGATGTCTTTGGCAGTGCAGGGGATACCATCACCTTTGGCAACATCATCAAAGCCATTGCCACCTTCCAGCGTGGCCTGTTGAGCTTTGACAGCAAATACGACCGCTACCAGCAGAAAAAAGCCGTCCTCAGCGCCGAAGAGCTGCGCGGCATGCAGCTCTTCATGGGCGAAAAAGCCGAGTGTTTCCATTGCCACGGCAGCTTCAACTTCAACGACCAGACCAATCACCTGGGTAGCCCGGAAGTCAACCGTGCCTTCCACAACACCGGCCTGTACAACATCGATGGCAAGGGTGGCTTTCCCTTCCCCAACCGTGGCCTGTTCGAGTTCACCAGCCTGCCGGCCGATATGGGTGCCTTCCGCGCCTCCAGCCTGCGCAACATCGCCAACACAGCGCCCTATATGCACGACGGCAGCATTGCCACGCTGGAAGAAGTACTGGATTTCTACGCAGCAGGCGGGCGCAACATCACCAGCGGCCCGCACGCCGGTGACGGCCGCCTGAACCCGTACAAGAGCGACCTGATCGCGCGCATCAACCTGAGCGCGCAGGACAAGCAGGACATCATTGCCTTTTTGAAGACCCTCACCGATGACACACTTCTTACCAACCCGCGCTTTAGCAATCCTTTCCCTGCTGGCCAGTAGCAGCGGTAGCTGGGCGCACGACGGCGTTGTGCACGATGACGATGCCGACAGCGCCGCCCCGGCACAGCAGCTCACGCTGGACCTGGACCTGCGCCAGGGCCGCGGCAGCCACACCACGCCGGCGGCACTCACGCAGATCGACCACCCTGCCGCGGCCAGCCTGCGCGAGCTGAACGCCGACCGCAGCACCCTGGGCTGGCAAGCACGCTGGCTACCCGGCCTGCAGACGCAATGGGCCCTCAGCTACGACCGCGAGCGCGAGCAGCTAGCCAACGACCAGGCCTGGCTGCGCTGGGCTGCCATCCCCGGCACGCTTGCGCTGCAAGCAGGCCGCTTCAGCCCGGCGCAAGCCCTGGCTGCCGACGAGTGGGGGCGCAGCAGCCTGCGCGACACCCTGCTTACCGGCGGCCACGACCACTGGCACGACAGCGGCCTGGCATTGCAGCTGCAACAGCCTGGCCGCCGCCTGACCGTGTCGGCGCTGCGCGGCGAAAGCAACCCCGGTACACGCCGTAGCGGCGCACAAACCGGCCTGTGGCTGCTGGCGCTGGAACAAGATATCGGCCCGCTGCAACTAGGCCTGACCGCGGCCGATACCCCGCGCGTCACCCGGCAGAATGCGCTGGCTGGCGACGGCCACAGCCATAGCCACGGTGGTGCCAGCGGTTGCCAGACCACGCTGGCCTGCCTGAATGGCGATGGCCAGTGGCTGGAGTTGGCCGCACGCGGCCAACTATACGGCGTCACCCTGCGTGGCGCGGCGGGCAGCCGCCGCGAACAAGGCAAGCTGAGCAGCCCTACCGGCAAGGTAGACTACGATGGCCGTGCCGACTGGCTGGCACTGGAAGCCAGCGCGCCGCTGGTCGCGGGTGTAGATGGCAGTGTGCGCTACGAACGCCTGCGCCTGCAGCACACGCTCACCGGTGCCAATGCCGCCATCCTGGCCAAGGAAGCCGGCATCACCAGCAGCCAGCATCAGCCCGAAGTCCTGGGCGTGCGCCTGCGCTGGCAAGCGGCCAAAAACCAGCAGTGGTCGCTGGAATGGCAAGAAGACCAGACCGACCCGCGCTCGCGCGAGCGCTGGTTACTGCGCTGGCAACATCAGTTCAGCCTGCTGCCCTGATGTCTGCGCTGTAAAAAACAGAAAGCCGCCTTCAACAGGCGGCTTTCTGCTGATACTGCGCGGCAAACCTAGCCCGGGCTGGATAACTGCAAGCGGTTACGCCCCAGACGCTTGGCCTGATACAAAGCCAGGTCGGCCTGGCGTAAAGCGAGCTCCCACGGCTGCGGCGACTGGCACCAATGCATGCCAAAGCTGGCCGTGACCTGCAGCTGCGGGTGCACCTCGGCCCAGCTGTAATTCAGGATGGCGAGCCGCAAACGCTCGCAGCAGCGCAGTGCGCTGTCCTGCGACTGCTCCATCAGCAGCAGCACAAACTCCTCGCCGCCAAAGCGCACGGTCAGGTCGCTGCCACGGGTACTGAGCGCCATCAGCTGCGCCACTTTTTTCAGCACCTCGTCGCCAACCACATGGCCAAAACGGTCGTTAATGGATTTGAAATGATCCAGATCTACCACCACCACCGCCATGCCGTGCAGCTGCTGGCCCAGTGCGGCCAACCTAGCCGGGCCTTCCAGATCCAGGCAACGGCGGTTGCCCACACCGGTCAACGGGTCGATCAGCACCGCCTGCTCCAGCTCGCTCATGCGCGCTTCGGTCACCACTTTTTCCGCCTCCAGCTGGGCTGCACGCAAGCGTTCGCGCTCGGCATACAGGCGCTCGCGCTCGGCGGCCAACTGCACGCTGGTGATTTCCAGCTCCTTGCGGATAGCCCAGCCCTGGGTGCTGCTGCGCTGCTCGTTTTGCTCTTGCTCGCTGTGGCGTAGCGCCTCCAGCTGGGCCAAGGCCAGCTCGAACTGCCCGGTGGATTTGTACAGGCGGTACAACTCTTCCTGTGCAAAGTGGCGCATTTCGAATTCGATCATATGGCCCGGCAATGCCAGCATCTGCTGCAAGGCGGCCACGGCTTCGCTTACCAGGCCGCTACGCTGCAGCAGCGTGGCTTCTATCAGGTCTGCATTACGCTGCAAGGAGTAAAAGTCGCTGCCGGCCAGCACGTGGCGCAGCTCGGCCAGCGCCGCCCGTGCATGGTCAAACTCGCCCAGATCGACATACGCCTCGGCCAGATTGGTTTGCAGCATGGCCCACTGGTGGCGGTTGCCCTCGGTGCCCGCGCTTTGCCAGGCGTCGTGGTAATGCGCCAGCGCACGCTGCAGCAGGGCGGGCGCCTCTGCCTGCCGGCCTAGCTTCAGATGCTTGCGGGCCTCGCTGCTGTATAGCGTGCCGATATTGTTCAAGGCCGCAAACAGCAGTACGCGCTCGCCGGCCAAGCGTGCCTGCTCGCCGGCCTGGTGCAAGAGCTGCACGCCTTGCTCCAGATCGCCCAGGGCGCCGTAGGTGCACACGCCGGCGCGGTTCAAGGCGTTGATGATCTGTACCGGGTCATTACTGCTACGGGCGGCGGCCAGGGCTTCCAGTGCGTATTTGAGACCATCCTGCATCAAGCCCATTTCGTTGCAGGCAATCGCCACCACGCACAAGACTTCGGCACGCAAGGCGGCATCGGGGCCAAAATCCAGGGTGGCCGCCACTTCCAGCCCGCTACGCACCGCATCCGCAAAATGGCCCATGCGAAACTGATGCAGGGCCAGCTGCGCCATGGCCTGCTGCCACTGCGGGCGATGCTGCGGCAGCTCGCAGAGCCGTAGCGCCTCCTCGGCTGCCTGCACGCCAAGCTGGTGCTGGCCCGTGTCCTGGCTACGCCGGGAGCGGCGCAAAGCCAGGGCGATGCGCCGTTTTAGCGCCAGATTCGGGCGCGTCGGGGCCGGTTTACTCATTTCGGTGAGCATGTCTGGTTACCGCACATATTCAGAAAACGTTTTCCTTTCAGCCATTTGCACTACCTGCCAGCGGCACGCCTCACAGGCGCTAGCGCCCCGTGCGTAGCGGGTGATCATACCCAGTACGCCGCGCTTTAGTACAAAAGCAAAAAACACGCCGGTAAATAGCAAAGCACGGTGGCTCGCGTTGTTGCCGTTTTGCCACTGCACAACAGCCAAGCTGCCCCTGCTGACAGAATGCTGTCAGCAGGGTGACGGCATAGTGGCAGCAGCAAGCCGCTAACCCCGTCAGGAGACAACATCATGAGCAGCATGATTCACTGGTTTGAAATCCCCGCTACCGACTTTGACCGTGCCGTCGCGTTCTACCAGCAGGTGTTCCACGTGGAACTGAAGGTGGAGCACTTTATGGACGACCGCATTGCCGTATTTCCCGACAGCAGTGGCTGCATCATGGCCAGCCCGCGCCTGCAGCCTGCGGCTCAGGGCACACGCATTTATCTGGATGGCAGCCCGAATGTCAGCACGGTACTCAGCCGTGCAGCACAACACGGCGGCCAGGTACTATTGCCCGAGATGTCCTTGCCGGACGGCAATGGCCAGATCGGCCTGTTTGCCGACAGCGAAGGCAATATCATCGGCTTGCACACCGAACCCTGAGCACAACCGCGAGGTATCAGCCATGTCGCCCCCGATTGCCCGCACACAACAGTGGCTACTCGATATCAGCCAGCAGCAGCCACTGCAACACGCCATCTTGCAGGCGGTACGCCAGCACGTGCTGGCGCTAGCCCCCGGCATACAGGAAGAGGTCAAATACGGCGGCATCCTGTTTGCCGATAATGCGCCGTTTTGCGGGCTGTTTGCCTACCAGGCCCACGTATCGCTGGAGTTCAGCGCCGGGGCGCAGCTGGCCGACCCGCACCGGGTGCTGGAAGGCAAGGGCAAACTGCGGCGCCACATCAAACTGCACAGCGTGGAAGAGGTTGGCCGCAAACAGGTAGCGGCCTACCTGCAAGCTGCGTGGCAGCAGCAAGCCACATGAGCCGCCAGAGCGTACTCGGCGGCATCGCCCCGCGCCCGCCGCGCTACTGGGTGGGTGTAGCCTGCAAAGAGCACGTTGGCCGCGGCCTTGCTGGCGGCTTTGCCCAGCTCTGCCACGGCAAACAAGCGCCGCTGGCGCGCATGCAGCCCGGTGACGGCCTGGTGTACTACTCGCCAGTGCTGACCCTGCAGGGCCGCGAGCCTTGCCAGCAGTTCACCGCCGTGGGCTACGTGGCCGACGCTTACGCGTATCAGGTGGCCATGCACGAAGGCTTTGTGCCATGGCGGCGCGACATCCTCTGGCTACCCAGCCAGCCGGCGGCCATCCGCCCCTTGCTGCCCCAGCTTTCATTTATAGAGAACCCGGCACGCTGGGGCTACCCTTTCCGCTATGGCCACCTGGAGATCAGCGCCAGTGATTTTGCCTTGATCGCCCGGGCCATGGGCGCGACACTGCCGGATACTACAGAGACATAAGAGGCCGCCATGCCGTTTCCCGCACACGAACACGCCGCCATGCTGGCGCTCAAAGGCGTCGGCCCCACCGTCATCAGCCGGCTGGAACAGCTGGGCTATAGCTCGCTGGCACAGCTGGCCGGGGCCGATGCGCAAACACTCTGCCGACAAATAGCCGGGCTACTGCGTAGCAGCTGCTGGCAGAACAGCCCGCAAGCGCGCGCCAGCATCGCAGCCATACTGACACTGGCAGAGCAATATGCGCCGGGCTGACCGCCTGATGCAGATCCTGCTGCTGCTACGCGGGCGGCGGCGTACTACCGCCGCGCAGCTGGCGCAGTGGCTGGAGGTATCGCAGCGTACCGTGTATCGCGACATGGCAGACTTGCTTACCAGCGGTGCGCCGGTGAATGGCGAGGCAGGAGAAGGCTACTGGCTGGAGGCCGGCTTTACGCCACCACCGCTGAGCTTCAGCGCCGAAGAGTTGGCCGCACTGGAAGTAGGTGCCCGCATGCTGGCCAGCTGGGCAGACGGTGACACCGCAGGCGCCGCCGCTAGCGCGGTGGGCAAGATCCACGGCGTGCTGGGCAGCGCCGGCCTGACGCCGGCACCGCTATTTGTCCCGCCCGGCGGCCACTACCCGCTGCACACCTTGCCCGTGCTGCGCGCCGCCTGCGAACAACAGCACTGCCTGCTGCTGCACTACCGCGACGAAGCCGGTAACGCCACGCAGCGCGAGGTGGCACCGCTGGGGCTGTTCTTCTGGGGCGACCGCTGGACGCTGGCGGCCTGGTGCCTGCTGCGCCGCGACTACCGCCACTTTCGCATCGACCGCATCCTGAGCCTGGCAAGCAGCGCGCAAAGCTGGCCGGATACCATCTCGCTGGACACCTTCCTGCAACAAAGTGACGCCGGCGACAGCGCGCGCGAACGGCTGTACCGCCAAACCCACCAACCCTGGCACCGCCGCAATACGGGCTAATGGCCAAGCCGCAGCGGCGAACGCCCAAGCGGTGTGCGCTGCGCAACGGAGACTTTTCATGGAAGCAAGACTGAGCTTTGTCACCCTGGGCGTGGCCGACCTGGCCCGCGCTACCGCCTTTTATCGCGACGTGCTGCAGCTGCCGCAGGTGCCGATGCCGGACGGCGCCGGTGTGGCGTTTTTCGAGCTGGGCAAAACCTGGTTATCGCTGTACCCGCGCGCGGCGCTGGCCGAGGATGCCACCGTGGCAGACAGCCCGCCAGCGGCGTTTCCGGGCTTTACGCTAGCGCACAATGTGCGTGAAAAGCACCAAGTAGACGAGGTACTGGCCGGCCTGGCCGCACGCGGCGCCAGCATCGTAAAACCGGCGCAGGATGTGTTCTGGGGCGGGCGTAGCGGCTATTTTCGCGACCCGGACGGTTTTTTATGGGAAGTGGCGTGGAACCCGGGCTTTCCGCACGCCTGACAGCCAGGCGGTATCCACCCCGTTGCCGCAGCGCCACCGGCGCAGGGCTAGTCCGGCTCGGGGCTAGTCCTGCGCCGAGCCGGCACCCTGCACACTGGCCAGGCACACCTGGCGGCGGCCACCATCCTTGGCACGGTACAGTGCCTGGTCGGCTGCACCCAGCAAGGCACGCAAACGCTGCTTGCCACCCGAGCTACCATCGGCATACAACTCGGCCACGCCGGCGCTCAGCGTCACCTGATGGCCGGGTAGCAGGCTGAATGCGCTTGAGGCCAACTGTTGCAGCAACTGCTCTGCCAGTAATGCAGCCTCTGCCGCACGGGTATCGGGCATCAGCAGCACAAACTCTTCGCCGCCAAAACGGCAGTACAGGTCCTGCGGCCGCGCCAGCGCCGCCAACAGCTCGCCGATGCCGCGCAATACCTGATCCCCCGCCAGGTGGCCAAAGGTGTCATTGACCCGCTTGAAGTGGTCGGCATCCACCAGCACCAGGCTGCTCCAGCGCGCGTCCACACCCAGCAAGGCGTCGGCACGAGGCCAGAAGTGGTGGCGGTTGGGCAGGCCGGTGAGCATATCGGTATTAGCCTGCTGCTCGGCCGCCTGCAGCCGCGCGCTACGCCGCTCTACCTCCCGCGCCAGGTTATTGCTGGTTTCACGGTAATACTCGCGTTCGCGCTCGGCCTGATGCAGGCGGAACATCAGCTCCACGTGCTTCATGCGTGCCTCGAACTGCTGGGTAAACACACGCTCGCGGCCCTGATGAAAGCGCTGGAAGTGCTCGAACGCCAGCTGGTAATCGCCCAGCGCCTGGTAACACATGGCGGCTTCGTAATCGCACTCGTGCAAGGCACTGCGCATGTCGTGCAGCGACAGCAAGGCCAGCGCCTGCATCAGCTTGCCCAGCGCCGCCTCGCAGCGGCCGTGCTGGCGGTACAAGGCACCGGCACGGTATAGCGCGTCGGCCTCCTGGCGCAGACGGCCGTGTTCGCGCGCCAGCGCCTGTACCTTGTCAAGCAGCCGCAATGCCTCGGGCAGGTTGCCCAGGCCTGCCTCGCTGCTGGCGTAGCTCAGGTACAGCTCGCACAGGGATTCATAGCCCTTGGTATCGGTGGCGCTGAACAGGAACAGCGCCTCGCCCAGCAGCTGACGCGCTTCGGCAAATTTGCCCTGTTGCATATACGCCCGCGCCAGGCTGTCCAGCGCCATGGCCAGCGTGTGGTTGTGGCCATTCTGCCGCGCCAGCGCCACGCAACGCTCGATAAAGGGCGCGGCCTTGTCCGCCATCTTGATCTGCACATAGGCGTAACCCAGGTTGTTCAATAACCTGGCATACCACTCGCTGGACTGTGACTGCTCGATGTGCGGCAAAGCCTGCAGGTAGAGCGTGAGCGCGTCGGTAAACAAGCCCTCGTGCACGTAGACGTTGCCAATCAGGGCATCTTGTACTGCTACGCTGAAGTGGTCACCCAGCTGGCCAAACAGCTGGCGCGCCGCCAGCGCATCCTCCAGCGCCTGCCCCAGCAAACCGCGCGCACTATAAATGCGGCCACGTATCTGCAAGGCCTGCGCCAACAGCTGCACCTGCCCCTCGGCACGTGCTACCGCCAGCTCGGCGTATTGCTGCGCTTGCAACAAATCGTTCAGACGCAGCGCGTTAGCCCGCTGGATCAAGTCTTCAGTTGATAGCAAAGGGTCAATCATCGGGCAGGGTATCGTGCAGACAGGCTTATCGAAGTACGACAGTCTACCCTCCGGCTTCGGGCAGACATAGTGAGAGTGCCCATTCAGGGTAAACAGGCGGTGGCGGGGCTGATTTATTTCGTGACACAGGCCGTCACAAAATCATACAAGACACTGAAAACACACAAATGTCACACATTGCGTCACGCAATAATATGGGCTGGCTATCTGGTGCGCACACCACACAAACGGCTTATCAGAACTCTATGGTGACCTTTTTGGCGCCCATGGACTTGGCTCGTGCGATCAGCTGCTCCAGCGTGGCATCGGCAAGCAGAATACCCGGCGCCAATACCGGCTCGCTGCGTACTGGCGCGGCAGCAAGGGCAGGCAAAGTCTGCGGCACAGGGCGCGGCGCGGGGGCTGCGGGCGAGCTGCTGTTCTGCAGTAATTCAGCCAGTACTTTGCTGAGGCGTTCGTAAGCATCGCGGCTGGGTTTGATGTTGCTGCCATCCTGTGCCTCGTAACGCTGGATGGCAGCAGTAGACAAGCCTACCTGGGCGGCCAGTGCGGTGCGGGACAGCTGTAGCTGCTTGCGGATGGCTTTTAGCGCAGGGGCAAATTCGGCACTTTCAAAGTCAGGCAACACAGGCATGGCAGGCTCCGGCAGGTAGCGAAAACAGCAATCATACAGGCGGAGCAGTATTAATACAACGAATACACACAAGGCGTATGCGTGTATGTATTAGATTTACAACAAACCATACAGTCACGACGGAAAGCCACCCTTTTAATCTATATATAACAATGACAAAGCAGGCATTGGCTCGCGCCGGATTACTGTATTAATACAAAAAAACAATCATACATACAAATTCACACACCCACCAAGTGGATTAATACTGCCCATGTATTAATTCACACTTAAATCACACAATCAAACACATGCAATCCGAGCGCGCAGACCTAGCCTGGCAGCGGTATCCCCACCACAATGCACGCGCCATGGCGTCACACTATGCGCCTGCGCACACTCCTGCCATTGCGCCACGCCGCCCATTTCGTGACGCACAATCCGGTATGTTCATACCCCAAAGCAGCCGACAAAAAAATACCGCCCCGGCGTGGGGCGGTATGGCTTGCGAACGCGGCGTGTGGATAGGGCGCCTACGCGGCGTCCCCCTTCAGCAGCGCCAGCAGGGCTTCGGCGTCCAGCTTGGCGCTGATGTCACCACCGGACAGCAGGCTGTCGGCCAGGTCACGTTTGGCGTGGTGTAGCTCCACGATCTGTTCTTCGATGGTGTGCTCGGCCACCAGGCGGTAGATGGTCACCGGGCGCTGTTGACCCATGCGGTAAGCGCGGTCGCTGGCCTGGTCTTCCACTGCCGGGTTCCACCACGGGTCCAGATGGATCACGTAGTCGGCCGCCGTCAGGTTCAGGCCGGTGCCGCCGGCTTTCAGGCTGATCAGGAAAATGTCGCCGTCACCTTTCTGGAACGCGTCGACCCGTGCCTTGCGCTCGCGCGCCGGGGTGGCACCGTCCAGGTACTGGTAGCGCACGCCGCGCTCGTCCAGCAGCTGGCGCACGATGGCCAGATGGTCAACGAACTGGCTGAACACCAGCGCCTTGTGGCCGTTTTCCAGCAGCTCGTCGGCGATATCGGCAAAGGCCGCCAACTTGCTGCCGGACAGCGTGGAATCCGGCAAGGCCAGCTTGGGGTGGCAACAGAAGCGGCGCAGGCGGGTGATCTCGGCCAGTACCTGCATCTGCTTGCCGTCCTCGCCCTGCAGCTCGTCCAGCTTTTCTACCGCTTGCTGGCGCATGGCTTCGTACAGGTGCAGCTCGTCTGCCGACAGCGGTACCTTGCGGGTGATTTCGGTACGCGGCGGCAACTCGTCCAGCACCTGGGTTTTGGTACGGCGCAGGATAAACGGCTGGATCAGCTGCTTCAGCGCGCGGCGGGCGTTCTTGTCGCCGCGCTCGATAGGGGTGGCAAAGCGCTGCGCAAAGCGTTCCTGGCTGCCCAGCAGGCCGGGGTTCACAAAGCGGAACAGGTTCCACAGCTCGCCCAGGTGGTTTTCTACCGGGGTGCCGCTGGCAGCCAGACGGAAGCCGGCCTGCAGGTTCATGGCGGCTTGCGAGCGCTTGGTGCCGGCGTTCTTGATGGCTTGCGCCTCGTCCAGCACCACGGTTTGCCACGGCACGGTGGCAAAGGCGTCGGCGTCTTGCTGCAGCAGGCCGTAGCTGACGATCACCAGATCCATGGCGTCCAGCCCCACCAGCGTGCGCTGCTGCTGGTAGGCGCGCACTTTCAGCGTGGGGGCAAAGCGCGCGGCTTCGGCGATCCAGTTCAGCGCTACCGAGGTCGGTGCCACCACCAGCTGCGGGCCATCCGGTGCGCGCTCCAGCAACAGGGCCAGAGTTTGCACGGTCTTGCCCAGGCCCATATCGTCGGCCAGACAGGCACCCACACCCCAGCGCGCCAGGCGCGACATCCAGGCGTAGCCTTCCTGCTGGTAGTCGCGCAGCGTGGCTTGCAGCGTGGACGGCACCTGCGGCTGGTAATCACGCAGGCTTTCCAGTGCGGCCAACTGTTGCTGCCAGGCGTCGTCGGCGTCGAATTCGCCCACCTCGCCGGCCAGCTCGGCCAGCAGCGGGGCGTTCAGGGCCGACAGGTAAACGCCGTCCTTGCCCACGTGGTCGGCCAACAGGGCCAGCTCGTCCAGGCGCTTTTTCATGACGTCGGTCAGCGCCAGCCAGTCTTCGTCGCCCAGCTGCAGGAAGCGCCCCGGCTGGTTTTGCACCAGCGCCAGCAGCTCCTTGAGTTGCAGCACGCGGCCGTCGTCCAGCTTGAGCTGGCCATTCAGCACAAACCAGTCGCCTTGCTGTTTCAGGCCCATGGCCAGCTGCGGCAGGCCACGGCGGCCCTTGATGCGCATGCGTTCGCCTTCCGGCCACACACAGGCCAGCAGGCTGGCGTCCAGCGCTTGCAGCTCGGACAGCACTTGCAGCGCGCTTTGCGGGTCCGGCAGCTGCCATTCCTGGCCGTCGCTTTCGGCCGCAGCCAGGCCAGGGCAGGCGTCCAGTACTTTTTGTAGCGCCGCTTTTTCGGCTTTCAGACGGCGCTGGGTCTGTACCGTGCGGCCATCCAGCTCGCCCACGATGGTTTCCAGGCCCTGGCCCGGGCGGCTCCAGCTGCCACCTGGCAGCGGGCGTACCAACAGCTGCATGCGCAGGCCCTGCGCCAGCGGTAGCAGGTGGGCGTACAGCGTGCCATCGGCCGGTACCGCGTCCACATTGGCGGCCAACTCGGGCAAGTCGGAGTGGATGGGCACCAGCGGGGCGATGCTGGTGACGGCCTCCACCAGCTGCGCCTTGGCCGCCACCGGCACGGTAAGCTCGCGCCCCAGAATGGCAGCGATCTGGCGCACCTCGCGGCTGACGCTGTACACCATCAGCCGGGTAGGGGTGTCTTTTTCCCACACCACTTCGCTATCGGCGGTGATCTTGGCTGGCGACAGGCGCAGGCGGATCTGCCCGTCGCGCTCTTGCAGCTGCAGCGCCACGCTGCCGGCCACCACGTCGATGTGCACATCCGGCGCATCACCCCAGAACATGGCCGGGTGGCCTACCAGGAAGGGCAGCGCCTTTTCGGCGTCCAGCTCCCAGGCACTGTTGCTGGAGTAATGATGCTGGTCGTGATGGCTGCGGATGTAGCGCAGCAGCTGGCGGTCCTGCTCTTGCAGGTAATCAAAGCTTTCCGGCTCGTCCAGCAGGCGGCGCAGCGCCACGGCACGGCCTTTGCTCCACTGGCTCTTGGCACCCAGCTTCTGTTCGCGCGGCTCCAGCAGGGCGCCGTGCGGGGCCAGCGTGAGCAGCCACGCCAGCCGGGTTTGTTTGCTATCCACGTTTGCCTTGCCTTCGGGGGATTTTCCGGCACCCAGCAGCTTCAGCGCATTGAGCGCGTGTTGCCAGGCTTCCTGGCGCTGGTAGGCGGCTACCAGCGGGATCAGGCCTCGCTCGGCGTGCCAGCGCGGGTGGGCGCGGCGTTCGGCAAACTGGCGCTCCAGCAGGGCGGCCAGCTCTTCGGCCACCCAGACATAGCCTTCTTCAAACATCTGGTCGCGGAAGCTGGCCAGCGCCGCCTGCCAGGCCGGGGTACGCGCCTGGTTCACGTCCAGCCAGAACGCGGCAAGCGCCAGCAGCAGGCCATCCATGCCCGACAGGGCGCTGGCATCCGGCAGCTGCAGCTTGGCCGATAGCGCGGTTCCCTCCTGCAGCAGCAGCAAGTGCTGCAACACATAATAGCTATGGCCGTAGCGCTGCTTGATGGCGCTGGCGATGGCCTGCTTGAGCTGCGGCTGGCGGGCTTTGTCCTGGCTGCCGATCAGCGCCAGGCAGTAAAAGGCGTTGAGCGGCGCGGGCAGGTCTACCGTGCGCTTTTTGGTTTGCGCGCGGATGTCGGCCAGCCAGTCGTCCAGCATGGACAGCGCCTCGGCAAAGCGGCCTTGCAGTACCGGCAGGTAGCACAGCCGCGCTACCGGCAGGCCGTCGCCTTCGGCACCGGGCTGGCGCACCAGCTCGAAATCGGCCCGCCAGATACCTTGCAACAACAGCTGGGCGGTGAGGTCGTCCCAGTCGCGGTAGCCATCGTCCAGCCGCGACAGCGCGTAGCGGTAGCCTTCGGCAAAGTGGTCCAGCCGCCAGTTGGCATCGGGCAGGTAATCTTGCAGCAGCAATACCTGGATGTCGTCGTCCAGGCGGTCGAACAGCTGGCGGCCGGCGGCGTTGGCGAACAGGCGCTTGAACGGCGGCTGCGGCGTGGCGCCACCGGCCTGCATCAGCTGCTGGTACTGCGCCAGCCACTGCTGGGTAGGCTCGGCCTTGCCCTGCAAAATGGCCAGCCACAAGCGCAGCTGGATGGCGGTGGCGCCGGGGACGTCCCACTGGTTACGCGGCAGCGGCAGGTGTTCGCACAGCAACTCGGCCCAGGCAGACAGCTCGCCCTGTTCGCCCATCAGCTGCAGCAATACGGCGTTGCGGGCAGGCGGGGCAATGCGGTAGGGCAGGCCGGCGGTGCGCACAATGGCACCACGGTGTTCCAGGTCGCCCAGAATCACACCCAGTTTGTCGCCGTTCACGGCCTTGCCGTGTTCGTCGCGGATCAGGTTCAGCTGCAGCAGCGCCAGCAGGGCGGCCTTGGACTCACCCGAGGGCAGCAGGGCCAGCGCGTGCAGCACGGCCATGGTGTGGGCGGGCAGGGTGTCCAGCGTAAAGTCGATGGAAAGCGCGGTCATGTAAGCCTGATAAACAATGGCTGACAAGCAGCTGCCCGCCCGTAAAGGCCGTATCCGGGCAGCGTTGTTTTATCAGCCATTATTCAAATTAAACAGGCACGGCGGCCAAGGTGCAGCCACGCCTGCGAGTTAGACAAACCCGTAATACTACGGCAAGCGCGGGCACCCCGCCACGGCCAATGCGCAGCGCAACAAAACAAACACCCCGCGCTGAGACAGGGCGGGGTGTCGGGGTGCTGCACCAGCAGCTCAGATGCGTGCCAGGGCGCGGCCGGCGGCGGCGATGGTGTCTTCGATCAGCGCGTCGGTATGCGCAATCGAGGTAAAGCCTGCTTCGTATGCGGACGGCGCCAGGTACACGCCTTCGTCCAGCATGGCGTGGAAGAAGGCCTTGAAGCGCGGGATATCGCACTGCGTGGCTTCGGCGTAGCTGGTGGGCACGCGGTCGCTAAAGTAAAAGCCGAACATGCCGCCCACGCTATCGGTGGTCATCGGCACGCCTGCGGCGCGGGCGGCGTCGGCCAGGCCTGCGGCCAACCTGGCGCTACGGCGACCCAGGGTGTCGTAGAAGCCCGGCTGCTGGATCAGGCGCAGCGTGGTCAGGCCGGCCGCCACCGACAGCGGGTTACCGGAAAGCGTACCGGCCTGGTACACATTACCCAGCGGCGCGATCTTGGCCATGATGTCGGCGCGGCCGCCAAAGGCCGCCAGCGGCATGCCGCCGCCAATCACCTTGCCCATGGTGGTGAGGTCGGGGGTAATGCCGTGCAGGCCTTGCGCGCACTGCAGGCCGACGCGGAAGCCGGTCATCACTTCGTCGTAGATCAGCACCGCGCCGTGTTGCTCGGTGAGGCTGCGCAGCGCCTGCACAAATTCGGCCGACGGCTTGATCAGGTTCATATTGCCGGCGATCGGCTCCAGGATCACGCAGGCAATCTTGTCGCCCAGCTCCTGGAAGGTGTCGGCCAGCTGCTGCACGTCGTTGTACTGCAGCACCAGCGTGTGCTTGGTGAAGTCGGCCGGCACGCCGCCGGACGACGGGTTGCCGAAGGTCAGCAGGCCGGAGCCGGCTTTTACCAGCAGGCTATCGGAGTGGCCGTGGTAGCAGCCTTCGAACTTCACGATCAGGTCACGGCCGGTAAAGCCACGCGCCAGGCGGATGGCGCTCATGGTGGCTTCGGTACCCGAGCTCACCAAACGCACCTGTTCTACCGACGGCAGCAGCTTGCAGATTTCTTCGGCGATCTCGATCTCGCCTTCGGTCGGGGCGCCGAAAGACAGGCCGCCCACCGCGGCATCCTGTACCGCCTTCACCACCTCGGGGTGGGCGTGGCCCAGGATGGCCGGGCCCCAGCTGCCTACGTAGTCCAGGTACTGCTTGTCGTCGGCGTCCCAGAAATAGGCACCCTCGGCGCGCTTCACAAAGCGCGGGGTACCGCCTACCTGACCAAAGGCACGCACCGGCGAGTTCACGCCACCGGGGATCACCTGCTTGCCACGTTCAAACAGCTCGAGATTGCGGGACATCGTATTCCTTTCTGGCGGCATCACACGCCGCACGGGCTAATGGGGCATCGGGCAGCGCACGCTACCCGGCAAAATCCTGTCGGTCAGGATACGGCAAGCTGCGCAGGCAAGCGTTGACCTGTATCCAGCCACCGTCATGTCTTGGCCATGGCGGCGGCGCACCCTGCAGCGGGCGTCTGTCATCAAGGGCAGGATTGTCCGGCAAATCGGCGCGCAAGGCCACCACCGGGCAGAAACGCAGCGTTCGGCGCTGCGGGCGGCCTACACCGCTGCAGGCAGCAAGGCCAGCAGTGGCGCCAGCTCGGCAGGCGAAGTTGGCCGCACCACACGGCCCAGCTCCACGCCACCGTGTAGCAGGATCAGCGTGGGCCACAGCTTCACGCGAAAAGTACGCCCCAGCCGCCGCCCGGCGCCGTCTTTTATCTTTACGTGCTGCCACTGCGGCGCCTGTTGCAGCAGCTGTTCGATAGCCGGCTGCGCTGCCTGGCAATGCGGGCACCAGCCAGCGCCAAACTCCAGCAAAACAGGGCCGGGCAGGGCGTCCAGCGCGGCGCGCTCGGGGGCGTCGGGGGAATAGGTGGCGAGATAGGGCATGGCAGGGCTCCGGCAAAGGGGACGGCCGACAAGGTAGCGCAGCCGGCGCCTGGCGGCTAGCGGCGCCCGGCCTTGCGCCGCCAGTCGCGGAACAACTTGAAGCACAGGCCGATACACACGCAGCTCATCGCCAGATGCAGTGCGGCACCAAGGGCAAAAGCCGCGGGTTGGTCCGCAGCGCTTACCTCGACACTGCGCCCGATCGCACGTACCGTCCAGGCGATGCGGCCACTGGCCACCTCAGCCATCAGGCTTGGCACAATCATGAGCGTCGCCAGCACGGCAACAAAAAACACGACGCCAGCCTCGGACGCATCGGGCGATGCCTTGCCTGCAGACACCGGCACCTTGGCCTGCTCGCTGCCAGTCAGCCGTACCACCAGCCACACGATCAGCAACGGTATGGCGGCAAATGCCAGTAATAACAGCAAAGCGAACAGACCTGGCATGGTGCGCCCCGTAATGCCAAATGAAAAAAGCATCATGCCATAGTGCCCGGGCGGGCTTACATGAAAAAGGCCGCCAACCCATGGGGTGGCGGCCAACTTGCCGTGCTGCTTACCAGCGGCTGAACGGGGTTTTCGACAGGTAGGCGTTGGTAAAGCGGCCATCGAAGGTGACCTCTTCGCCCAGCCAGGCCGGCTTGTCGAACGGCGTGTCTTCCGACGGCAGCTCGATCTCGGCCAGCACCAAGCCGGCGTTTTCGCCGAAGAATTCGTCCACTTCCCACACAAAGCCGCCCATTTCGATGTGGTAACGCAGCTTGTCCACCACCATCGGGCACATGGCGTCCATGATGGTTTGCGCCTCGGCTACCGGAATGGTGTATTCGAACTCGTGGCGGCTGATCTCGCTGATCTGGCCTTTCAGCGTCAGCCAGGCTTGGTCGCCCACCACGCGCACGCGTACGGTGCGCTCTTTTTCTACCGACAGGTAACCCTGCCGGTAGCGCACGCCTTCGGCCAGGCCACGCCAGGCCTCACCGTTCACGCGGTAACGGCGTTCAATTTCCACTGCCATGGGATTCCTCTTTCTTGATGGGGCGGGCCGGGGCTTTCAGGCGCCAGTCGGCCTCGCGGTAGGGGTAGACGTCTTGCGGCCAACGCGCGTCCAGCCGGTACACGTGCCAGGGTTGGCCGGGCTGCAGACGGCCGCCTTTGAGCGCATCGGTATAGTCGCTACGCGCCGCCAGCACGCTGCAATAGGCCTTGGTGCCGGGGTAGTGGCCGTCGCTGGCGCGCTGCAGGCCGGCGGGGACCTGGCCGGGCAGCAGCTTGCCGGGCAGGGCGGCGGTAGTGGCCGCCGGGGCATCGCCCCAGTCGGTGCCGGACAGCACGAACACGCCGTCGGTACAGTCGTCGCGCTGGCAGCCGGCCAGCAAGGCCACCAGCAGGGCGGGAAGCAGCAGTTTCATCAGAACGGTTTCACGATCACAAGAATGAGCACGGCCAGCAACACCAGCACCGGCAGCTCGTTGAAGAAGCGGAACCACACGTGGCTGCGCGCGTTCTGCCGCGCCACGAAATCGCGCTGCAGCTTGAAACAGTAGCCGTGGTAGGCAATCAGGCCGGCTACCAGCGTGAGCTTGGCGTGCAGCCAGCCGCCGCTTACACCGTAACCCAGCCACAGTACCAGGCCCAGCGCCATGGCCAGCACGCCCAAGGGCGTCATGAAACGCAGCAGCTTGTGCGACATCAGCAGCAAGCGGTCGTACTCGGCGCCGGGCGTGGCCATGGCCAGGTTGACGAACAGGCGCGGCAGGTAGAACAGGCCGGCAAACCACGAGATGACAAAAAACAGGTGAAACGCCTTGATATACAAATAGGCCATGGTCACAGTCCGTACGCGGCGCGTACTTTTTTGGGGAGTTTACTCAGCACCAGCCGGTGCGATGCGGCCAACCCTGCCGCCAGCTCGGCCAGCGGCAGCGCCTCGGTACTGGCGATGCTGATCCAATGCGCGCGCGCCAGATAGGGGGCCGGGCGCACGCCGGGCAGGCCGGACAGCGCCAGAAAATCGCCATCGGCCACCTTGTAGGCCAGCGCGTCGGCCACAAAGGTGGCAAACATCTTGCCTTCCACCTTCAGCACCGTTACGCCGTCCCACAGCAGCTCGCTGCCGGCGCCGGGTAGCGCCAGCGCGGCAGCGTGCAGTTGGTCCAGCTGGGCGGGGGTAAGTTTCACGTGAAACGCGGCCTTAGCGCTTGGCCGACTGGTACAGCGGCATCACCTTGGGAATCAAGCGTTGCAGCTCGCCAATACGCGCCTCACCCGACGGGTGGGTAGACAAAAAGCCCGGCCCGCTGCCGCCGCCGGCTTTCATCATCTTCTGCCACAGCGATACCGAGGCCTGCGGGTTGTAGCCCGCGCGCGCCATCAGCTCCAGGCCGATGGTGTCGGCTTCGGTTTCCATTACGCGGCTGTGCGGCTTGGACAGCGCCACGTCGGTGGCCAGTGCGGCCAACTGCATGGACGTCTGCGACAGCCCGGCCAGCTGGCCCACGATATTCAGGCCGGCCTGCTTGGCGTACTCCTCGCTCATGCCCTCGCGGCTATGCTCACGCAGCGCGTGGGCGATTTCGTGGCCGATCACCGTGGCCAGCTCGTCGTCGGTGGCTTTGAGCTTGTTGATCAGGCCGGTGTACACCATGATCTTGCCGCCGGCCATGCAGTAGGCGTTCAGCTCGTCCACGCTGGCCACGTTCACTTCCCACTGCCATTTCATGGCGTCCAGGCGGAAAGCGCCTACCTGGCGGATCAGGCGGTCGGAAATGGCGCGCACGCGGCGGGTGGTGGCCGGGTCGGCATTCAGCGCGCCGGCCTGCTTGGCCTTGGCCAGCTCCTGGCTGTAGGCCATGGCAGACTGCTGGTCTACCTCTTGCGACGACAGCAGCACGAACTGCTTGCGCTTGACGCCCACCTCGCCGCTGGAAGTGGTATTGACACAGCCTGCCAGCGCAGCGGCCAGAAGCAGGGCGGTAGCGGTGCGGGTAGCCAGCTTGTTCATCGTAGTTTGCCTTTCTGCTTGCAGATGGCTTAGAACGCCATCATTTCAAAGTCGTCCTTGCGGGCGTCACAATCGGGGCAGGTCCAGTTCATGGGCACGTCTTCCCACTTGGTACCCGGCGCGATACCGTCTTCGGGGCGGCCTGCCGCTTCGTCGTAGATAAAGCCGCAGATCAGACACATCCAGGTTTGCATAGCGTTAGCCTTTGAAAGAGTAATATGAAGTCATGGGGGCGCGTTACAATCGCCGCGCGGCACACCGCATTGCCCCTATTGTAAATCCAGCCGCGAGAAAAGAGGTCAAGCCTTGAGCACTGACAACCCGCTCCCCCCCATTGTGCTGACACTGGCCGGCTCCGACCCCACCGGTGGCGCCGGCATCCAGGCCGATATCCTTACCCTGGCCAGCATGGGCTGCCACCCTTTATCGGTGATTACCGCCATTACCGTGCAGGATACGCGCGGCGTGCAGGACTTTATGGTCATCGACGACGAATGGGTGCTGGACCAGGCGCGCGCGGTGCTGGAAGACATGCCGGTGGCCGCGTTCAAGGTGGGGATGATAGGCAGCATCGACAATGCCGTGGCCATTGCCGAGCTGGCCAGCGACTACCCCGACATCCCGCTGATCTACGACCCGGTACTGGCCAGCGGCCGTGGCGACGAGCTATCGCGCGAAGAGCTCATCCACGTGCTGCGCGACGTGCTGCTGCCGCAAGTTACCGTACTCACACCCAATAGCGTGGAAGCGCGCCGCCTGGCGGCCAACGATGACGAAGACGAAGAAAGCCTCAGCCTGGCCGACTGCGCCAAGCGCCTGACCCACCTGGGCTGCGACTACGTATTTATTACCGGCACCCACGAAGCCACCCGCGACGTGGAAAACCGCCTGTACGACCTGGCCGGCGAGATTCGTGCCGACACCTGGCCGCGGCTCAATGGCAGCTTCCACGGCTCCGGCTGCACGCTGGCCTCGGCCATTGCCGGCCTGGTGGCACGCGGCCTGGCGGTACCCGAAGCAGTAAAAGAAGCACAAGATTTCACCTGGCAGGCGCTGCGCTACGGCTTCCGCCCCGGTATGGGCCAGTACATCCCCGACCGCCTGTTCTGGGCCAACGACGACGCCAGCGAAGACGACGACAAGGACACCGACACGCCATGATCCGCGGCCTGTACGCCATTACCCCCGACACCGACAACAGCGAACAGCTGATCGAGCAAGTCAGTGCCGCCCTCGACGGTGGCGCGCGCATCCTGCAATACCGCAACAAGAGCCACGACGCCGTGCGCCGCCTGTGGCAGGCCAATATCCTGAAAAGCCTGGCGCAAAGCCGTGGCGCGCTGTTTATCGTGAACGACGACGTGGCGCTGGCCGAAGCCATCCGCGCCGACGGCGTGCATCTGGGGCGTGACGACGACGCCATTGCCGCCGCCCGCGCGCGGCTGGGCGATGGTGCCATCATCGGCGCCAGCTGCTACAACAGCCTGGACCTGGCGCGCAGCGCGGTAGCCGCCGGCGCCAGCTACGTGGCCTTCGGCGCGGTATTTGCCTCCGGCACCAAGCCCGGCGCCGTGCACGCACCGCTATCGCTGTTTGCCGACGCCGCCGGCCTGGGCGTACCGCGCGTGGCCATCGGCGGCATCACCCCGGACAACGCCGCCCAGGTGGTAGCCGCCGGTGCCGACGCCATCGCCGTGATCGGCAGCCTGTTCGACGGCGACGGCATCGCCGAACGCGCCGCTACCCTGGCCGCGCTGTACGCGTGAGCGCCACCCTGCGCCGCGCCGGCGCCGCCGATGCGGCCAACCTTGCCGCCCTGGGCGCGCTGGTCTGGCTGCATACCTACAGCACCGACGGCATCAACGCCAGCCTGGCCGGCTACGTGCAGGGCCGTTTCACCGTCCACGCCAAACAGGCGCTGCTGGCCAACCCGCAATACGAGGTGTGGCTGGCCGAACGGGACGGCCAGCTACTGGCCTACGCCACACTGCAGCACGGCCAGGCCTGCCCCGGCCAGCACGCGGCCAACTGCGAGCTGGCCACGCTGTACGTTCACCCGCTGTTTGCCGGCCAGGGGCTGGGCCGCCAGCTGCTGCAACACGCCCACCGCCGTGCCGGCGCGCTGTGGCTGAGCGTGTGGCAGCACAATACCCGCGCCATCGCCTTCTACCAGGCACAAGGCCTGCAACACGTCGGCGACACCGTATTCGAGCTGGACGGCAGCGCCCACCACAACCTGCTGCTGGCGCTGGGCTGAGCCACAACGGGGGCGTGTTACACTACCGGCATCATTCCCATGGCATTAATTCGATGCAAACCCAAGCCCTGCTATTTGATCTGGACGGTACGCTGGCCGCCAGCGAAAGCCTGAAAGGCCGCGCGCTGGCCGATACCTGCGCCGCCTTCGGCCACCCGGTCGATTACCGCCGTTACGCCGACGTAATGGGCGGCGACTGGCCCACCGTCACCAGCCACTTTTTCCGGCTGGCCAACCTTGAGATCGATCTGGCCACCTTTAACGAACACTTCCGCCCGCGCTACCAGCAGCTGCTGGCCGACGAAGCCTGCCTGAGCCCCGGCGCCGACGCGCTGCTGGCCGCCGCACAGGCTGCCGGTGTGCGTCTGGCCGTGGTCAGCAGCGCGGCGCGCTGGATGGTGGATTCCGTCCTGGAGCGCTGCGGCGTGGCCGAGCGCTTCGAGCTGGTCATCAGCAAGGAAGACGTGGACCGTCACAAACCCGACCCGGCGGCCTACCTGCTGGCGCTGGACAAACTGCAGCTGCCTGCCAGCGCCGTGTGCGTGCTGGAAGATTCCGCCGCTGGCCTGGCCGCCGCCCGTGCCGCCGGCTGCCGCTGCCTGGTGCTGCGCCACGACTTCAACCACGGCCACGACTTCTGCGCCGCCGACGCCACGCTGCACACGCTGGCTGACGCGCTGCCGCTGCTGGCGTAAGCCGTGCGGCCAACCCTGGCCGCACCGCCTCACACCGCCACGCCGTCCAGCGCCAGCAGCAGCTCGTCGATTTCCAGCAAGTGCGTCGCGTCGTGGTCGGCCATGTCGGCTACCAGCTCGGCCAGCGTCAGCCGGCGCTGGCCTTCCCACACCGCTACCCGCGCCTGCTCGGCCTCGCCACAGCTTTGCAAGCGCGCCAGCAAGGCCGCGCGTGCGGTAGCAAAGCCGGCCAGCGCGGCGGCAAAGTCCTGCTGCTGATAGCCGCGCTGCTGCGCCCACTCGCTACCGTTGACGCCGTGCAGCTCGGCCAGCGGGCTGGCCAGCATGGCCTCGATGCGCGGCAGGAAGGCGTCGCGGTCCAGGTCGCGCAGGTGGCAGGCGTGCTCCAGCGCGCTGAAGGCGGTGCCAGCCGGGCGTTCGCTGCGCCGCGCCGCCGGGATGGCTGCCAGCTTGTCGGCCACGCGCTGCGGCATCGCCGCCAGCTCGGCCAGCAGGGTGGCAAAGTCGCGCGCTACCGGCAGCGGCGACCACACCGCGCCGTAACTGAAGTAGCCGCCCGGCACCCGCCCGCGCGGCCGCAGCAACGCGTGGCCGTGACGGCGCATCACCTCGCCCACCATGGCGCCGCAGAACTGGCGCGCGCTCTGGTCGGCGTCCAGCTCGGGAAAGCAGCGCTGCAGCGTGTGCACGATGGCGGTAACGGCCGGCAGGCCGGCACGCGACAGCGCGGCGTATTCGGTGTAGCGCTGCGGGTGGTCGATCAGCGCTTCCAGCTGGCGGCCCAGCGCGGTCTGGCGAAACTGGTCAAAGCGGTTGTGCATAACAGCTCCTTAAGTAACGTATCACATTGATACATTACTTTCAGTAACGCCATCACGGCAAGCGGCCAGCTCGCGGGCTGTGGTTTTATTGGCAGCGCCAAGGTTGGCCGCAGTGCCTAGCGCGTGCCCCACAGCCGGCGATAGGCGCCGTCGGCGTCGTAATCGGCGGCCTGCTTGTCGGGGTTGAAACGGCGGCTGCCGCGCGGGTCGGTGCCGCGCCCGGCCAGGTACAGCCAGTTGCCCTGGTTGCTGTACACGTCGTAATCCACCAGCTGCGCTTCGAACCACGCCGCGCCGGCGCGCCAGTCGCCGCCCAGATCGTGAATCAGATAACTGGCCACGTTCTGGCGCAGGCGGTTGGACAGATAGCCGGTTGCGACCAACTCGCGCATGCCGGCATCGATAAAAGCGTGGCCGGTACGGCCTTGGCACCAGCGCGCAAACGCCTCGTCCGCCATCGGTGCCGGCGGCTGGCCGTGCAGGCCACGGCCCCGGTACAGCCTGGCGCCGTACTGCAGGTGCAGCAGGCGGAAGTAATCGCGCCACAGCAGCTCGAACCACAGCCAGTAGCTGCCGTCGCTGGCGCCGTGCTGTGCCTCGTAGCCCTGCAGCGCGGCGTACAGCGTGCGTGCCGACACGCTGCCCAGTGCCAGCCACAGCGACCACTTGCTGGAGTAGTCCTGCCCGATCAGACTATTGCGGGTGGCCTTGTACGTGCGGGGCAGGTCGCGCGCCAGGTACTGCTGCAGATGCGCGAGGCCGGCCGCCTCGCCAGCGTGCGCCGCCGGCAGGTGCCACGGCAGGCTGCTGCGCGGGTCGGGCTGGGTGTCGATCAACGGCAAGGGCGGCCAGTCCACCCCGGCGGGGGGCGGCGGCAGCCGGGCCGGTGCGGCCAACGGCGCGGGCGGGCGTACCGCGGCGGCTTCCACCCGCTGGCGGAAGGCGGTAAAGCTGGCCGGCAGCGCGGCAGGGGCAAACGGCAGGCTGGCCGGGTCTAGCAGCGTGCTCTGCCATACGGTGTCTACAGCGAAGCCGGCCAGGCGCAAGGCAGCTACCTGCGCCTGCTCCTCGGGAGCGGCGATGTCTTCGGCCACGATGCGCTGCACGCCATGGCGCGCCAATAGCGGCGGCAACACCTGCTGCGGTGCGCCGTGCAGCAGCAGCAGGCGGCTGCCGCGCGCTTGCAAGGCGGCGTCCAGCGCGGCGATGGCGTCGGCGCGCACCCGCTGCCGCGCCGGTGACAGGCGGGCAAACGGCCACGGCGAGTGCGGCTGCCAGCTATCGTCGAGGCACACCACCGGCAGCAGGGTGTCAGCGTGCGCCAGCGCCTGGCACAAGGCCGGGTTGTCGCCCAGGCGCAGGTCGTGGCGGAACCAGTACGCTACCGCGCTCATGCTGCGCCCCTGCGCGTATGGCGGCAGCGGTCGGAGCAGTACTTCACCTCGTCCCACACCGCCTGCCATTTTTTGCGCCAGCTGAACGGGCGGCCGCAGGCGGCGCACACCTTGCTGGGCAGATCGGCTTTCTTGCGCATTTTCATGCTTGCTCTCCTTGCAACGGTGGCGGCGCCTGCGGTGCTTGTTCAGCCGGGCAAGGGCAGGCCGTGCCCTTCGCAGCGCGCCAGCTGCGGCGGCAGCGCCTCCACCAGAAAATCGATAAAACAACGCACCGCCGGTATCAGGTGGCGGCGCCCGGTAAACGCGGCGTGCAAAATGCCGTCCGGCGTGCGGTAGCCGGGCAGCACGCGCAGCAGGCGGCCATCGGCCAGCGCGTCGTGGCACACCATCAGCGGCAGCAGCGCCAGGCCGCTGCCGGCGATGGCGGCTTCGCGCAGCACCAGCAGGTCGTCGGTCATCAGCCGCGGTTCGGCGATATCCAGCCGGGTGAGCTGGCCCACTTCGTCCAGCAGCGGCCACTCGCCACGGCCGTCGGGGCGGCTCATCACCAGCGCCGGCCAGGCGGTGAGGGCGGCAGGGTGCTGCGGCCAACCCTGGGCCGCAATCAGCGCAGGGCTGGCCACCAGCGCGCTTTCGCTTTGCGCCAGTGGCCGCGCCACGATGCTGGCGCTGTCGTCCAGCCGCTGCCGTACGCGCAGCGCCACGTCGATGCCGTCGTTGATCAGGTCAACGCGGCGGCCGGTCACTTCCAGCACGATGCGCACCTGCGGGTAGCGCGCCATGAAGGCCGGCAGCAGCGGCGCCAGCAGCGTCTTGGCCAGCAGCTCCGGGCAGCTGACGCGCACCAGGCCACGCGGCTCGGCGGTGTGGCGGGCGATGGTTTCTTCGGCCGCCTCGGCCTCGGCCAGCATGGCCTGGCAGTGGCGGTAGTACTGCGCGCCCACGTCGGTGAGCGCCAGCCGGCGCGTGGTGCGCTGTAGCAGGCGCACGCCGATGCGCGCTTCCAGCTCGGCCACGCGGCGCGACAGCCGCGACTTGGGCACGCCCAGCTGGCGGCTGGCGGCATTGAAGCCGCCGTGCTCGACCACCTTGGCAAAAAACAGCAGATCGTTGAGGTCTTGCATCACATTGTCTCGCCAGTGGAACAATGAATCCGATTCTAGCCGTCTAGTGCGAGATTGGTTGCAGATTTACAGTACACCCATCGCCGCAGCGTGCGGCACACACCCCCAACGGAGCCGCACCATGAACATCCTGCACCTCGATTCCAGCATTCTCGCCACCAACTCGGTATCCCGCGGCCTGACCCAGGCGCTGGTTAGCAGCCTGACCGCCCGCCACGCCGGCGCACAGGTGACCTACCACGACCTGGCCGCCAACGAGATTCCGCATCTGTCCGGCGAAATCCTGGGTGCCGCCTTTACCGACAAGGCCGACTGGAGCGCGCTGCAACAAGCCGAAGCCGCCCGCAGCGACGCGCTGATCGCCGAATTCCTGGCCGCCGACGTGCTGGTGATCGGCGCCCCGATGTACAACTTTGGCGTACCGTCGCAGCTGAAAGCGTGGATCGACCGCGTGGCCGTAGCCGGCCGCACCTTCAAGTACACCGAAACCGGCCCGGTTGGCCTGGCCGGTGGCAAGAAGGTGTACGTGGTGTCGGCCCGTGGCGGCGTGTACAGCAACGAGCAAGGCCAGCAAATGGACTTCCAGGAAGACTACCTGAAGACCGTGCTGGGCTTCCTGGGCATCACCGACGTGTCCTTCGTGCGCGCTGAAGGCGTGGCGATGGGCCCGGATGCCAAAGCAGCCGCCCTGGCCGCTGCCGAAGCCGCCATCGCCGCTGCTTAAGCATTCCGTACCGACTAACACGGCCGCCCCTGGCAACAGGGCGCGGCCGTGTTGTTTTATGCGGGCGGCCAACGGGGCGGCGCGCACCTTACCAATCCAGGCTCAGTTGGCCGGGGGTAGCGGGCGGGCGACGGCTGCCACGCGTCTCGCCGCGCTTGCGCGAGCCGTGCCGCGCCACGATGGCGGCCTTGCCGGCGCGTACCTCGGGGTGGCCGCGCAGCGCAAACAGCCGCGCCTTGGCCTCGCGGGTGGCAGCCTCCACGTCCACCAACGGCTGCGGAATGTCGCGGCCAACCTCTACACCGCAGCGCGCCTGGATGTCGGGCGGCATGCGCCACGGCTCGAACAGCCACACGTCGGGTACGCGGCGCAGCGGCGGCAGCCACTGCCGCACAAAGCGGCCGTGCGGGTCGTGCTCACGCGCCTGCTTCAGCGGGTTGTAGATGCGCGGCACATTGATGCCGGTGGTGCCGGACTGCATTTGCAGCTGGCTCCAGTGGATGCCCGGCTCGTAATCGACAAACTGCTGCGCCAGCCACAGCCCCACCGGCCGCCAGTGCAGCCACAGCGGGTAAGCCGCCACCGACACCAGCATGGCGCGCATGCGGAAGTTCAGCCAGCCGGTGTGGCGCAGCATGGCGATGCAGGCGTCTACCAGCGGCCAGCCGGTGCGGCCGTCGCGCCAGGCGGCAAAGCGCGCCTCGTCCCAGTCGTTTTCGCGCAGGCCGTCGTAGCCGCGATGCAGGTTGCGCCATTCCAGTGCCGGCTCGCTTTCCAGCTTCTGGATGAAATGGCAGTGCCAGTACAGGCGGCTGATGAAGGCACGGATGCCCGCCGTGCGCCGGCTGGCGGCACCCTCGCCGTGCAGCTGCGCCAGCATGGCGCGGCTGGCCTGCACCACCTCGCGCATCGAGATGCACCCCAGCGCCAGATACGGCGACAAACGCGAACAGGCGCTGGGCGCCGACAGCGGCGACGAGATGCCGCCACGGTACTGCGCGGCGCGATCCAGCAGGAAATCGTCCAGCACCGCCAGCGCTGCCGTTCTGCCACTGGGCTGGCGGCCCGGCGCGTCGCCGTCGCCCAAACCCAGTGCCGCTGCACCCGGTAGGTGCACCGGCGGCCAGCTAAGCGCCACCTGTTGCAGCGCCGGCACCGGCAGCAGTGGGGCGGCCATCAAGGCTTCCCACTGCGGCTGCCAATGGTCGCGGTTCAGGCCGCCACGCACCACGCCAAACTGCGGCCATTCGCGCCACTGCACGCGGTTGGCCGCACACCAGCGCGCCACGGCGATGTCGCGGCGGTAGGTCCAGTCGTTGCCGGTTTCCTCGTGGGCAAACAGCGCGTCAAACGGCGCTTGGACGTACAGCTGCGTCAGCACCTCGGCGATCTCGCCCACCGCCACGTACAGCCGCAGGCCGCGCGCGCGCAGCTGGCCCGCCAGGTCGTGCAGGCTTTCGCGCAGAAAATGGTATTGCCGCGCCGAGGCGTCCGGCTGCTGCCACAGCCCCGGCTCCACCACGTACAGGCACAGCAGCGGGCCGCGCGCGGCGGCGGCGCACAGCGGGGCGTGGTCGGCCAGGCGCAAGTCGCGCTTGAACCAGACAACGCTATAGCTCATGCCTTGGGCAGTGGGTGAATCACACCGTGGCCGCCATCGACGCCGATGTTCTGGCCGGTAATCCAGCCGGCCTCGGGCGACAGCAGGAAGGCGATCAGCGCGGCGCTGTCGTCACCCTGGCCTACGCGCTGCATCGGGTTGGCTTGCGCGTTGCGGGCGATGGCTTCCGGCGTGCCGGTGAGCCGCGCCGACAGTGCCGACACCGTCAGCCCCGGGTGCACGCAGTTCACACGAATACCGCGCTCGGCGTAGCTGGCGGCGGTGCTTTGCGCCAGCGCTGCCACCGCCGCCTTGGCGCTGGCGATGGCTTCGTGATTGGGGAAGCCGGCCTGCGCCACCAGCGAGCCCACCAGCACCGCGCTGGCCGGCTGCTTGTGCTTGAGCGCCGCAGCCACAAAAGCCTTGAGCACGTGCACGGCGCTGAGCCAGTTGTGCTGCATCAGCTGCCAGGCGTCGTCTTCGGCGGTGAGGTGCAGCGGGCGGATCAGCGTACTGCCCACGCAGTGCGCCAGGCCGCTGAGCGCCACACCATCGGCGGCCAGGCCGGCCACCGTGTCGCGCACCGCGGCGGCGTCCAGTGTATCCAGCGGGCGCACCAGTACCTCGCCGGGCAGGCTGGCGGCCAGTGCGGCCAACCCGTCTTCGCGGCGGGCACTCAGCACCAGGCGGTGGCCGGGCGACAAGCGCCGCGCCAGCGCGCTACCGATGGCGCCGCTGGCGCCGGTAATCCAGATGGTTTGCATGGCCATGCTCTGTTTAATTTGTACAATACAAATCATATACAGAAATGGCTTGAATCGATATGGCCACCTGCACAAAGCTTGGCCGCCAGTAGTCGCTCGCGGCGACAGGCTAGGGCTGGTACACGCGCCAGGTGCGCCGCCCAGCCGCCTTGGCCTGGTAGAGCGCGGCGTCCGCCTGCAGCAGCAAGTCGTCTTCGCTGTCTTGCCGGCCGCTACCGAAGGTTACACCGGCCGAGAAAGCCAGCGGCACCAGCGCGCCGCTATCGACACGCAGCTGGCTGCTATCCAGCGCGGCCTGCAGCTGCGGCAATAATTGTGCGACGCGGGCTTCGTCCGCCGCCGGCATCACCAGCAGGAACTCCTCGCCGCCGTAGCGTACCAGCAGGTCGCCAGGCGCCACGATGGCGGCCAGCTCGGCGGCAAACAGGCGCAGCACGGCGTCGCCCACCGCGTGACCGTGGCGGTCGTTTACCTGCTTGAAATGGTCAAGATCCAGCAACAGCACGCACAGGCGGCGCTGCTGTTGCTGCGCCGCCTGCAACAATACCGGCAGCTGCTGATGCAGATAGCGGCGGTTATGCAGGCCGGTCAGCGGGTCGCGGCTGGCTTGCTCGCGCAGCTGTACCTGCAAGCCTTCTACCTCGTGAATACGGGCGGCCAGCTCCACATTCAGCTGGTGCAGTGCGTTGCGCGCTGTTTCTGCCTCTTGCTGGCGGCGCAGGGCCAGGTCGCGCTGCTGCGCCAGCCGGGCGGCAGACTGGTGCAGCTGCCGGGTACGCTGGGTCAGGAAGCGGTAGCCCAGAAACACCATGGCAAACAGCAGCACCGACATGACCCAGTACACCGAGCGGGCCGAGTCGCGGTAGAGCAGGGCACGCTGCTGCCATTGCTGCTCGGCGGCGCCGGGCATGGCCATCACGCTGCGGTCGGCCAGCACAAACGACAGCCACAAAAAGGCGATGACGCCGGCCAGTGACGACAATGCGGCCAACCATACCCAGCGGTAGCGGGCCTCGCTCATCCGGCTAGGCCAGTGGCGCTCGCGCCAGCGCAATACCGCGGGGGCAAACAGGTAGAGCAGCGGGGCACAGGTCGTCACCGTCTGCAGGAAATTGCCTGCCCACCAGCCTTGCCACGCCTGGAAAGCTCCCAGCGCCGACAGCTTGTTGTAGTAGCTCCAGATAAACGAGCCGGTAGCGCTGGCAATGCCGGAAACAAAGCTGATGGACACGAAAAACATCAGGGCGGCCACACTGCGCGGGAGAAAGCTCACGCGTACCTGTTGGTACACCAGCGCCATCACCAGCAGCCCCAGCGGGTTGGCCAGCCCGAAAACCATGGCCCAGCCCAGGCTCAGGCCGGACAGCAAGCCCACCATGAAGGTAGTGAGGTAAGCCAACGAGGCCCCCCAGGCGTAACCGAAACACAGCACCCAGAGCGTACTGATGGTCAGCGGCGGGTAAATGCTCAGCAGGAAAGTCAGCTCGCCGGCTTTCACCTCAAAGCCGTACCAGCCACCGTACAGCTGCAATACCCCCAACCACAGGCTGGCGCCCAGCGACAGTAGCCAGCCCAGGATCAGCGGCCAACGGGCAGCGCCGCCGGCCAGTAATACCCGTGGCGAAAGCGCATGGTAGAAGCCTGCGGTAGCCGGCGCGTCGTCGGCGACAGCATCAGATGAGGGGGTGGGGGCCATGGTGGCGTTTTCGATAAATGGTTGCCCGCAATATACGAGCAGGACCGTGCTGGCGGCAAGCCACACTCTACCTGCCGCGCAAATGAGCCATTACGGGGCATGGCGCACCAGTACGACACGTGCATGCAACCCGTCTTCGTGCATGCCTCATTACTGTGCAAACCGCACGCCAGCAAGCCATTGGCAAGGCCACACCGACTGGCACAGCGCTTGCTGAATACACCGTGATCACGATAGCTGGAGAGTGCCATGCATGCCCTGACCCTACCCGAGTCCGGCCACTACGACGAGATGCTGCTCGACAGCGGCGGCATCCGCCCGCACTACCGCGACTTTGCCCGCTGGCTGCACTCGCAGCCGCCAGAAACCCTGGCGCGCAAACGTGCCGAGGCCGACCTGATGTTCCACCGCGTGGGCATTACCTTTGCCGTGTACGGCGACGATTCCGGCGCCGAGCGGCTGATTCCGTTCGATACCGTGCCGCGCATCATCCCCGCCAGCGACTGGCAGACACTGGAAGCCGGCATGCGCCAGCGCGTTACCGCGCTGAACGCTTTCCTGCACGACATCTACCACGAACAGCACATCGTGAAAGCCGGGCTGATTCCGGCCGAGCAGGTGTTTTCCAACAGCCAGTACCAGCCGGCCATGCAGGGGCTGGACCTGCCGCACCGCATCTACGCGCACATCACCGGCGTGGACGTGATCCGCCACAGCGACGGCAACTTCTACGTGCTGGAAGACAACCTGCGCGTGCCGTCCGGCGTGTCCTACATGCTGGAAAACCGCAAGATGATGATGCGGCTGTTCCCCGAGCTGTTTGCCAGCCACGCCGTGGCCCCGGTGCAGCATTACCCCACGCTGCTGCTCAATACGCTGCGCCACGCCAGCGCGGTGGATAACCCCACCGTGGTGGTGCTGACCCCCGGCCACCACAACAGTGCCTACTTCGAGCACGCTTTCCTCGCGCAGCAGATGGGGGTGGAGCTGGTGGAAGGGCAGGACCTGTTCGTGAAACACAACCGGGTGTACATGCGCACCACCGCCGGCCACAAGCAGGTGGACGTGATCTACCGCCGCATCGACGACGCCTTCCTCGACCCGCTGGCCTTCCGTGGCGACAGCATGCTGGGCGTGCCCGGCCTGCTGTCGGTGTACCGCGCCGGCGGCGTGATCCTGGCCAACGCCATCGGCACCGGCGTGGCGGACGACAAATCGATCTACCCCTACGTGCCGGACATGATCCGCTTTTACCTGTCCGAAGAGCCGCTTCTGCAAAACGTGCCCACCTGGATGTGCCGCCGCCCGGCCGAGCTGGACCACGTGCTGAACAACCTGCACGAGCTGGTGGTGAAAGAAGTCCACGGCGCCGGCGGCTACGGCATGCTGATCGGCCCGGCGGCCAGCAAGGCCGAGATCGAAGACTTCCGCCAGCGCATCATCGCCGACCCCGGCAACTACATCGCCCAGCCCACGCTGTGCCTGTCGTCCTGCCCCACCTTTGTGGAATCGGGCATCGCCCCGCGCCACATCGACTTGCGCCCCTTTGTGCTGTCCGGCCGCGACATCAGCATGGTGGCCGGCGGCCTGACCCGTGTGGCGCTGAAAGAAGGCTCGCTGGTGGTGAATTCGTCGCAAGGCGGCGGCACCAAGGACACCTGGATTCTGGAGGACCAATCATGATGCTCTCGCGCACCGCATCCCAGCTGTACTGGATGAGCCGCTATATGGAACGCGCCGAAAACCTGGCGCGCCTCTTGGACGTAACCCACAGCCTGTCGCTGCTGCCGCAATCGCGTGGTGGCGCCGACATCAGCGCCGCGCTGGCCACCACCGGCGCGCTGGAAGCCTGCCGCGCGCGCCACCCGCAGCTGGCCGCCGGCGACGTGATGCACTTCATGACCTTTGATGCGGCCAACCCGGCCAGCATCGTGAACTGCCTGAAATACGCCCGCGAAAACGCCCACGCCGTACGCGGCAAGATCACCGGCGAGATGTGGGAAAGCATCAACGCCAGCTGGCTGGAAGCGCGCCACATGGCGCTGGACGGCCGCCCGCTGGCCGGCTTTTTCGACTGGGTGAAAGAACGCTCGCACCTGTTCCGCGGCACCACCTACGGCACCATCCAGCGTAACGACGCCTTTTCTTTCATCCGCCTGGGTACCTTCATGGAGCGTGCCGACAACACCGCACGCCTGATCAACGTGAAATCGCACCTGGTGGGCCACGCCGCCGAAGACAGTGCCGCCGACTTCTACCTGTGGGGCGCGCTGCTGCGCTCGCTGGGCGCCTTCGAGGCCTACCACGAGCTGTACCGCGACACGCTCAGCTCGCGCCGCGTGGCCGAGCTGCTGATCCTGCGCCCGGACGTGCCGCGCTCGCTGCGTGCCTGCATGGATGAAATCGCCGAGCTGCTGCCGCGCATCAAGGGCGACACCGGCCACCGTGCCAAACGCCTGGCCGCCACCTTGCACGCCGAGATGAGCTACGGCCAGATCGACATCATCCTGGACGACGGCCTGCATACCTATCTCACGCAGTTTCTCAGCCAGATACACGAGCTGGGCGACGCCATTCACGGGGCGTATCTGGAGGCAGCATGAGTGAGTTACTGATCCGCGAGGCCACACCGGACGATGCGGCCGCCATCTGCGCCATCTACAACCCCTACATCGAGTACACCACCATCTCGTTCGAGGAAAAACCGGTGGCCGTCAGCGAAATGGCCGAACGCATCGCCAACACGCAGGCCCAGGGCTTGCCGTGGCTGGTGGCCGAAGCCGGCGGCGACATGCTGGGCTACGCCTACGCCACGCAGTGGAAAGCAGCATCTACATGCGCCAGGCCACGGTAGGCCAGGGCGTGGGCAAGCTGCTGTACCGCGAGCTGATCCGCCGCCTGGCCGTGCTGGGCCTGCATACCGTGATTGGCGGTGTGGCGCAGCCCAACCCGGCCAGCGACGGCCTGCACCGTACCCTGGGCTTCAAGCAGGTTGCACTGTTCGAGCAGGTTGGCCGCAAGTTCGGCCGCTGGCTGGACGTGGCCTACTGGCAGCTCCCCCTTACCCGAGACCTTGCGGAGGCATCATGCAACTGACCATCGACCACGAAACCGTCTACCGTTACGACGACACCGTCAGCCACAGCACGCAGTACCTGCGCCTGACCCCGGCCAGCAGCGGCCACCAGCGCGTGGTGAGCTGGCAATTGGAACTGCCGGTAGCCGCCAGCGAGAGCACCGACGCCTACGGCAATATCCTGCACGTGCTGACGCTGGACACCCCGCATAGCGAAATCCGCCTGAAAGCGCGCGGCGTGGTGGAAACCTGCGACGACTGGCTGGACCAACCTGAAGTGCTGCCGGCGCCGGTCTTCCTGCGCGAAACCACGCTCACCGAGCCGGACGACGCCATCCGGGCGCTGGCCGCCACCCACGCCGACGCCATCGCGGCCAACCCTGAAGCGGGCCTCGCCGCGCTGATGCAGGCCATTGCCGACGCCATGCCCTACACCCAGGACATCACCCACGCCGCCACCACCGCCGCGCAGGCGCTGGCGCTGGGTGCGGGCGTCTGTCAGGATCACAGCCATGTGTTTATCGCGGCCTGCCGCAGCCTGGGCCTGCCGGCGCGTTACGTCAGCGGCTACCTGCTGAGCGACCGCGATACGCACGTGGCCAGCCACGCCTGGGCAGAAGTGTATGCCGGCGAACAGTGGCTGGGTTTCGACATCAGCAACCGCAAGCGCCCCGACCGCCACCACCTGAAGCTGGCCGTGGGGCTGGACTACAGCGACGCCAGCCCGGTACGCGGCGTGCGCCGCGGTGGCGGCAGCGAAGCGCTGCAGGCGCATGCACGGGTTTCGGAGGCAGACCAGCAATGACGTATTGCGTAGGCATGGTACTGGACGAGGGGCTGATCTTTGCATCGGACTCGCGCACCAATGCGGGGGTGGACCACGTGGCCACTTTCCGCAAAATGAACGTCATCGCCGTGCCGGGCGAGCGCCAGATCGTGCTGCTGAACGCCGGCAACCTGGCCACCACGCAGAGCGTGGTCAGCCTGCTGAAAAGCCGGCTGGCGCACGATGCGGCCAACCTGCACACGGTGAAGAGCCTGTACGAAGCCGCCGAGCTGGTGGGCAAGACCATCCGCGAAGTACTGGCCCGCGACGGCAACGGCAGTACGCAAGGGCAGGGCGTGGATTTCAGCTGCAGCTTCCTGGTGGGCGGCCAGATCCGCGGCGAGCCGCCACGGTTGTTCCAGATCTACCCGCAGGGCAACTTCATCGAAGCCACGCCGGATACCCCGTATCTGCAAATCGGCGAGGCCAAGTACGGCAAACCCATTCTGGACCGCGTGATCAGCCACCGCACCCCGCTGGCGCAGGCCATCAAATGCACGCTGATCTCGTTCGACTCCACCATCCGCTCCAACCTGTCGGTGGGCCTGCCCATCGACCTGCTGTGGCAGCAGCGTGACAACTTCGATTTCGCACCGCGCCACCGCGTGACCGAAGACGACCCCTACTTCCTGCAGCTGCGCCAGGGCTGGGGCGAGGGGCTGCGCCAGGTGTTCGGCCAGCTGCCGGACGCGCTGTGGTTCAAGGACGGCGACGGCGCAGACTGAGCAGTCGTCGTACGCCAAAACAACAAGGGCAAGCCGAATGGCTTGCCCTTGTGCGTTTCTAGCGGCTGCGGCCAACCTTGGCCGCCAGGCTTAGTCGCCGCTCACCGGCACCACTTTACCCGCCGCCTCGCGGGCGCGCTCGCGGGCGCTGTCCACGTCGTCGGCGTAGGCCACCGCCACGCCCATGCGGCGGCGCTCGAAGCTTTCCGGTTTGCCGAACAGGCGGATATCCGCGCCGGGTACCGCCAGCGCCTCGGCCACACCGTCAAACGCGATACCCGCCGCTTCCAGGCGGCCATAGATCACCGCCGACGCTGCCGCCGTGCGCAGGCTCACGTCCACCGGCAAGCCCAGAATGGCGCGCGCGTGCAGCTCGAACTCGCTGAAACGCTGGCTGGCCAGCGTCACCAGCCCGGTGTCGTGCGGGCGCGGGCTCACTTCGGAGAACCACACCGTGTCGCCCTGCACAAACAGCTCCACGCCAAACAGGCCACGGCCACCCAGCGCGGCGGTGACCTTGGCGGCCATCTCTTGTGCACGCTGCTGCGCCAGCGGGCTCATCGCCTGCGGCTGCCAGCTTTCCACGTAGTCGCCGCGCTGCTGCAAATGACCTACCGGCGCGCAGAAGTGGGTGGCCACAGCACCGTGGCCGTCATTGGCGCGCACGGTCAGCAGGGTGATCTCGTACTCGAAATCGATGAAGCCTTCCACGATGACTCGGCCCTTGTCCACACGGCCGGCGCTGACGGCGTAATCCCAGGCCGCAGCCACGTCGGCCGGGCCTTTCAGCAGCGATTGCCCTTTGCCACTGGACGACATCACCGGCTTCACCAGGCAGGGGTAGCCGATGCCGGCGTCGATGGCGGCCTGCAGTTCGGCCAGGCTGCTGGCAAAGGCGTACGGCGAGGTGGGCAGGCCCAGCTCCTCGGCCGCCAGGCGGCGGATGCCTTCGCGGTTCATGGTGAGGTTGGCCGCACGCGCGGTGGGGATCACCTCGGCCAGGCCGTCTGCCTCGATGCGCAGCAGCTCTTCGGTAGCGATGGCTTCGATTTCCGGCACCACCAGGTGCGGGCGCTCGGCCTCGACCAGCGCACGCAGCGCGGCGGGGTCGGCCATATTGATAACGTGGCTGCGGTGCGCCACCTGCATGGCCGGCGCGTCCGGGTAACGGTCAACGGCGATGGTTTCCACGCCCAACCGTTGCAGGGCGATCACCACTTCCTTGCCCAGTTCGCCGCTGCCCAGCAGCATGACGCGTCGTGCCGACGCGGAAAGAGGGGTACCAATACGCATGACAAGCTCCCGAAGGCCAAAATGACAGCCGGTATGGTATGCCAAACCACCACCGCCGTGGCGTGCATGCAGCGTATCGGCTTTGTAAACGGCCTGTTGCAGGGCGGGACAAAATGGTGACCATGCCAGGATACGCCCGATACACGGCGCTGCTTGAATGATACCGGACACCACAAACCGGACCCGCACCATGCGCCGCCTCGCCTTGCTCTGCCCCGTGCTCCTGCTTGCCGCCTGCACTACCCATTCCGTGGTGCAGCTGCCCACCAGCAGCTACCCCCAGCTCAAGCCCATGCTGGCCTCACCTGGCGACGGCGGCATTTTCAACCCGGCCACCGCCAGGCTGTTCTTCGAGACACAAATCGCCCGCCACGTAGGCGACGCGGTAACGGTGAGCATAGAAGAAGACATGAGCAGCAGCACCAGCCGCGCGCTGGACGATAAAGCCACCGGCGCCAATACGGTGAAAGGCCCGGGTGCACTGCATACCCTGCCTGGCCTGGTGAAAGAAGTCTTCGACGTGGACGTCAACTCCAGCTATTCGCTGGCCGACAAAGACGACAGCAAAATGAACAACCGCACCAAGATCAGCGGCAACATGATGGTATCGGTGCTGGACGTTCTGCCCAACGGCTACCTGGTAGTAGGCGGCGACAAGGTGGTGCTGCTCAACGGCAAGCAAAGCACGCTGCGCTTTTCCGGCATCATCAACAGCGCACAGCTACAGCCGAACAACAGCATCTCGTCGCGCTACGTGATTAACGCCCGCCTGGACCAGATCAACCAGAACATGCCGCTGGACGCCAGCGTGCTGGCCTGGGTGCAGTTTCTGTTTGGCGCGGCGGTCACGCTTTACTAAGCGGCGCTAAGGCAAGCGCGGCGGGCTGGATACCAGCTCGTCCAGCAGGAAAATCAGCTTGGCCTCGGTGCTGGCCCAGCGGTCGAAACCCAGCATGCGCGGCTCGTACACCACCTTGCCCAGCGTGGTGCTGCCCTGTTTCAGCGCCATGCTGGCGTAGTTCAGGTAGGAAAAATCCTGTTCCCACGCACGGGTAGCGGCGTATACCAGCGTCACGCAGCCGCCCGGCACCGCGCCCGGTGCGTATACCTGGGTTTCTATGCGGCGGCGGCGCAAGGCCGCCTCGATCACCGTCAGCATGTCCGGTACGGTCACCGCCTCGTTCCACTCGATACAGATTTTCTGGAAAGGGGCAGGGCGGCGTGACGCGCTCTGCTCTGCCTTCTCGGCCATGGCCTGCATTTCGCTGGCGGTAGAAAACGAAAAGGTAAACACGTCACGCGCCGGGCTGGGCAGGTTCTGTACGGTAATGCAACCGGACAGCAAACCCAGGCAGCCGGACAGCGCCAGGCGGAAAAACGGGCGAATGGGCATGGCAACAAGCCGCAAGGCGGCAGCAGTGATTTGCTGCAGTCTACGGGTGCCATTATTGCCACCGTTTGGCCACTTTGTATCAAAACCCATACTAAGCGCACAAATCAGCGGGGCATTGCCCCATTAAGCTGTACCAGACGCCACCTTACCCACACACGGCACGCCAGGCACCACCCGTGCCTGGCCGCGCCGCTACCTGGCACCGCCCCTGCGGCCAACCAGGCATGACCACGGACACAGCATGCAGCACACGACAGACGCCACCGCGACACCCGGCCCTTTTTCAGGCGATAGCCTGCGCGTTCTGGTGGTAGACGACGACCAGGCAATACGCGAGCTGGTCTGCCAATACCTGGGCGGTTTTGCCATGCTGGCCGAGGGCGCGGCAGACGGCCGCGAAATGGAAGCCTGGCTGGCGCGCCAGCATTTTGACGCCATCGTGCTGGACCTGATGCTGCCCGGCGAAAACGGCCTGAGCCTGTGCAAACGGCTGCGCAGCCAGTCCGATATCCCCATCCTGATGATGAGCGCGCGCAACGACCTGACCGAACGCATCATCAGCCTGGAAATCGGTGCTGACGACTTTCTGTCCAAACCGTTTGATACCCGCGAGCTGGTAGCCCGCCTGCACTCGGTACTGCGCCGCAACCGCAGCCAGGCCAGCCCGGCGCTGCCCGACAGCGGCCACCAGCGCATCCGCTTTGGCAACTGGCTGCTCAACAGCACCCTGCGCCAGCTGCACGACCCGCAGGGAACCGTGATCCCGCTATCCAGCGCCGAATTCCGCCTGCTATCGGTGCTGGTACAGCGCCCGCACACGGTGCTGGACCGCGAGCTGCTGCTGGACCTGACCCGCGGCGGCACGGTGGACGTATTCGACCGCAGCATCGACATCCTGATCTCGCGCCTGCGCGGCAAGCTGCGCGACGACCCGCGCAACCCGGCGCTGATCCGTACCGTGCGCGGCGAAGGCTATATGCTGGACGCGCACATCAGCGCCGCCTAGCCGCCACACGTAGCAAGGCCGCCCCGGCGGGGCGGCCTTGTGCGTTTAGCCTGCGGCCAACCTTACACCGCTAGCAGGCCACGTTTTTCCAGCATCGGCGCCGCCTGCGGGTCATGGCCGCGGAAGGCGCGGAACGCCGCCCGCTGCTCGCGCGCGTCGCCGGCGCTGTAGATGTAACGCTGCAGCTTGGCGGCCAGCGCGGCGTCAAACGGGTTGCCGGCTTCTTCAAACGCCGCAAACGCTTCGGCCTCCAGCACCTCGGCCCACATGTACACGTAGTAACCGGCGGCGTAGTAGTCGTCGGAAAACACGTGGCCAAAGTGCGGCAGGCGGTGGTTCATGCCCGCTTCCAGCGGCACGCCCAGGCGCGTACGCTCGGCGGCTTCAAAGGCCAGAATATCCACGCCGTCGGCGTCGTTGCGCTGGTGCAGCGCCAGGTCGATCAGCGTGGACGCGCTGTAGCGCACGGTCTCGAAGCCCTGGTTGAAGGTGCTGGCCGCCTTGATGGCCGCCACCAGCGCCGGCGGAATCGGCTCGCCGCTGTCCACATGGCGCGCGTGCTCGGCCAGCACTTCCGGCACCAGCGCCCAGTTTTCCAGCAGCTGCGACGGCAGCTCCACGTAGTCCTGCGGCGTATTGGGGCCGGACAGCAGGCGGTACTGCACGTCGGACAGCAGGCCGTGCAGCGCGTGGCCGAACTCGTGGAACAGCGTGCGCACGTCGTCAAAGCTCAGCAGGGTAGGGCCGCTGCCAGCCTTGGCAAAGTTGTTGTTGTTGATGACGATAGGCAGCACGCGGTCTGTGCCCTTGCCGCTTTGCTGCTGGAACAAGTGCATCCACGCCCCGCCGCGTTTGCCCTGGCGCGCGTAGTTGTCACCGATGAACAGGCCGATCACGGTGTCGTCGCGGCGCACTTCCCATACCCGCACGTCGGGGTGGTAGCGCGGCAGGTCGTCACGCGGGGCGAACTGCAGGCCAAACAGGCGGCCGGCCACATCGAACATGGCGGCCTGCATGCGCGGCAGGCTGAAGTAGGGCTTGATCTGGGCGTCGTCCAGCGCGTAGCGTGCCACGCGTACTTTTTCGGCCAGCAGCCACCAATCCCACGGCTGGATGTCTTGCGGCAGGCCCTGGCGCGCTGCTTCCTGCTGCAGCATGACTTTTTCGGCAGCAAAGCGTTGCTTGGCCGGCTCCCACACTTGCGCCAGCAGGTCGTACACCGCCTGCGGCTTGCCGGCCATGCGGTCTTCCAGCGCGTAGTCGGCGTAGCTGGCGTAGCCCAGCAGCGCGGCTTTCTCGGTACGCAGCGCCAGAATCTCGCGCGCCAGCGGCGCGTTGGCGCGCGCCGGGTTTTCGCCACGGCTGGTCCAGGCGCGCCACAGCTGTTCGCGCAGGTCGCGGCGGGTGGAGTAGGTCAGAAAACCGATGACCGCCGAACGCGACAGCGTCAGCGCGTAGCCATCCAGCCCGCGTTCGGTGGCGGCGTTGCGCGCGGCGTCCAGCACGTAGCCGGGCAGGCCGTCGATATCCTGCTCGCCCAGCGGCAGCACGTACTCGCCCTCGTCGGCCAGCACGTTCTGGCTGAACGCGGTTTGCAGCTCGGCCAGGCGCGACACGATGGCGGCAAAGCGGCTGCGCGCCTCGCCATCCAGCCGGGCGCCAGCACGCACGAAGTTGCGGTGCAGGCGTGCCAGCAGGCGCTGTTGTTCTTCGTCCAGCCCCAGCGCGGCGCGCTCGCGGTACACCGCGTCCAGGCGGGCAAACAGCGCGGCGTTCAGGTACACGCTGCTGTGGTGGGCGGCCAGGCGTGGCGCCATGTCGCGCTCCACCGCCTGCAGCGCGTCGCTGCCTACCGAGGCAGACAGGTTATCCAGCAACAGGCTGGCGCGTTCCAGCAGCAGGCCACTCCGGGCCAGTGCGGCAACGGTATTGGCAAAATCAGGGGCAGCCGGGTTGGCCGCAATGGTGTCCAGCTCGGCCTGATGGGCGGCGAACAGCGCCTCGAACGCCGGTACAAAGTGCGCGGCGTCGATCTGGTCGAACGGGGGAAACTGGTGGGGCGTATCCCAGTTGGCTAGCAGCGGATTGGTGCTCATGGCAGCCTTTCTGTCATGGAAGATGGCCGGGTAAGCCGGGATTTCACTGTATCACAAAGCCATGGCGGCCTTGGCGTGGCACAAACTGTCCTTTGGTGCCGGCCATCAGGCCGCCAGCACCCGCTGCGCCGCCACGTCGCCCCACCAGGCGGCTTCTTCAAACAGCGACAGGCCGGACAAATCGGCGTGGGCAAACAGGATGGGGCCGTCGGCAGCGCGCAGTGCGGCCAGCCCAGGGTTGGCCAGAAAGCCCGGCTGCGGGCTGGCCATGGCGTGGGCGCGCACGGTGAGGCGTGCGGCCAACATATGGCGGTGCAGGCGCGGCCCGTACACGGCGTACAGGTCGGCGGTGGCCTGCTCAAACAGCGCGTCGGCGCTGGCGGCGGCCAACCATGGCCGCGTGGCGGCGGGCGGCGCATCGGCAAAGGCGTGGTAAGTGGTAAACACCGTGCGCTCCGGCAGCGCGGCGCGGATCAGCTGATGGGTGGCCACCACGTAGCCCAGGCTGCGGCTGCCGTACACCACGTTGTCCCACGCCAGCGGCTGGCTGACCGGCTCGGCGGGGAAGCGCTCCAGCAGCACATTGCCCACCAGCCACGGCGCCCGCGGCGGCAGGTGGGCGTGCTGGAAGCCCAGCGCCGGCAGCTGCGGCAGCAGGTGCCAGGCCACGTGCAGCGGCGTGGCCACGATGACGCGCCGTGCAAGCAGCCGCTGCGCACCGGTAGCGTCGATGTAATCCACCAGCACCTGCTTGCCCTGCTGACGGATGCGCCAGGCGGCGCCATCCAGCTGCCTGTCGTGGCCGATGCGGCCGCGCATGTGGCGCAGCAGCGGGTTCAGCCCGTCCGGCCAGGTGAGCACCGCGCCGTCCTCGGCGTTGGCCGCATGGCCGCCACGGGCGGCAAAGTAGTGCAGGCCGGCCCACGCCGAGGTGTGCGCCAGCGTGCTGCCGTAATCGTCGCGGCAGCAGTAGTCCAGGTACCACAGCAGGCCGGGCGCGGTGTAACCGTGCGCCGCCAGCCAGCTGGCAAAGCTTTGCCTGTCCAGCGCGCGCCAGGCCGGGTCTTGCGACGCCAGCGCGGTAGGCACGGTAAACACGCGGCGGCCATCGGCACCGTGCTGTTGCTGCAATTGTTTCACGTGAAGCAAAAAGCGCTGCTGCTGCGCGTCGTCATCGGCGCCCAGGCCGCGCGGCAGCAGGCCATCCTGCCACTGGCCGTCGCGCCACAGCCGCTCGTCCGGCGCGTGCACCAGTACGCGTTCGTCAAACGTTGGCCGCAGGCTGTCGCTGCCGGCTTCAATCACGCCCATCTCGGCCAGCAGCGTGCGCACGTGCGCCGACTCGGGCGAGGGCAGCGGCAGGTAATGCGCGCCGGTGGGGTAGCGCCAGCCGTCGAAGGCACCGGCGGCGGCGTTGCCGTCCGGCTCCGGCCCGTTCAGCAGCACAAAGTCGCGGTAACCTTCGCGCGCCAGCCGCCAGCCGGCAAACAGGCCGGCCACGCCGCTGCCGACGATCACGGTGTCCACGCGCCGCTCGCTGCGTGGCGGCGGCAGCGTGGCGGCGTCGCGCAGGCGGTGGCCGGTGGCCATGCCAGGGCGCAGCACGTCCACCGGCAAGCCCCAGCCCAGCAGCTGCTGGCAGCCGGTGAGCAGCGGCAAGCCGGCCAGCGCGGCGGCGGTACGCAGAAAGTCGCGGCGCTGCATCAGCGGATCACCTGCGACCAGTCCTGCTCGAAGTAATGCACCAGGCGCTGGTCGTTCAGCTGGTTGGGCTCGACGCGCCACGGCCGCATGTCGGGCGGGAAGAAGAACATCTGCCGCGTGGCCTCGCGGTCGAGGAATTTCAGCGGCACGCGGTAGGCCTGCGGCGGCATGTAGCCGGGGCGATGGGCGGCAATGATGAAACCCCACTCGCCAAACGACGGCACGTAGGCGTGGTAGGGCGTGGTAGCCAGCCCGGCGGCGCGCAGCGTGGCGTTGATGCTCCAGTACGAACGCGGCGCGTGGTAGGGCGAGGTGGATTGCACCACGGCCAGGCCGTTGTCGGCCAGGTGGCGCGACAGCAGCCGGTACAGCGGCACCGAGTACAGCTTGCCCAGCGCAAAGCTGGACGGGTCGGGAAAGTCGACGATGATGGCGTCGAACACGTCGGGGTGCTGCTCCAGCCAGCGCGCGGCGTCGTCGTTGACCACGCGCAAGCGCGGGTTGCGCAGCGAGCCGCCGTTCAGCGCCAGCAGCGGCGCGCTGCGGCTGAACAGGCCGGTCATCGCCGGGTCCAGGTCCACCAGCGTCACCTGCTGCACATGGGGGTACTTCAGCACCTCGCGCGCGGCCAGGCCGTCGCCGCCGCCCAGGATCAGCACCTGCCGCGCCCACGGCAGCGCGCCCAGCACCGGGTGCACCAGCGCCTCGTGGTAGCGGTGCTCGTCGCGGCTGGAAAACTGCAGGTTGCCGTTGATGTACAGGCGCAGGTCGCCTTTCCAGCGCGTCAGCACCAGGCGCTGGTAGGGCGTGGTTTCGGCGTGGATGACGTCGTCGCCGTAGATGGCTTTTTCGTTCCAGCGCGTCAGCTCGTCGGCGGCGATGAAGCTGCCACCCAGCACCAGCAGCACCAGCAGGCTGCGCAGGTACTGCACGGTTGGCCGCAGCAGCTCGGCGCGGAACACGCGGCAGGTCCACAGCGCCACCGCCACGTTACTGAGGCCGAACAGCAGCGCCGAGCGCGCCAACCCCAAGCGCGGCGCCAGCACGATAGGGAACAGCAGCGATACCGCCAGCGCCCCCAGGTAGTCGAAGGTGAGCACGCGGCTCACCAGCTCGGCAAAGCGTTGCTGGCGCTGGTTCAGCGCACGCATCACCAGCGGAATCTCCATGCCCACCATGGCACCGGTGAGGAACACCAGCGCGTACAGCGTGAGGCGGAACGACTCGCCGCTCCAGGCAAACACCGCAAACAGCGCGCTGGCCGACAGGCCGCCCAGCAGCGCCACCAACAGCTCGATCTCGATGAAGGTGTCCAGCACGCGCTCGTCTTTCACGTACTGCGACAGGTGCGAGCCCACGCCCATGGCGAACAGGTAGCAGCCGATGATGGACGAGAACTGCAGCACCGAATCGCCCAGCAGGTAGCTGGCCAGCGCCCCGGCGATCAGCTCGTAGGCCAGGCCGCAGGACGCCACCACAAACACCGACAGGATAAGCAGACGATCGCGCATGCAGGCTTTCATGAAACGTGGGTAGAATGGCCAGCATTATTGCCCAAGCTTGCCAAGGACGCTGCATATGTCGACTGCCTTCCTGCCGGCCCTGTTGGCCTACCTGTCCTACCTGGGCAGCGGCGCGCTGCTGCTGGCGCTGTTTACCGTGCTGTACTGCCGCGTGACGCCGCTGGACGAAATGCAGCTGATCCGCCAGCACAACCAGGCGGCGGCACTGTCGTTTGGCGGCGCCTTGATCGGCTTTTCGCTGACACTGGCGTCCAGCGCCTGGCACCTGAATACGGTAGAAAAATTCCTGCTGTGGGGCGCACTGGCGCTGCTGGTGCAGATCGCCGTCCACATGTTGCTATCGCGCTGGGTGCGCGACCTGCAACAGGCGCTGCTGGACAACAACACCGCCATGGGCCTGCTGGCCGGCAGTGTGCAGCTGGCCGCAGGCGTGCTGAACGCCGGCAGCCTGTCCTGAAACGGCTGCGCGCTGCGCCGGGCAGCCGGCGCGATCAATTGTTTACGACCCGGCTGCGGCCAACCTTGATGGAGTCTTCGCCATGAGTCTGTTTTCCTTCATTTCCAAGCAGTTCATCGACATCCTGGAATGGCAGGAGGAGGGCGACGGCGTCCTGGCCTGGCGCTACCCGATGCAGGACAACGAAATCCAGTACGGTGCCAGCCTGACGGTGCGCGAATCGCAAATGGCGGTGTTCATCAACGAAGGCAAGATCGCCGACGTATTCGGCCCCGGCATGCACAAGCTCACCACGCAGACGCTGCCGGTGCTGACCTACCTGAAAAACTGGGACAAGCTGTTCGAATCGCCTTTCAAGTCCGACCTGGTGTTCTTCAGCACCCGGCTGCAGCTGGGGCGCAAATGGGGCACGCCGCAGCCGGTAACGCTGCGCGACCAGGATTTTGGCATGGTGCGGCTGCGCGCCTTCGGCATCTACAGCTACCGCATTACCGACCCCAAGCTGTTCTACACCGAAGTCAGCGGCACCCGCGAACGCTACACCGTGGACGACATGGAACAGCAGCTGCGTAACCAGGTGGTGGCCGGCATGGCCGGCGCGCTGGGCAGCAGCGGCGTGCCCTTCCTCGACATGGCGGCCAACCAGGGCCTGATGGCCAGCACGCTGCAGCAGGCATTGGCCCCCGCCTTCGCCCGCTACGGCCTGGCGCTGGACAGCTTTGCGGTAGAAAACATCTCGCTGCCGGAAGAGCTGCAAAAAGCCATCGACAAGCGCATCGCCATCGGCATGGCCGGCGACCTGAACCAGTACACCCGCTACCAGGCCGCCGAAGCCATCCCGCTGGCGGCGCAGAACGAAGGCGGCCTGGCCGGCCTGGGCGCCGCGCTGTCTGCCGGCATGGGCGTGGGGCAGGTGATGGGCCAGGCGCTGCAGCAAAGCCTGGCTACACCGGCAGCCGCCCCGGCTGCGACACCGGCCGCAGCACCCGCAGCCGACAGCCCGCAGGCCAAACTGGCGCAGCTGAAGGGGCTGCTGGACGCCGGCCTGATCACCCAGGCCGACTACGACACGGCCAAGGCCGACGTGCTGAAAAAGCTGGTGGGCTAAGCATGATCCACACTGCGGCCAACCCTGCCTGATGTACCACGTCGCCTGCCCCGCCTGCGGCGCCGACGTGCGCTTTCACGCCACCAGCTCGGTGCTGGCGGTGTGTAGCTATTGCCAGAGCACACTGCTGCGCGACGCCGACAGCGTGCGCGACATCGGCAAAATGGCCGCGCTGCTGGACGACTACTCGCCGCTACAAATCGCCGCCAGCGGCATCTGGTGCGGCCGCCAGTTCACCGTGGTTGGCCGCATCCAGCTGCAGTACGACGCCGGGGTGTGGAACGAGTGGCACATCCTGTTCGACGACGGCGAAAGCGCCTGGCTGGCCGATAGCGTGGGCCAGTACGTGCTGACCCAGGCACAAGGCCGCAGCGACAATGCCCCCGCGTTTGACAGCCTGCAAGCCGGCCAGCTCTGGCCACAGGGCAAAGACAGCTTCGTATTCTGCGACATCCGCCGCGCGCGCTGCGTGGCGGGCGAGGGCGAGCTGCCGCGCCAGCTGCAGCCCGGCTACGACGCGCCGGTAGCCGACGCCCGCTGCGGTGGCCGCTTCCTCACGCTGGACTACAGCGACGGCAGCCCGCCACAGCTGTACCTGGGCGAAGCGGTGACGCTGAAGCAGCTGAACATGCAGCGCCTGCGCGACGAGCGCATGATCAGCGCTGCCACCGGCAAGCTCAAAGGCAGCGTGCAGCAGCTGGCTTGTCCGCAATGCGGCGCCAGCCTGGACTACCGCGCCGGCAGCGCCACCCACCTGAACTGCCCGTCGTGCGGCAGCGAAGTGGACATCCAGGGCGAACGCGCCACCGTGCTGGGCCAGCACAAGGCGCAGCAAACCAGCACGCTGCGCTTTACGCTGGCCAACGGCAGCCAGGCCACCATAGACGGCAAAGTGTGGACCATCATCGGCCTGCTGGGCTGGCAGGAAAGCGAAGACCGCAACAGCAGCTGGAACGAGTACCTGCTATACGAACCGATACTGGGCCTGCGCTGGCTCACCGAAACCGGTAACGGCTGGTGGCTGGGCACGCTGATGGACATCTGGGTAGACCAGGCCGGCGCGCAGCAAGCCAGCTGGGGCAAGCAGCGCTTTGCCGCGCGCTACCCGGCCTACGACGCCCACATTGCCTACGCCGCGGGCGCCTTTCCGTGGCGCGCCCGCGTGGGCGAGCGCGTCAGCATCCGCGAATACATCAGCAGCGACGGCAACACCCTGCTGGCCAGCGAACAAAGCCCGCAGGAGCTGACCTGGAGCAGCAGCCGCAGCGTAAGCCCGGCCGAGCTGGCGCGCTGGTTTGGCAAAGCCGCCCCCGTGGCCACCGCATTCAAACCACAAGCTGCCGCCAGCAGCAAGGCGGCGCTACGCCCCGTGGCGATGGCCGCCAGCGTGCTGCTGTGGCTGGTGAACGCGCCGCTGATCCTGGGCGGCGACAGCGGCGGCGCGCTTACCCTGTGTTTCATTGCCACCGTCATCCTGTGGCTACCGCTGGGGGACTGACATGAGCCGCCTCACTTACATCCTGTACTGCCTGGCGATTGTCGCGGTGAGCACCGCCATCAACTACGCCAGCAATAGCGACGACGGCGGCAGCTACCGCAGCAGCAGCGGCTACTACGGCGGCAGCGGCGGCGGTTTTTCCGGCGGCCACAAATGAGCCACCTGGGCGAACACCTGCTGGCCGAGCTGTACCAGTGCCCGGCCTCCCTACTCGCCGACGCCGCCGGCGTGGAGCAGGCGCTGTACGCCGCCGCCCGCGCCGCCGGGGCGCACGTACTGGCCGGCCATTTCCACCATTTCGGCGCCGGCCTGGGCGTCACCGGCGTGCTGCTGCTGGCCGAATCGCACATCAGCATCCACACCTGGCCGGAACACGGCTACGCGGCGGTAGACCTGTTTCTGTGCGGCAGCGCCGCCCACGCCGCCGCGCTGGCGGTGCTGCAGCAGGCGCTGCAGGTTGGCCGCATCGAACAGCGCTGCTTGGCGCGTGGCCAACTGCCTGTGGCTATGCCTGTCTGAACCTCATTTTTGCCACGGAACACACTGAAAACACGGAAAGGAAAAGCGCCAGGGCTACCGCGCTGTGTGGTGCGCGGCTAGGTAGACATACCGGTTGACACTATTGCTTTGGCATGAAACGATAAAGCCATGAAACCAGCCCGCCTGTTCACCACCACAACCACCACCACGACCGCCATGCGGGGTCGGGGAGGTTGGCGGCTGTCGCGCTGAACCTCATCCACCCCGCCCATCCGGGCCGGGGTGACTTGCTCCTGTCCGCGGGCTTTATCCGTCAGGAGCCATCATGTCCCAACCCATCCGTAACGCACTGCTACTCATCGATATGCAGCATGGCTTGTACCATGCGCCCGACGCGCCCTGGCAGCGCGAAGCCTTGCTGGCCAATATCCAGCTGCTGATAAGCCAGGCACGCACCGCCGGCGCGCCTGTGCTGGCTGCCCGCCACACCGGGCCGGCCGGTTCGCCGATTGCAGCAGGCAGCGCCGCGTGGCAGCTGCTGCCTGAGCTGGGGCTAGACCCGGTGCATGACTATATTTTTGACAAGACCCGACCAGACTGCTTCATCGGCACCGGGCTGCAAAGCTGGCTGCAGGCGCGCAATATCGGCCAGCTGGTACTGGCCGGCATGAAAACCCAGTACTGCGTGGATACCACCTGCCGTGCGGCCAACGTACACGGGCTGCAATGCGTACTGGCGGCCGATGCCCATAGCTGCATGGATACGCCACAGTTGGCCGCCAGCCAGATCATCGCCCACCACAACGCCACGCTGCACGGGGCGTTTGCGCAGGTGGTGCCCAGCGGCCAGATCGTATTTCAGGCCTAGCGCGTTAGAACAAGCCGCCCTGCGGCGCCGGTAGCGCCCAGTCGATTGCCTCGCGGCCGTGCGCCTGTAACCAGGCGTTGGCCTGCGAGAACGGGCGCGAGCCGAAAAAGCCGCGGCTGGCCGACAGTGGCGACGGGTGCACGGCCTTGAACACGCCGTGGCGGCTGGCGTCGATGCGCTCGGCCTTGCCCTGCGCCCAGTTACCCCACAGCAAAAACACGCAGCCGGGGTTGTGCGCGTTCACCGCGTCGATCAGCGCGTCGGTCACCGCCTGCCAGCCGAACTTGCCGTGGCTGCCGGCGCAGTCGGCTTCCACCGTCAGCGAGGTGTTCAGCAGCAGCACCCCCTGTTGCGCCCAGTGGGTCAGGTCGCCGTGGCTGGCAGGCGCGATGCCAAGGTCGCTGGCCAGCTCCTTGTACATATTGCGCAGGCTGGGCGGGATCTTCACCCCGGCCGGTACCGAAAAGCTCAGCCCCATCGCCTCGCCGGCGCCGTGGTAGGGATCTTGCCCCAGGATCACCACGCGCACGGCGGCCGGGTCTACGTGCTGCAGCGCGTGGAATATCTGCCCGGCCGGCGGGTAGATGACGGCACCGCCAGCGGCACGTTCGGCGAGCTTGGCCTCAATTTGCTGCAAATTGGCTGCAATAGCCGGCTGCTGCAGCACGGCTTGCCAGGCGGCGGGCAGGGTGGCCAGGGCGGGGGCGAGGTAGTGCATGGCAAGTTTCCAGTAGAAAAAAGGCAAAAACAAAGCCGCCCGACAGGGGCGGCTTGGCGGTACAGCAACGGGCGCTCAGTAGTGCGCCATGCTCGGGTCCACATCGTTGGCCCAGGCTTCCACGCCGCCGCGCAGGCTCAGCACCTGCTCGAAACCGGCGTTCTGCAGGAACAGGCCTACCTGGAAGCTACGCACGCCGTGGTGGCAGATGGTAACAATGGGCGCGTCGTCCGGCAGCTCGTTGTGGCGCAACGGAATCAGGTGCATGACGATCTGCTGCGAGCCGGGGATGCGGCACAGCGCCACTTCCCAGTCTTCGCGCACGTCCAGCAGGTAGGGCTGGGGGCGGCTGCTGTCTGCCAGCCAGGCCGCCAGCTCTACGGCGTTGATTTCGCGGATCATCAGAAGCTGAAGCGCGACGGCTCGATGGCGTCCAGCTGCTGCAGGCGCGGCAGGTTGGTGTCGAAGCTTACCGCTTCCTGGTAGGCGTTTTCGCCCACACGGGTAATGACCTTGGCAATCATCACCGGGGCATCGCCCACGATCACGGCCAGGCGGCCACCTACGGCCAGCTGGGCTTTCAGCGCTTCGGGCACTACCGGGGTGGAGCCGCCAACGCAGATCACGTCGAACGGGGCCTGGCCTGGCAGGCCTTCGATACCGTTACCCACGCTGAGGGTCACGTTGCGGATGCCGGCGGTTTTCAGGTTGGCCGCAGCACGTTCGCTTTGCTCGGCGTCCAGGTCCACGCTGTACACGTGCTGGCTCACAGCGGCCAGCAGGGCGGTGAGGTAGCCGCTACCGGTACCCACTTCCAGTACCTTGTCGCTGGCTTTTACTTGCAGGTCTTGCAGCAGACGGGCTTCGACTTTCGGCTCCAGCATGGCGGTGCCGTTTTCCAGTGGCAGCTGCATGTCCACAAACGCCAGCTGGCGCTTTTCTACCGGCACGAAGTCTTCGCGCTTCACGTGAAACAGCAGGTCGAGAATGGAGGTGTCGAGCACATCCCACGGACGGATTTGCTGCTCAACCATGTTGAAACGGGCTTGTTCGAAATTCATTCGGAAACTCCGGGGGATCCAAGACAAATAGACTAAGGGCGATTCTGAAAGCCGGGCTGTGGCAACCCCGCTTCCACAATCGTCCACTAGATGGCAACTTGCGATTATCCCACATTTACCTTACCTTCACAGCATCGCTAGGGGTCCTGCGGCGCTTGTGTACCATTCGCACCAATGTGCAGATGGCATAAGTGCGGCGGGTGAGAGTTACCCTTCGAACCTGACCCGGATAATACCGGCGTAGGGAAGCGTAATCTGCAGACACCGCCCGCCGCGCCTTGTTCCGCCCGGCTTGCGGCCAACCTTGCAGCCGGGCCAGCCCGGGCCGCTCCTTGCGCCGTTTCATCGCCTTGGAGAACCCGCACCGATGAACGCGCCTGCAACACTGAACACCCAGATGGTAGTGGATTCCGCCGCCATCCAGCCACTGCCTAATTCCCGCAAGATCTACGTTGGCGGCAGCCGCCCCGATATCCGCGTGCCGATGCGCGAAATCAGCCAGGCCGACACGCCCACACAGTTTGGTGGCGAAGCCAACCCGCCCATCTATGTATACGACACCAGCGGCCCCTACACCGACCCGCACGCGCAGATCGACATCCGCTCCGGCCTGCCGGCGCTGCGTGCCGCCTGGATTACCGAACGCGACGACACCCAGCTGCTGCCCGGCCTGTCCAGCGACTACGGCCGCGCCCGCGAAGCCGACCCCAAGCTGGCCGACCTGCGCTTTAACCTGACGCGCCAGCCGCGCCGCGCCAAGCCCGGCCTGAACGTGACCCAGATGCACTACGCCCGCCGCGGCATCATCACCCCCGAGATGGAATACGTCGCCATCCGCGAAAACCTGAACCGCCAGGCCTATATCGAGTCGCTCCAGGCCACAGGCAACACCCGCCTGCTAGAGCTGATGACGCGCCAGCACGCCGGCCACAGCTTTGGCGCCCAGCTGCCGGACACCATCACCGCCGAGTTCGTGCGCCAGGAAATCGCCGCCGGCCGCGCCATCATCCCCAACAACATCAACCACCCCGAAAGCGAGCCGATGATCATCGGCCGCAACTTCCTGGTAAAAATCAACGGCAATATCGGCAATAGCGCGGTAACGTCGTCGATCAGCGAAGAAGTGGACAAAATGACCTGGGGCATCCGCTGGGGCGCCGACACCATCATGGACCTGTCCACCGGCAAGAACATCCACGAAACCCGCGAGTGGATCCTGCGCAACAGCCCGGTACCCATCGGCACCGTACCCATCTACCAGGCGCTGGAAAAGGTCAACGGCAAGGCCGAAGACCTGACCTGGGAAATTTTCAAGGACACGCTGATCGAGCAAGCCGAGCAGGGCGTGGACTACTTCACCATCCACGCCGGCGTGCTGCTGCGCTACGTACCGATGACCGCCGGCCGCATGACCGGCATCGTGTCGCGCGGCGGCTCCATCATGGCCAAATGGTGTCTGGCGCATCACCAGGAAAACTTCCTGTACACGCACTTTGCCGAGATCTGCGACATCATGAAGGCCTACGACGTGGCCTTCAGCCTGGGCGACGGCCTGCGCCCCGGCAGTGCCTGGGACGCCAACGACGCCGCGCAGCTGGGCGAGCTCAAAACCCTGGGCGAGCTCACGCAAATCGCCTGGCAGCACGACGTACAAGTGATGATCGAAGGCCCCGGCCACGTGCCGATGCAGCTCATCAAAGAGAATATGGATAAAGAGCTGGAATGGTGCCACGAAGCGCCGTTCTACACCCTGGGCCCGCTCACCACCGACATCGCCCCCGGCTACGACCACATCACCAGCGCCATCGGCGCCGCGCAGATCGGCTGGTACGGCACCGCCATGCTGTGCTACGTCACCCAGAAAGAACACCTGGGCCTGCCCAACAAGCACGACGTGAAAGAAGGCATCATCACCTACAAGCTGGCCGCCCACGCCGCCGACCTGGCCAAAGGCCACCCCGGCGCGCAGATCCGCGACAACGCGCTGTCCAAGGCACGCTTCGAGTTCCGCTGGGAAGACCAGTTCAACCTGGGCCTGGACCCGGACAAGGCGCGCGAATTCCACGACGAAACCCTGCCCAAGGACAGCGCCAAGGTGGCGCACTTCTGCAGCATGTGCGGCCCGCACTTCTGCAGCATGAAGATCACCCAGGACGTGCGCGAATTCGCCGCCAAGCAAGGCATCAGCGAGCAGGACGCGCTGCAAAAGGGCATGGAAGTAAAAGCCATCGAGTTCGTGAAAGGCGGCGCCAAGCTGTACGACAAGGCCTAAACGGCGATTGCTTCACGTGAAACAAAAAGGTTGGCCGCAGCGATGCGGCCAACCTTTTTGCGATGAAAACAGTACCAATGTTTACGTAGAACCTTGCTTACCCGCCTCTTGCTGCTTTACCTGCTCCAGCAGCGCCTGGAACCAGTCCAGCCCGCGCAGATTCTCCAGATGGGGGTCGGTGCTCAGGTGGGCAAAGTCGGGCACCAAACCGGCGGTGCGGATTTCATCCAACAAGGCATACGTTTCTTTCAACAATGTGCAGGCTTCGTCGGGGCGCTGTTGTACGGCGCGCAGGCAGGCGAGGTTGTAGTGGCTGCTCTTCGCACCCTTATTCTTCGCTAGTAGTAGTACTTCTTCAGCTCTGGCAAGCTTGGTTTGCCGCTCGTCACCTTGCAAGGTAAGCGCCCAATCCAACAAGGCATTGCCCCAGTTAGAGTAGGCCTCAGCAAAGTACGGTTTCAGGCGGTTTGCCTCGGCATAGCGCTGATCGGCCTCGGCAAAACGCTGCTGCTGTGCCTCGCCCGTCAGGGTATTAGCCCAATCCGACAAGGCATTGCCCCAGTTGTTGCTGGCTTCCGCGGACGGCTCCAAAAGATGTGAACGCTGGTATCCATCACAAATGAGCTGGAAGTCTTTACCTGCATGCTGTTCGGCATACGCCAGGTTGAACCAGACGTTGGCATCCTGACTCTCGATCAAGCTGAGTAGCTCCCATAGTGGTTTAGCTATAACCCAGTTTTTTTGATGGTGCGCGGCCCATGCCTGCTCAATCAGTTTGACTACCTGTGGTGGCTTTACCATTTTGAGTTTTTCAAGAACATCGGCCGATAGCTTGTCAGAGATTGCATCAGCATTCGGAATGAGACTGGCTTGCTTGCTGAAATTTTCAATCAACTGCTCTGCGTGGCGCAAAGCAATCTCAGCTTTCTGCTTAGCAGCATCAGCCTCCTTCAGTTTGACCTCTACTTCATCATGCTTACGGCTCAACCAGACGGACAGACCGATACCTGCCAAAGCCATAACCAAGCCTAGAGCCGTTAGCCACCAATCCACCGACTTGCGGCCAACTTCCAGCGCGTCCTTGGCCACATCGATGGCCTGCTTTTCGCCTTCGATAGTTTTGGCCACGCTGGCAGCAGCCGCACTGGCCACCAGCGGCACTTGCGCCTGGGCGGCACTGGCGCTGATCTGGCGGATGGCCTGCTGCTGCGCCGGGGTAAACGGTGCGCTGGCGGGCTGGGCGGCAACAGCAAGGTTGGCCGCACACAGCGCGGCGGCGAGCAGGGCGGGGCGAACGAGGCGGGCTGGGCTGGGCATGGCGGGTTTCCGGCGGGCAATGCCGTATTCTATCAGCATCAACCGTGCGCAGCCGCCTGCGCCGGCGCTTGCATCGCGGCGGGGGGCAGGGTCAAATGGGCGCATTGCACCCAGACACCCGCCATGACCCAGCCCCGCGTCACCTTACCCCTGCTGTTACTGCTACCCGTCCTGGCCCTGGGCCAGGTAGCTGCCATGCCTGACAGCAGCGGGGACGACTGACCGGCCCTGCTGGAAAACAGCGCCCGCCCGGCCATGCAGGGCAAGCTGGAGGAGTCCGAGCAGCAGCTGCGCGCCTTGCTGGCACGCGCACCGGCCAGCCAGCCGGCGCTGCAGGCGGATATATTGCACCGGCTGCAATTTGTGCTGCGCAGCCGCCAGCAAACCGCCGCCGCCCTCGTAGCTGCCAGCCAGGCGCTGGCGCTGCGCCAGCAGGCTTTTGGGCCGAACCACCTGCTGGTAGCCGAATCGCAGCAAGCCTACGCCCGACTGCTGGCGCAGGCAGGCCAGCCGGCAGCGGCCGAAACGCAGCTACAGACGGCTTTGCAGGTACGGGAAAGCCTGGCAGGCAAAACCAGCCTGCCGGCAGCAGACTCGCGCCATACGCTGGGCCTGTTTTACCAGCAGCAGCAACAGCCGGAGAAAGCGGCCAACTACCTGACGCAGGCACTGGCCATACGCCAGGCACTACTACCCGCCGACCACCCCGACACGCTTTACACCCAGGCCCGCCTGGGCGCGGCACTGCAGCAGCAAAAGCAATACGAGCGCGCCATAGGCTTGCTGCAAAGCGCGCTGGACGGCGAAACGCGGCGCGGCAACGCCGACGGCCTGCACGCGGCCATCATTACGCGCGAGCTGGCTTACTGCTACCACTACCTGCAGGACTACCCCAGCGCCGAGGCGCTATACCAGCAAGCCCTCACTCTGCTGGCGCTGAACCTGGGCAACCAGCACCACGCCTACGCCATCACCCAGCAGGCGCTGGGCTGGCTGTACATCAGCAGCCAGCGCGAAAGCCAGGGCCGCGCGCTGCTGGAAAACGCCCGCCAGCTGCTGCAACAAGCCGACAAGCCGCCCACGCAACGCAAATAAGGGTTGCAAAAAACGCGCAAGCAGCCAGCCGGAAGACATTTTTCGTCAAACGGTCATGTCTTTGCGGCTTCAACACGATATGATTAACGTTTAAAGAATTCCGCAACGTGCAGGCCGCCGCACCACTCACTGCGACAGGCCAGACTTGATACGCCAGCCCGGCATGGCGCCCAACTCACAAAGAAACGCATATGAAAAAACGCCTCGCAACGACTGTCATTGTTACCAGCCTGATGCTTGCCGCACCGGCCTTTGCCGGTATCAAGGAAGGCCGTACCGCCTTCAACAAGGGTGACTTTGCCGCGGCACTGCGCGAGTGGACGCCGGCAGCCGAGCAGGGCAACGCCAGCCTGCAATACCAGCTGGGCGAGCTGTATCGCAAAGGCCTGGGTACACCGGTAAACCTGGAACAGGCGGCCAACTGGTACCGCAAAGCCGCCGAGCAAGGCTACGCCGATGCACAGCTGAACCTGGGCCAGCTGTACGAAAAAGGCAATGGCGTAACACAAGACCTGGCCACCGCCGCCAGCTGGTACCGCAAGGCCGCCGAGCAGGGCAATACCGTTGCGCAAACCAACCTGGCCGCCCTGTACCAGAGCGGCCGCGTGCAGCAGCTGGATGTTACCGGTGCCGCCTACTGGTACCGCAAAGCCGCCAAGAGCGGTAACGCCCAGGCACAAACCAACCTGGCAGACATGGTACAAAACGGCACCGGCATCCCGTCCAACGCCGCCCAGGCCGCCACCCTGTACCGTAAAGCCGCCGAACAAGGCATCGCCCAGGCGCAGTACAACCTGGGTGTGCAGTACCAACAAGGCCGTGGCGTAGAAAAAAGCCCGGTAGAAGCCGCCAAGTGGTTCCGCAAAGCCGCCGAGCAGGGTTATGTCGAAGCGCAATCCAGCCTGGCCACCATGTTCCATAACGGCGTAGGCGTACCGCAAGACTACACCGCCGCCGCCGAATGGTTTGCCAAGGCCGCCGAGCAAGGCGACGCCGATGCCCAGTTCAGCCTGGCGCAGATGTACCAGCAGGGCCGTGGCGTAGAGCAGGATTACGTGAATGCGGCCAACTGGTTCCGCAAAGCCGCCGTTCAGGGCCACCCGAATGCACAGGCCGTGCTGGGTAACCTGTACCAGAGCGGGCTGGGCGTACCGAAAGACCCGGCACAAGCCGCGGTATGGCACCGTCGCGCTACCGAACAGCTGGCCGCCAGCTGGTTCGTGAAAGCCGCCGAGCAGGGCGATGCCAACGCGCAGTACAGCCTGGGCCAGATGCTGGAAAAAGGCCAGGGCACCGCACAAGACCTGGCCGATGCGGCCATGTGGTACAACAAGGCCGCCAACCAGGGCCACGCCGGCGCGCAAACCAGCCTGGCGCAGCTGTACGAGAAGGGCAACGAGCTGCCACAGGATTACGCGCAGGCCGCCAGCTGGTACGCCAAGGCAGCCGCACAGGGCGACGCGCAGGCGCAAGCCAGCCTGGCTGCACTGCACATGAAAGGCAACGGCGTACCGTTCGACCCGAAACGCGCCTTTGCCCTGAACCAGCAAGCCGCCGCGCAGGACAACGTCGCCGCACAGGTAGCGCTGGCCGCCCAGTATTACAACGGCCAGGGTACCGAGCAGAACTACGAGCAAGCGGCCAACTGGTACCGCAAAGCGGCCAAGAGCGGTAACGCCGATGCGCAGTTCAGCCTGGGTGGCCTGTACGAAAACGGCCAGGGCGTGAAACAGAGCAACGACGAAGCTGTGGCCTGGTACCGCAAGGCAGCCGCACAGTACAACGTAGGCGGCCTGAACAACCTGGGCGTGATGTACTACTACGGCCAGGGCGTACCGAAAGACGCTACCGTGTCCTACGCGTTGCATAACCTGGCACGCGCCCAGGGCGACACGCTGGCAGCCAACAACCTGTCGCAGCTGGAACAGGACATGGGCCGCGCCCAGCTGGCGCGTGCACAGGACCTGTCCCGCCGCATGAACGTACCGGGCAAGCTGCTGGCCGAGATCGAACGCTACGTCGTCTATGTTCGCCCGGCACTGGCTGGCCGCACGGTAAAAGCCGCCAAACCATCGGCCAAAGTGGCTGACAAAGCCGCCGCCCCCGAAGCACCAGCTGCCGCGACCCCAGCGAAAACCGCCAAACCATCGGCCAAGGCCAGCAAGATGAAGGCCGCCGCCAGCCAGGTATTCACCGAACTGTCGGCACAGCTGAACGCTGCCGTGGCACCGGAAGCAGCACCGGTTAAAAAGTAAACCGGCACCGCTCACCCACACCGCAGCCTGGCGCTGCGGTTTTTTTTTGCTTTGCCGGCCCACACCGCAGCAGGTACAGGAACCCGCATCATTACCCGGAGTCTGTGCCAGCTGGGGCCCGCAGACGGCACCCGCACTTACCGCACTTACCTACGGAAACATCATGTTCAAGAAACTGCTTGCCTCTATCGGCGTCGGTGGCGCCAAAGTCGATACCCAGCTGGACAACCCGCGCCTGCGCCCTGGTGACATGCTTACCGGCCGCGTGGTGGTACAGGGCGGCAATGCCGACCAGGACATCGAAAAGATCGAGCTGGTCTTGATGGTGGAAGCAGAGCAGGAGTCAGGCGACCACGAAGTACGCGGCGCGCTGCCGCTGGGCAGCATTCTGGTGAGCCAGCGCTTTACGGTAAAAGCCGGTGAAACCCGCCAGTTCCCTTTCCAGCTGCAGCTGCCGGCCGAAACCCCCATCAACGCGCTGGCACACTACGGCCGCCCGCTGGCGGTGTGGATCCACACCGACCTGGCCATTGCCTCGGCCGTGGACGCCAGCGACCGCGACCTGCTGGAAGTGCACCCCACCGCGCAGGTAGCCGCGCTGTTGGCCGCATTCGAGCAGCTGGGCTGGGGCCTGTACAGCACCGACGTGGAAGTGGGCACCGCGCGTATCGGCAATGTGGCCAGCACCCTGGGCTGCTATCAGGAAATGGAGCTCAAACCGCGTGGCGGCAACTTCCGCATCCAGGAAATCGAGCTCACCTTCCTGCCGTGGGGCAACGAAACCCACGTACTGATCGAGGTGGATTCCCGCTTTGGCGGCGACTTCTACCGCTCGCTGGTGATGGGCGCCGACTTTGCCAGCCGCAACTGGGCTGACGAGCTACGCCGCCAGCTGCCGCTGTAAGCCTGCCGGCTCAGGCCGACGGGCCGAACCAGCCCAGCCAGCGTTTGGGCCTGGGCAGCAGGCGGTAAGCCGGCTGCACCAGGCTATCGATCAGCTGCGTATCCGCCCGCGGCTGGCGCGCCGCCACCGGGTTGGCCGCACCGGTGGCCGCCACCTGCCAGCGCCCCGCCTGGTGGCGCACGTGGTAGCCCATCGCACACGACGGGCAATGTACGGTGTCGCCGTCCTGTACCTCGCTATGCATCACCAGCGTAGGCCCGCAAGCCACGCACTGCTGCAACGGCCGCCCCGGCGCGCTGTGACCGATGACGGCATCCAGCGCGCCTTCCTGCCCCAGTGCCAGCACGATGCGGCCAACCTCGGCGTCAAACTGCCCGCCCAGGTTGTCTTCGATGATCTGCAGCGCCTTGGCCAGCGGCATGCCGGCGCGGTAGGGGCGCGAGCTGGTCATGGCGTCCAGCGCGTCCACCACCCCGACAATGCGCGCCACCAGCGGGATAGCCGCCCCGGCCAGGCCGCGCGGGTAGCCACGGCCATCCGGCGTTTCGTGGTGCAGCCACACCGCGTCCATGGCCAGCGCCGCCAGCGGGTGACCGGCCAGCAGGTCGGCACCCACCTGCGGGTGGGTCTTGATCACGGCGTACTCTTCGTCGGTCAGCCGGTCGCGCTTGTTCAATACCGCGTCCGGAATGCCCACCTTGCCCAGGTCGTGCAAAAAGCCGCCCAGCGCCACGCGCGCTACTTCGTCCGGCGGCAGCGACATGCGCTCGGCCACCAGGCGGGCAAATTGCGACACCCGCCACAAATGGCCGCCGGTATAGGCATCACGCGCCTCCACCATCATGGCCATCACGTATAAAGACTTGAGTAATGCCTGCGCCTGCTCCATGTTTCCCCCTTTGCTTCTATAGAAATTAGCCGTAAACGGCGGCGTTTTCTTACAAGCTGGCGTAAAAAAACCAGCCCGCTGCGGGCAAGCGCGTACAATTAGCCCATTCGGCCGGAGCCCTGTGCTGCCGGCCGCCTTCTTTTGTCTGCGAGAACACCATGTCCACCCTGACCGAACTGCTTGTAGCCGCCGACGCGCACCGCGCCGCGCTGCTAACCCGCCTGGCCAGCGAAGAAACCGATACTTACCGCCTGTTTCACGGCAGCGCCGAAGGCCGCCCGGGCCTGACCATCGACCGCTACGGCGACGTGCTGCTGCTGCAAACCTTCCACACCCCGCTGAGCGAAGAAGAGCACCAGGCCATCCTGGCGCACTACGCCCCGCTGGGCCTGACTGCGGTGTACAACGACCGCAGCGGTGCCAACTCGCGCATCGGCAACCGCCTGCCGGAAGACCAGCTGGAAGCCGCCCAGGCGCCGCGCACCATCCGCGAGCTGGGCGTGAAGTACCACTTCCAGGCCCGCCACCAGGGCCAGGACCCGTGGCTGTTCCTCGACCTGCGCGCCGGCCGCCGCCGTGTGATGCAGCTGGCCGAAGGCAAGAGCGTGCTGAACCTGTTCGCCTACACCGGTGGTGTGGGTGTGGCCGCCGCCAAAGCCGGTGCCAGCTTTGTGATGAACGTGGACTTTGCCGAATCCAGCCTGCAGGTAGCGCGCGCCAACGCCAAGATCAACAGCCTGGCCACCCGCCCGCGCTGCGTGGAAAGCGACTGCTTTGCCGCGCTGCGCCAGCTGTCCGGCATTGGCCAGCCCAAAATGGTACGCGGCAAGAAAATGCCCCCGTTCCCGGTGCTGGAAGCCCGCCAGTTCGACCTGGTGTTCCTGGACCCGCCACGCTACGCCAAGAGCCCGTTCGGCGTGGTAGACCTGATCAACGACTACCCGGCGCTGTTCAAGCCGGCACTGCTGGCCACTGCCGAAGGCGGCATGCTGATCTGCTGCAACAACGTGGCGCAGGTAGACCGCGACGCCTGGCTGGCCCAGCTCAAGCGCAGCGCCGAGAAAGCCGGCCGCACCGTACGTGACGCCGAGTGGATCACGCCGGAAGACGACTTCCCCACCTTTGACGGCAACCCGCCGCTGAAAATGGTGCTGCTGCACGTATAAGCCACATCGCCGTGCAAAAGCCCGGCTGCCGCCACCCGCAAGGTTGGCCGCAGCCGGGCTTTTTTGCTATGTTGCATGCAGTATCGATATAACAATCCAGCCTGGCAGGCGCCTAAGCCGCACTGCCATACCGCGCGTTCAGCCCGCATACTGCAAGCTGGCCGCGCCAGCATCAGCCCGACCGCCCGGCCCAGGAGAGGCGCATGCACACACCCGACCCACCACCGCACGAGCAGGCCCGGCAGGCATTGCTGGCGCGTACCGCCTTGCTGGATACCCCCGCCGAGGAAGCTTTCGACCGCGTGGTACAGCTGGCCTCCGGGCTGTTTGGCGTGCCCGTGGCCCTGATCTCGCTGATCGACAGCGAACGGCAATGGTTCAAGGCCAAGGTCGGTGTGGATGTCTGCGAAACCCCGCGTGCCATCTCGTTTTGTAACCACGTCGTGTCGCAGGGCGACATGCTGGTCGTCAGTAATGCCCTGTTGGATGAACGCTTTGCCGACAACCCGCTGGTCACTGGCGAGCTGGCCATCCGTTTTTATGCCGGGGCGCCCCTACGGCTGGACGCGCATAACGTCATCGGCACCCTCTGCCTGCTGGACCACCGCCCGCGGCGCTTTGGCCCACGCCAGCGGGCCCGCCTGCAACAGCTGGCCGATACCCTGTGCGAGCTGATACGCCAGCGCATGCTGCTACAGCTGGCCGAACGGCAGAGCAAGCTGCTGCTCACCATCAACCAGGCGCAAAGCAGCTTTCTGCTGGACCGCGACCTGGGCGCTGCCTGCAGCACCATCCTGCACTCGCTGCTGGCCATGAGCCAGACTACGCTGGCGTTTATTGCCAGCTGCCAGGTAGACGACCGCGACAGCTGCTACCTTGATATCCCCAGCATTGCCCACCTGGAAGCAAGAGCACTGCAATGGCTGATGCCACAGCTTAGCCACGATAGCCGTGGCTACCGCCTGTACGGCTTCGACCATGTCTACGGGCAGGCCATTGCCGAGGGGGAGCCTCTGGTCATCAACCAGCCCGCGCTGTACGACGACAGTGGCGCACTAGAGGGCATCCAGTCGCTGCTGGTCATCCCGTGCTTCTTTCACCTGTCGGTGATGGGCGTGCTGGTGCTGGCGAACCGGGCAGGGGGCTTTGACCAGGAAATCGTCGAGCACCTCACCACGCTGTCCGACGGTATCGGCACCCTGCTGCACGTACGCGGGCTGGAGATGGCGCGCCAGGCCGCCGAAGCCGAGCTGGCCCGCCAGGCCACGCTGGACCCGCTGACCGGCTTGCTCAACCGGCGGGCTTTTCTGGAACGCTGCCTGCAAAACCAGCAACGCTTTACCCGCTACCAGCAGCGCTTCAGCCTGCTGATGCTGGACCTGGACCACTTCAAGGCGCTGAACGACCGCCTGGGCCACCCGGCTGGCGACTACGTACTCAAGGAAGTCAGCCGCCAGCTACGGCGCACACTACGCGAAATCGACAGCCTGGCGCGCTGGGGCGGGGAAGAATTCTGCATCATGCTGCCGCAAGAGCAGGAGCAAGAGGCCATGCAGCTGGCCCAGCGGCTGTGCCATACCCTGGCCAGCCTGCCGCTGCAGTGGCAAGGCGAGACACTACGCATTACCGCCAGTATCGGCGTCGCTACACTCAACGCCTCGGGGGAAACCACCGACAACCTTATCGCCCGTGCCGACGCCGCCATGTACCAGGCCAAGGCCGCCGGGCGTAACCGTAGCTGGCTCGCCCTGCCATAATTAATAGTGATTCCCATTTGCAACCATGCTAGACTCCGCGCTTTACAGGACAGGCTGTTGCAGTGCTCGAGCGCTATTACCACGAACTTCTGAACTTCATTGCACGCAGTACCGGCTGCCGGGAAAAGGCGCAAGACGTGGTGCAGGAAAGCTATGCCCGCGTACTGGCCAGCCATGGCAATACCCCCCCCGCCCAGCCGCGTGCACTGCTGTACACCACCGCACGCAATCTGCTCATCGACCAGCACCGCCAGCAGCAACGCCACCCGGAACACGCCCTGAACGACACCGAGCTGCCCGCCGCGCCAGCCTGCGAGCCGGAACGTACCGTAGCGGCCCAGCAATCGCTGGCCAGGCTGCTGGACATCGTCGCCGGGCTACCGCCACGCTGCCGCCAAGCCTTCGTGCTGTACAAGTTTGATGGCCTGAGCACCGCCGACATTGCCAGACAGATGGGCATTTCGGTCAATATGGTAGAAAAACACATCATCAACGGCATGCTGGCGTGCAAGAAGGGCATGGCCGGGCAGGATACGCCATGAACACAACGCCGCTCACCCCCGCAACGCCCGCGCCAGACAGCATCGACTACCAGGCGGCACAATGGTTACTGCGCCAGCAGCAGGGCCTATCGCCACAGCAGCACGCTGCGCTACAGCAATGGCTGGCAGCCCACCCGGCCCACGCGCAAGCCTGGCAACAGCTGCACGCGCTGGACAGCCTGCTGGGCAGCGCCAGCGCGGCACAGCGCGATGCCCTGCGCCAACAGCTGCCCCCTATGCTGCAAGCCCTGCCACCACGGCGCAACCGCTTGCCCCTGGCCGCAGCCGCCTGCCTGTGCTGTGCCATCGCTGGCGGCCTGGGCTGGCAGCAATGGCAACAGCAGCAACCGTTGTACCAGGCCAGCCTGGTCACCGCACAGGGCGAGCAGCGCGACGTGACCCTGCCCGATGGCAGCCGGCTTAGCCTGGATAGCGCCACCCGGGTGGACGTTACCCTGTACCGCCAGCAACGCGATACCCGCCTGCTGGCCGGACAAGCGTTTTTCCAGGTAGCACCAGACAAACAGCGCCCCTTTCACGTGCTGGCCGACAGCCGCCGCGTCACCGTACTGGGTACCCGTTTCAGCGTGCGCCAGGTTGGCCGCAACTATCAGGTGGCCGTGGCCGAAGGCAAGGTAAGGGTGCGCCAGTACAGCAACCGCCACGACGCCGACGCCGACCGCCAGCCGTTGCAGCAAGCCACCTTGCAGGCGGGGCAGCAGCTGGCCAGCAACAGCACACGGCTAAGCCACATCACGCCGGTTCCGCCGGCCGCCGTGGCCGCCTGGCGCAGCGGGCGCCTGTTATTCGATAACACGCCACTGGCCGAGGTCATCGCCGAGTTCAACCGCTACGGGCCCAGCCAGCTACAGCTGCAAAACCCTGCCAGCGGGCAGCTGCGCCTTACCGGTACCTTCAACGCCTACCAGCCGGCACAGTTTGCCCACGCGCTGCCACGCGTGTTGCCACTGGCTGTCACCCGGCAACATGGGCAATGGCTGATTCATGCCCAAAGCGCTGCGGAGCCGCCGCAGCGCTGACGTGTCTGCATGATTTTTTTGCCCGCAACATCAGGGTTTGTACGTTTGTATCGTTTTCACAATTGAGAATGATTTTTGATACAAACAAAAAGCCCCCACCATGCCACGCACACCAGCTCCATCCCTGCGCCCACTCTTGTTGGCACTCAGCCTGGCGTTTGTCAGCCCCGCCTACAGTGCCCCGCCACCGGCACTGCCCCAGGCCTTCGATATTGCCGCTCAGCCCCTGGGCAGCGCCTTGAACGAGCTGGCTCGCCAAGCCGGCATGGTGCTACTGGTCGACGCGGCGCTGACCCGCACCCGCCATAGCCCGGCACTGCAAGGCCAGCTCACCGTGCGGGACGCCTTGCATCGCCTGCTCGCCGGCAGCGGCCTGCGGGCCGAGATCCGCGATAACACCATCACGCTAAAGCCAGTGGCCACCGCCCAGGGCGACGTCGCCCTGTCTGCGCTGCAGGTACGCGGCCAACGTCAGGCGGCCAGCCTGCTGCACGACGACGATATCGCGCTGGCAGACCGCCCCTACGTCAAGGCCGGCTCGCGCGCGGTGATCGACCAGCAGCAGATCGAGCGCTTTCGCGGCACCTCGGTCGCCGACATGTTCAAGGGCACCCCCGGCGTACAGGTGGGCGATGGCCGCAATAGCGGCGCGGTCGATGTCAACGTGCGCGGCATGCAGGGGCAGGGCAGGGTGCCGGTGGTGATCGATGGCAGCCAGCAGGCCATCAGCGTGTACCGCGGCTACGCCGGTGCCGCCGACCGCAGCTACCTGGACCCGGACCTGATCAGTAGCGTCACCATCGAAAAAGGCCCCAGCCTGTCGGCCCAGGGTGCCGGTGCTGTTGGCGGCCTGGTGCAGATGGATACCCTGAAAGCCGCCGACGTGCTGCTGCCGGGCGAGCGCGTCGGCGTGCGGCTGCGCGGCAGCCTGCAAAGCAACACCGCCACGCCGCAGGCCAGCATCAAAACCCCGCCGCGCCAGCACGCGCCGGGGCTGGATGGCCGCGCCGGCGCCGGCAGCGTGGCGCTGGCCACGCGCCAGGATAGCTACGAGCTGGTGGCCGCCTACGCCCACCGCGAGCAGGGCAACTACTTTGCCGGCAAGCACGGCTACAACAAGCTGCGCGTGTACAACAACTGGATGAACTTCGGCGGCACCAACCCGGAAGTAGAAGCCGGCGTCACCACCGTGTACCGGCCAGGCGAAGAGGTCACCAATACCGCCAACCGCAGCGATTCGCTGCTGCTCAAAGGCACGCTGCGACCCGACGACGACAGCGCGCTGGAGCTGGCCTGGCGCCGTTACGACAGCCACTACGGCGAGATCATGCCGTCGCAGATCCTGCGCAACGACAGCGGCTACATCATGCAGTGGCCGGGCAGCCACGTACTGCTGGACAGCTACAGCGCGCGCTACCAGTGGGCACCGGCGGCGCAGCCGCTGATCCGGCTGAAAGCCAATGTGTGGCACACCGACATGCAAAGCGACGCCATGAACGGCGACGTGTTCCGCAACCCGCAGCAAGGCAAGCCCCAGCCAAGCTGGAACGAAAACGACCCCGCCTGGCTGGATGCCCGCTACCGCGTCAAGACCGCCGCCACCCGTAGCGGCGCCGACATCAGCAACAGCAGCCTGCTGCGCACCGCCGCCGGCGCCTTCAAGCTGGACTACGGCGTGTCGCTGCAACGCGAGCGCACCGGCCCCGGCAAGGGCATGCTGGTGGACCTGGACGACATCAACCACAACCGCACTATCCGCAGCGGCCAGCGCGACGAACACAGCGCCTTCTTCAAGCTGGACTGGGCGGCCAACGACTGGCTGAGCCTGGAGCTGGGCGGGCGCTACAGCCGCTTTGCCAGCCAGGATCACAACGTGCAGGCCACCGCGCACCACACCGAACAGCGCTACCGCACCATCGACGTCTACCAGGGCGAGGGCGATGCGGAAGAACGTATCGGCTACCTGAAATGGCTGCCGGACGCCAACGGCGAGTACAGCGCCGCCACCGACCCGCGCCTGCAGGCCGGCACCCAGTTACACCAATGGACCGACACGCCAGCCAGCTTCGACCCGGCCCAGGCCAGCCGGCTGGAGGTAGACGAAGACAACGAATACAGCGACATCCTGTCCACCCGCTACGAGTACGCCCCGCCGTTCCGCCGCCAGGACAGCGGCTTTGCGCCCATGGCCGGCGTTACCTTGCAGCTGGGCGGCGGCGTCAGCGCCTACGCCCGCTACAGCGAAGGGCTGCGCATGCCCAGCCTGATGGAATCCACCCTCGGCTCGTCCGCGCCCTACCTCAACCCGCTGGCACCGGAACGCAGCAAGAACCGCGAAGTGGGCATCAGCCTGCTGCGCGACGACTGGCTCAAACCCGGCGACAAGCTGCGCGCGCGCCTGGCCTATTTCGACAACCGCAGCGACGGCTACCTGACACGCCGCCCGTTCAAGGGCCTGCCGGGCATGCAGAACTTCACCATCGCCAATATGGACCGCTACCAGATCAAGGGCCTGGAGCTGCAAACCGGTTACGACAACGGCGGCTTCTTCGGCGAACTGTCGGCCACCTACCACCGCCAGGTGGAAATCTGCGACCGCCAGACCGCCGACTACTTCCGCGCCAAGCATTACGACGTGTACGACGAAGACAGCGGCACCTTCCACACCGTCTACCCGTACGCAACGCTGGGCAACTGCTCGCCCACCGGTTTTTCCACCGCCTACGTGCGCAACCACGTGCCGCCACGCCTCAGCGCCAACCTGACGCTGGGCGGGCGCTGGCTGAACGACACCCTCAGCGCCGGCACCCGCGTGCTGTACACCAGCGGCCCCACCGCCGAGCAGGCTTCAAGCGGCCGCGACTGGGAAAGCTACAACGGCACCGCCAACCAGGTGCTGACCCGGCCGTTCACGCTGGTAGACCTGTTTGCCAGCTACCAGCTGGCGCGCAACACCAAGCTGGAGCTGGCGGTAGACAACGTGACCAACCGCTTCTATCTCGACCCGCTCACCCTCAGCCTGATGCCGGGGCCTGGCCGCACCTACCGCGCCGCCATCAGCGCCCGTTTCTAGCGATAGCCCACCCACACTGCCGGCCGCCGCGTGCGGCCAACCCTCACCAAACCAGAAAGCAAGCAGCATGACCATCACCGAACAAACCCTCAGCCGTACCCAGCGCCTGAAAGCCGCCACCCACGCCACCCACGACGCGCTGGACCAGCGCATCATGACGTATCGCCCTTTTGCCAGCCACAGCCACTACCGCCAGTTCCTGCAGGCGCAATACCTGTTCCTGCGCGACGCCGACGCGCTGTACGACAACCCCGGCCTGGCGGCACTGTTTGCCGACCTGGCCAGCCGCCGCCGCCACGCGCTGATCGCCACCGACCTGGACGACCTGGGCTGCCCGCTACCCGGCCGCAGCGCAACCGCCCCCATCGACAAGCAGCTGGACGTAGCCACCGCCATGGGCTGGCTATACGTGGTAGAAGGCAGCAAGCTGGGCGCCGCCATCCTGCTGAAAATGGCGCAGGCACTCGGCCTGTCCGACGAAAAAGGCGCCCGCCACCTGGGCGGCCACCCAGACGGCCGCGCCCGCCACTGGCGTGATTTCACGCAAACACTGGATGCCCTGGCGCTGGATGCCAGTGCCGAAGCGCGCGTGACCGCCGGCGCCAAAGCCGCCTTCACCCTGATGAACCAGCACCTGGACCAGGTGTACGGATGCGCGTAAGCCAGACGCTGCCGGCACGCTGGGCCTGGCACGCCGCCGGCTGCCTGATGCTGCTACTGGCCGGCATTGGTGCCATGCTGCCGCTGATGCCCACCACGGTGTTCCTGCTGCTGGCGCTAACCTGCTTTGGCCGCAGCTCGCCGCGGTGGGCGGCTCGCCTGCTGGCACACCCGCGCCTGGGCCCGCCACTACGCCAGTGGCAGCAGCACCGCGTGGTTCCCCCCTACGCCAAGGCACTCGCCTGTGCCGGCATGGCACTGGGCTTTGTGGCGCTCACCGCCAGCCAGCCACCCGGCTGGCTACTATGGCTGGCAGCCCTGCTACAGCTGATGGTGGCAGGCTGGCTGCTACGCCAGCCCGGCTACCCGGGGCACACACCAGGGGCTTGGCCGCTACGCGCAGGGCAGGGGGCAGCACTGTGTACGCTAGCCCTGCACGCCATGCTCATTGGCCTGCTGTTACACCACGCTGCGCCTCCACCACAGCAGCTGGCCCTGGCGCAGCCCGGCCTGATGACACTCACCAGCTTGCCCACACCGGTGGCCACGCGCAGCGCCAGCCGGGTCACGACCGCCAGCCAGGCCAGCACGCCACGGCGCCGTGCCAGCACTGCGGCCACACCGCTGCTGCACACACACAACCCGGCCGCCACCCCGATCGCGCTTGCCCCGCGCCATGCCGCCACCACCAGCGACACGAGCCCGCCGGCACCCGAAGCCCCTGCGGCCAAACCGGCTGCGGCCGCCACCAACAGCGTGGCCGCCGCGCCGCCCAGCCCCTCGCTTCCGGCAGGTCAGGCCAGTGGCGGTAACAGCCGTAGCTGGGAAGCCCAGGTCATGGCGCGGCTGGAACGCTACCGCCAGTACCCGGCAGGCGCGCGCGCGCAGGGCACGGAAGGCGTGGCCTACCTGCTGCTGAAGGTTGGCCGCGATGGCCGGGTACTGGCGGTACAGCTCAGCCAGAGCAGCGGCCACGCCAGCCTGGACGCCGCCGCCCTGGCCACTGTCCAGCGTGCCTCGCCGCTACCGCGCATCCCGCCTGAGCGCCCGGACGAGCTGAGCCTCACCCTGCCGGTAGAATTCTTTCTGGACTAGGGCCAGCGGCTGGCCACCGCAATTGCGGTATCATGACGAGCTGAGCCTCACCCTGCCGGTAGAATTCTTTCTGGACTAGGGCCAGCGGCTGGCCACCGCAATTGCGGTATCATCCGGTGATTAACCCTGCCGGAATACCATGATGAGCGATACCACCAGCCTGAAACCCTGCAACAAGTGCGGCGCCCCGGCCGAAGTGGTCAAGGCAGGCTCGCGCCGCTTCTGGGTACAGTGCACCCGCTACGCAGGGCAAGGCACCTGCAGCGCCATCGGCCCGCAAGCCGACAACAAGAAAGACGCCATCGCCGGCTGGAACAAGACCCGCTAAAGCGGAAGAGTGATGCCATGGAGAAGTTTTCCAAACTGCTGACCAAGCTCAAGCATGTGCTGCAAGAAGACGACGCGGCCGATAGCGCCGCGCACGGGCACCACGCCCCCTTGCCACACGACGCCCCCCCGAAGCCATGACGCCCCGGCCGCCGCGACGCACGCTGGGTGCGCCGCTAGCGCCACCACCGCTTGCGGCCAACCCTGGCATCACCCCCGAGGCCGCACCGCCACCGCGCCCGCCCGCCAGCGCACCCGCCGAAATTATCGACAAGCTGCCGCGCGAGCTGCCACGCTACCAGCGCAAGCCCAAGGCCGCGCCCGCCGGTAACAAAGCCGCCACGGCCAAGCTGCCGGTCATCGGTCTGGACGACGTGCAGCGCAACCTGCGCCGCGACCTGACCCGCCGCGAAAAGATCGCCGCCTACGACGGCAAGCCCATCCCCCAGCCACGCGACCTGCCGCTGATCGACCCGCGCGAAGTGCGCGCCAACGTGCAACAGCTGCATAGCGGCCGCCAGCCGGCCAAGCCCGCACCGCTGCCGCCCGTGATCCTGCAGCCCACCCCGGTGATGAAAAAAGCCAGCGCGTCCACACCGCTGCCGCCATCACCGCTGGCCCAGCAAGAACGCGAACGCGCCGCTGCCGCGCTGTTTGGCCCGCAATCCAGCTTTAGCAAAGCCGAGGCCCAGGCACCACGGCCAGCCAGCACTGCGCCTGCCGAGATCCAGGCCGACTGGCGCGGCGCCAGCCACGCGGCAGAAGCCCGCGCCGCCGGCATCCCCCTGCCGCCGCAGGCGCCTGTCGAGCCCGTGTTCGAGCCGGCCAGCAGCGACACCGATGCCTATACCCCGCCCGACAGTGCCACCGCGTACCCGCAGCAAGACGACTTCGTGCTGGACGACGAGTTTGCCCTGCCCGACGAGGTCTGCGACGCCGCGGCAGCCAGCGATGAGCCCACAGACGCGCCCACACCGGCAGCAGCACCCGTGGCCGAGCCCGGCAGCGCCAGCACACCGCCGGGCACGCGCTGGCAACAGCTGCGCCAACCCGTAGCAGTACCGGCAGCCCCGCCAGTCTGGCAGGGCGTTCGCCTGCGCCAGGCCGTCGGCACCCCCGCCAGCGCCGAGCCCGCCGCCATGCCGCAGCAGGCTGCCAGTGCGCCGCTCACCACGGCCAGCAGCCCGGCTGCTCAGGCCGGCTACCACAGCACCCAGCACGGCGATATCGTGTGGCACCTGCTGGACGACGAGGCCGACAACGAACCCGCCGTGGCGCCCGCTGCGGCCAACCCTGGCCTGGTATGGCAGCTGCTGGACGATGCCCCGCAGGCCGCGCCAGCCCAGCCTGCGGCAGCTAGCCCCGTGCCCGCCGCGCAGATCAGCCAGGCGCTGCACACCCTGGCCGCCGCCGCGCAGCCCAAGCCACACGCCATCCCCGTGGTATACGGCGACGCCTGCCTGCCCTCGCTGGACCTGCTGCGCCCGCCCGAAACACACAAGGCGGTGCAGAGCGAAGACTACCTGATCGAACGCGGCATTCTGATCGAAGAAAAATGCGCCGAGTTCAAGGTAAAAGTGGCGGTGGTAGACGCCTACGCCGGCCCGGTGATTACGCGCTACGAAGTGGAACCCGCCGTCGGCGTACGCGGCAGCCAGGTAGTGAACCTGGCCAAAGACCTGTCACGCGCGCTGGGCCTGGCGTCCATCCGCGTGGTGGAAACCATCCCCGGCAAGACCTGCATGGGGCTGGAGCTACCCAACCCGCAGCGCCAGATGATCCGCCTGTCGGAAATCTTCAGCGCCGACGTGTTCCAGCAAAACGCCTCCAAGCTCACGCTGGCACTGGGGCAGGACATCAGCGGTGCGCCCGTGGTGATGGACCTGGCCAAGGCACCGCACCTGCTGGTGGCCGGTACCACCGGCTCGGGCAAGTCGGTGGGCGTCAACGCCATGATCCTGTCCATGCTGTACAAGGCCACGCCGGACGAAGTGCGCTTCATCATGATCGACCCCAAGATGCTGGAGCTGTCGGTGTACAACGACATCCCGCACCTCTTGGCACCGGTGGTTACCGACATGAAGCTGGCCGCCAACGCGCTGAACTGGTGCGTGGGCGAAATGGAAAAACGCTACCGCCTGATGAGCCACCTGGGCGTGCGCAACCTGGCCGGTTACAACGACAAGGTGCGCGCCGCCGAAGCACGCGGCCAACGTTTGGGCAACCCGTTCAGCCTGACGCCGGAAACGCCGGAACCGCTGTCCACGCTGCCGTTCATCGTGGTGGTGGTAGACGAGTTTGCCGACCTGATGATGGTGGCCGGCAAGAAGATCGAAGAGCTGATCGCCCGCCTGGCGCAGAAGGCCCGCGCCGCCGGCATCCATTTGATCCTGGCCACGCAGCGGCCGTCGGTGGACGTGATTACCGGCCTGATCAAGGCCAACATCCCCACCCGTATCGCGTTCCAGGTATCCAGCAAGATCGATAGCCGCACCATCCTCGACCAGATGGGCGCCGAAAGCCTGCTGGGGCAGGGCGACATGCTGTTCCTGCCGCCGGGCACCGGCTACCCGCAGCGCGTGCACGGCGCGTTTGTCACCGACGAGGAAGTGCACGCCATCGTGGAAGACCTGAAACAGTGGGGCGAGCCGGACTACGTGGAAGGCCTGCTCACCGGCGAATCGGTAGCCGACGACGAGCAAGCCGACGCCAAAGGCCGCGCCGCTGCCGGCAGCGAAGCCGACCCGCTGTACGACGAGGCGGTGGCCATTGTGCTGAAAACGCGCAAGGCGTCCATTTCGTCGGTGCAGCGCCAGCTGCGCATCGGCTACAACCGCGCGGCACGGCTGATCGAAGACATGGAAACCGCCGGCATCGTGTCGGCCATGGAAAGTAACGGCAACCGCACCGTACTGGTACCAGATCGGGATTACTAACCTTTCGATAGCACCGCCCTGTAAAAAAAGCGCTAGCTGCCAAGCTAGCGCTTTTTACTGGTATATTTCACATGTAACTAGCTGAAAACAAACAAAAACATGCTTATACTGGCGCGATCTTAAAATTGTCAGACAATATGAAATCGATTGTTTTCGCACTCGCGATACTCATCAACACCCTCTGCGTCAGCCACGCACAAACCCTGCAGCTCGCCAATGGCGAATGGCCGCCCTACCAATCCGCCAGCCTGCCACGTTACGGTTTCGCCTCCGCCGTCGTCAGCGAAGCAGCAGCGCTGGGCGGCCTGCAAGTACGCTACGGCTTCTACCCGTGGAAACGCGCCGAAGAAATGGTACGCGGTGGCCATATCGACGGCTCGCTGGTCTGGAGCCAGACCCCGCTACGCGACAGCTTTGCCTTGTTCAGCGAACCCATCATCCAGGACCGCGAAATCATCATCCATCACGCTGGCAAACCCCTGCCAGACTGGCCGCTACGCCAGCAGTGGCAGGGCGTACACCTGGCCCTGCCGCTGGGGTCGCGTACCTTTCACGAGCTGGTACGGCTAGAGCGCGAAGGCAAGGTGGCATACCACCGCGTAGAAAACCCCGAAAATGGCCTGCGCATGATCCTGGCCGGGCGCATGACCGCCATGACCATGGCCCACAGCGTGTACCAGAGCCTGCGCCAGGACAAGCTGACAGCACAGGAACGCAGCCAGCTGGCCACGCTGCCCACCCCCATCGAAACCGTCCCCTTCCGCCTGATGCTGTCGCGCGCGCGCCCGCAAGCGACCGCACAGTTGGCCGCATTCAACCGCGGCCTGCAGCAGCTGCGGCAAACTGGCCGCTACGCCCAGCTGGAGCTACAGCTGCTACCCCACGCGGGCAAAACACCGTAACACCCGCAGCAAAACGCCCCGGCCAGGCGATGGCAGGGGCGTGGGCTGGCCAGAAACCGGGCACCATTCACTAAAGTTTGCCGCGCATCCGGGCCAAGGCGTATCGGCGAACCGCGCGCCAGCCGTAGGGCAAGGCGGCGCCGGATCAGCGTGTTGGCGAGCCGCGCTTACTTGCCCTGCAGCGCATCCGCCGCCTGTTTTACCGCGTCCACCTGCTGTTTGGCCTCGTCTATCTGCTGCCCCAGCTCCGGGTTCAGAATGGCCGCGGCGGCGCCCACGCGCTGCGCCACACCCAGCGCGGCACTGGCTTGTTCTTTCAGCTTGCCGGCACTGCCTACCGCCGCGCTAGCCTGCTGCTTCAGCTCGCCCAGCGGCGCGCTGCTGTCCTGTACCACCTGATGCGCGGTGCCGATAGCCGCCGACGCCTGCTCCTGCAGCTTGCTGGCCTGCTCGGCACTACACGCCACCAAGCCGGCACTGGCTGCCAGCACAATCCAAACCTTGCGCATTGCTGTCTCCCGTTTATCAAAAGCTGCACGTGCAGCGCTGCATAGAGTAGCGCCTGCCCGCCACAGTTCCGGCCGGCAGCGTGTATGCTGAAATTCCACCCGCCGGAGTATTACCCATGGACACCAGCCTTCACACCCTGTGCGCCCTGTTTGCCCAGCTGGGCCTGCCGGACAGCCCGGCCGACATCCGCGCCTTCATTGCCAGCCACCCCTTGCCGGCCGATACCGCCATCGAGGACGCGCCGTTCTGGAACGCCGCCCAGGCCGCTTTCCTCAAGCAGGCGCTGGACGACGACGCCGACTGGGCCGAGCTGGTGGACACGCTGGCCACCCGCCTGCAGCAGGCCTGAGTGCATTTGCGCAAGTGACTGATTCCGCTATACTTCCGCCCCTTGCCACACCACCCACCGCAGGAAGTACCAGATGAGTCTGTTGCCGCACCAGGTCGAGCTGCTCTCGCCCGCCAAAAACATCGACATCGGCCGCGAAGCCATCCTGCACGGCGCCGACGCCGTGTACATCGGCGGCCCCAGCTTTGGCGCGCGGCACAACGCCTGTAACAGCGTGGCCGACATTGCCCAGCTGGTGCAGTTTGCCCACCGCTACCACGCGCGCATCTTCACCACGCTGAACACCATTTTGCACGACGCCGAGCTGGACGCCGCCCGCACGCTGATCTGGCAGCTGTACGACGCCGGCGTGGACGCGCTGATCGTGCAGGATATGGGCATCCTGCAGATGGACCTGCCGCCGATCCAGCTGCACGCGTCCACCCAGTGCGACATCCGCGACGCCGACAAGGCCCGCTTCCTGTCCGACGCCGGCTTCAGCCAGATCGTGCTGGCGCGCGAGCTGACCATTCCCCAGATCGCCAAGATCTCGCAGGTAGTAAACGAAGGCGCCGACCCGGCCGCCATCGAATACTTCATCCACGGCGCGCTGTGCGTGGCGTTTTCCGGCCAGTGCTACATCAGCCACGCCGATACCGGCCGCAGCGCCAACCGTGGCGACTGCTCGCAAGCCTGTCGCCTGCCGTACACGCTAACCGACGAAAAAGGCGGCGTGGTGGCCTTCGACAAGCACCTGCTGTCGATGAAAGACAACAACCAGAGCGCCAACCTGGAAGCACTGCTGGACGCCGGCGTACGCTCGCTCAAGATCGAAGGCCGCTACAAGGACGTGAGCTACGTGAAGAACATCACCGCCCACTACCGCCTGCTGCTGGACGAAATCTTCGAGCGCCGCCCCGAGCTGGCCCCGGCCGCCAGCGGCAGCAGCGAAATCTTCTTTACGCCCGACCCGGACAAAACCTTCCACCGTGGCGCCACCGACTACTTTGCCACCGGCCGCAAAATCGACATCGGCGCGTTTGACTCGCCCAAATTCGTGGGCGTGCAGCTGGGTACCGTGCACAAAGTGGGCGACGGCTGGGTGGACATCGCCACCCCCGAGCAGATGGCCAACGGCGACGGCATCAACTTCATGAAGAAGCGCGAGGTGGTGGGCATGCAGCTCAACACCGTCAAGCAAGTGGGCCACGTACCCGGCGGCCAGCTGCTGTGGCGCTGCGTGCCCAACGACCCGGCTACGCTTACCGGCCTGAAACCCGGCACCGACATCAGCCGCAACCGCGACCACGCCTGGGAGCTGGCGCTGCTGAAAAAATCCGCCGAGCGCCGCATCGGCGTATGGGCCACACTGGCCGACACCGCCAGCGGCCTGACGCTGACACTCACCGACGCCGACGGCTGTAGCGCCACGGCTGCGGCCAACGTAGCGCTGGAGCCAGCCAAAGACGCCGCCCGCGCCGAAAGCAGCCTGCGCGACGCCGTGGCCAAGCTGGGCAACACCCTGTTCTACGCCCACGACGTGGCGCTGCAGCTGGCACAGCCGTGGTTCGTCCCCGCCTCGGTCATCAACGGCCTGCGCCGCGACGCGGTAGCGCAACTGGAAGCTGCCAGGTTGGCCGCATGGACCCGCCCGCAGCGCAAAGCCGAGCTGCAACCGGCCCCGCGCTTCCCCGAGCAAAACCTGAGCTACCTGGCCAACGTGTACAACGCGCTGGCGTGGGACTTCTACAAAAAGCACGGCGTGGAAGTGATCGAGCCGGCTTACGAAGCGCATCAGGAAGAAGGCGAAGTCAGCCTGATGATTACCAAGCACTGCCTGCGCTTCTCGTACAACCTGTGCCCCAAGCAGGCCAAGGGCGTGAAAGGCGTGATGGGCCAGGTACGCGCCGACCCGATGGTGCTGAAATCCGGCGACGACACCTACACGCTGAAATTCGAGTGCCGCCCGTGCGAAATGCACGTGATGGGCAAGATGAAAAAGCACATCCTGAAAACCCCGCCGCCAAGCGACATCCCCGCCACCACGCCGATCACCTTCTTCAAGCAGCGACCGGCATCGTAAGCAGGCCCGCGGCCAACGTTGGCCGCAGGGCAGGGCGCTAGCACATCACCAACGTACAAGGGCAAGCCGAATGGCTTGCCCTTGTTGCATGTGACTATCCGCTGAAGCGGCTGGGGTAGGGTGGGCAAAGGCCGCAGGCCGTGCCCACCAAACCGAGCGAGGTGCAGTGGGCACGCTGCGCTTTGCCCACCCTGCTCACGGCTGGCACAATTCCATTTTCATTGCGCCATGCTGCCGGCTCGGCCAACCCGGAGCCCTGTCATGAAGCACCCGCTCGCCTGCCTGTTCGCACTGCAGCCACCGCTGGTGCTCGCCAGCGATAGCCTGTATGGCCGCGCAGAGAACAGTGGCGATAGCGGCAGCAGCTGTAGCAGTTGTGGCGGCGACTAGGTGCCGCGCACGGTGTGGATCCCACACCCATTTTTATCGCCAGCACGGTTCCCGCAATGATGGCGCTTTACCGTTATCCGGCCAGCTGCGCTGTCGTCCTCTGCGCAGCTGGCTAACCACAGAGCCTCGCCATCATGCAACCACGCTTCCTCCGCCAAGCCACTATCCGCAGCAGCCCGCGGCTGCAACAGCAGGCCACCGCCTATGATCTGCCGCTTTATCTTACCGACTGGACCCTGCCGTTCACCCGGCCGGTTACCTGCCTGATTGGCGATAACGGTGTCGGCAAATCCGTGCTGCTGGAAGGGCTGGCCCGATGCCTGGGCTTTGACGCCGCCGGTGGGCCGCTATCGGTGAACCCGCAGCGTACGCTGCCGCAGGATATCTTCTTCGAAGACGAATTGCGCGTTATCCGCCATTTCCATCGCCCCAAATCAAGCTATTTTTTCCGGGCGGAAACCTTCCACCAGCTGGCCAGCTACATTGACGACACCGGCTATCTGGGCGGCTATGGCGGCGTACCCTTGCACCGGCTATCGCATGGCCAGGCCTTCATGACCCTGTTGCAGCACAAATTCAACGCAGACGGCCTGTACCTGCTGGATGAACCCGAAGCCGCCTTGTCACCCATGCTGCAGCTAGCTGCCGCCAGGCTGATTTACGAGTTAGCCTGCCAAGGGGCACAGTTCATCATCGTGACCCACTCCCCCGTTCTGATGGCCATCCCCGACGCCAGCCTGCTGCAACTGCAACGCGACAGCATCCAGCCGGTTGCCTATCAGGACACCGAGCACTACATCGTGATGAAGCGCTTTTACAGTGATACCGACGCCTACCTGCGCCACCACCTGGGGTGGTAACCCACAGCCTGCCCCAGCGGCCAACCTTGGCCGCACGGCAAGCTGCTACCATGCCGCGTCGCTTTCCTTCATACGCTAACGCCGCATGACACCTATCGATCGCCTGATTGCGCTGGCCGACGGCCAGGTTTTTGTCCGCCACTGGCCGGTAGCCGGCAACACGCTGGCGCCGATTGTGCTGTTGCACGATTCGCTGGGCTGCGTGGCACTGTGGCGCGATTTCCCCGCGCAGCTGGCGGCGGCCAGCGGGCGCGACGTCATCGCTTACGACCGCCTGGGCTACGGCCAGTCCAGCCCGCGCCATACGCCAGCGCAGCCGGACTTCATCGAGCAAGAGGCAAACACGCTGCTGCCGGCGCTGTTGGCCGCGCTGGGGCTGACGCGCTACGTGCTGTTTGGCCACAGCGTGGGCGGCGGCATGGCGCTGACGCACGCGGCGCAGGCGGCGGGCTGTGTGGCCGTGGTGTCGGAATCGGCACAGGCCTTTGTGGAGCCGCGCACGCGCGAGGGCATTGTGGCGGCCAAGGCGGGCTTTGCCGAGCCGGTGCAGTTTGCACGGCTGACGCGCTGGCACGGCGAGCGGGCGCGCTGGGTGCTGGACGCGTGGACGGAAACCTGGCGGCTGCCGGTATTTGACCACTGGTCGCTATCGCCGTGGCTGGCGCGGGTGCGCTGCCCGGTGCTGGCAATACACGGCGATCTGGACGAGTTCGGCTCGCATGCTTTCCCGCGCCGCATCGCCGCCGAGGTGACCGGGCCGTCGCAGCTGCTGTTGCTGGATAACTGCGGCCACGTGCCGCACCGCGAGCTGCCGCCGGCGGTACTGGCCGGCGTGTGCGGCTTTCTGCAGCAGTACGGCGTCTGCTGACACCGCGTTACCGCGCTTTACTACCGCCAGCCAGACGGGGGCAAGGCCAATGCGCCACGCCGCAGGCCGCATCAAGCCATGCCAGCACGCGTGCTACCAGCCGGCTCCGTCGGCAAAGTGCTCGCCCAGAAAATCCACAAAGCAGCGCACCTTGGCCGACAGCCCCAGCCGCTGCGGGTACAGCGCCCAGATATCGGCCGGCGCGCCGTGCCAGGCAGGCAGCAGGCGCTGCAGGCGGCCGCTGTGCAGGTAGGGCGTAACGTCCCACAGCGAGCGCAGCAGCACGCCGTGGCCATCCAGCGCCCAGTTCACCGCCGTTTCGCCATCGTTACTGGATAGCGCGCCAGCCACTTTCACGGTCTGCGCCTGGCTGCCGCTATGCAGCACCCAGTTGCCCCAGATGTCGTCGTTTTCGCGCACCACGATGCACTGGTGCTGGCGCAAATCGGCAGGGTGCTGCGGGGCGGGGTGCTGCGCCAGGTACAGCGGCGAGGCGCACAGGATGCGGCGGTTGGCCGCAATGCGCCGGGCGTGGATGCGGGCATCAGGCGGTGGGCCAAAACGGATGCTTACGTCAAAGCTGCCCTCGCTCAGCGCCGGCATGCGGTCGCTCAGGTGCAGCTGCACGTCTACCTGCGGATAACGGCGCACAAAAGCCGACACCAGCGGCGCAATGTGGCGGCGGCCAAAACCCAGTGTGGCGTTCACGCGCAGCAGGCCCTGCGGCGCGCCGCTGCTGGCCATCAGCTCGCCTTCCAGCTCGGCCAGCTCCGCCAGCAAAGGTTGGCCGCGCGCCAGGTAGCGCTCGCCCTCCGGCGTGAGCGCCAGGCTGCGCGTGGTGCGGTTAAGCAGGCGCACGCCCAGGCGGCGCTCCAGGGCGGCCAGGCGGCGGCTGGCCGCTGGCGGGGTAATGCCCAGCTGCTGCGCGGTGGCGGTAAGGCTGCCGCACTGCATCAGGCGGCAAAAAAACGCCAGGTCGGCGATGGGGTCCATTCGTGCGCTCGGTTTAATAATGGCTTGTTGGTGGCGAAATTATAGCCAGCCATGGCGGGTATACACTGCCTGCTTTCGGGCTATCGGGCGGCGTTGTCATGCATATGGATGTCTTTACCCTGCTGGGGGCACTGGCAGAAGGGGTGCTGTTGGGCGCCGTGCTGGGTGGGCTGGGTGGCCTGCTGGGTATCGGTGGCGGCATTCTGGCCATACCGCTGCTGGGCGGGCTGTTCGGCATGAACCAGACGCTGGCGCAGGGGACGGCACTGGTGATGATGGTGCCCAATGTGATGCTGGGTTTCTGGCGCTACCGCCAGCGCAGCCCGTTTCCGCTGCTGCTAGCGGTGCGTATTGGCGCGCTGTCCATTGTGGCGACCTGGTTGGCCGCCCAGCTGGCGCTGGGGCTGGACAAAGCGCTGCTGCGGCAGGTATTTGCCGCCTTCATGCTGCTGCTGGGGGCGTACTTCTGGCGGGCGGCGGCGCAGACGGCGGCGGCCAACAGCACGCCGTGGCCGGCGCGCTATCTGCCGGGGGTAGGGCTGGTCGGCGGCGCGTGCGGCGGCTTTTTTGGCGTGGGTTCGGGCATTGTGGCGGCGCCCATTCTGGTACGCGGCTTTGGCAAAAGCCAAGCCGAGGCCCAGGGCCTGGCACTGGCGCTGGTGATACCGGCGGCGCTGGTGGCGCTGGGCAGCTATGGCCAGGCCGGGCAGGTGGACTGGCCGCTGGGCCTGGCACTGGCGCTGGGCGGCGTGATGACCGTATCGCCCGGCGTGGCGCTGGCCTACCGCCTGCCAGCGGCGCTGCTGCGCCGGCTGTTTGCGCTGATGTTGTGGCTCACGGCGGGGCTAACGCTGTGGCTGGCCTAAACCGCTAGCGCAGCGGCAGCCTGCCGCCGTGGTCTTTCAGCGTTTTCATGATGATGTAGGAACACATGTCGCGCATGCCGGGCAGCTTGTTGAGGCGGTTCACCATAAAGTCGGAAAACGCCGCCAGGTTGGCCGCACGTATCTGCAGTATGTAGTTGCAGCTGCCGGTGACCACGTGGGCGGCGCTCACTTCGTCAAACGCCATCACCTCGGCCTGGAAGGTTTCATGCCAACCCTGCTGGCTGTGGTCCAGCGTAACGTGCACGATGGCATTGAGCTCGAAGCCCAGGCGCACCGCGTCCAGCCGGGCGTGGTAGCCGGCAATCAGGCCGGCGTCTTCCAGCGCGCGCACACGGCGCAGGCAGGCCGATGGCGACAGCGCCACGCGCTCGGCCAGGTCCTGGTTGCTGAGGCGGCCGTTGTCCTGCAGCGCAGTCAGAATGCGCCAATCCAGAGTATCCAGTTGCATGGTGAATTTCCTGCGAGAAATGGTGCTATTTACACACTATCCTGCGAAAACCCGGCCGGCAAGTACCCGTGTTTGCCATTTTATGTACCAGCGCGGGGCCTAGCATAAAAAGGTCTTCCACCCACGCCGGCCTTGCCGGCAAGCGAGTACCCGCATGATTACCCGAGCACACTGCCAGGCAGCCGACGCCCTGGATACGCTGGCCGGTTTTCGCCAGCATTTCGCCCTGCCACCGGGCGTGATCTACCTGGATGGCAACTCTCTGGGCGCCCGCCCGCACAGTGCCCTGCAGCGCAGCCAGCAGGTGGTGGCACAAGAATGGGGCGACGGCCTGATACGCAGCTGGAACGACGCCGGCTGGTTTGACCTGCCAGCCCGCCTGGGCGACAAGCTGGGCCAGCTGATCGGCGCGGCGCCGGGCGAAACCGTGGTCACCGACACCACCTCGCTGAACCTGTTCAAGGCACTGGCCGCCGCGCTGCGCATCCAGCAGCAAGACCGCCCCACGCGGCGTGTGATCGTGTCCGAACGCGACAATTTCCCCACCGACCTGTACATGATCGAAGGGCTGATGGACTTGCTGCAGCAGGGCTACAGCCTGCGCCTGGTAGACGAGCAGCTGCCGCTGGATGTCGCGCTGGATGCTGACGTGGCCGTGCTGCTGCTATCGCACGTGAACTACCGCACCGGCGCCATGTACGATATGGCCGCTGTAAGCACCCGCGCCCGCGCCAACGGCACGCTGACGCTGTGGGACCTGGCGCACGCCGCCGGGGCGGTGCCGGTAGACCTGAACGCCAACGGTGCCGACTTCGCCGTAGGCTGCACCTACAAATACCTGAACGGCGGCCCCGGCTCGCCGGCTTTTATCTGGGTAGCGCCAGCGCATCAGGACCGTTTCTGGCAGCCGCTGTCGGGCTGGTGGGGCCACCAGCAGCCGTTTGCCATGCAGCCGGCGTACCAAGCGGCCAGCGGCATTCGCCGCTTCCTGTGCGGCACCCAGCCGATCAGCGCCATGGCCATGGTGGAGTGCGGGCTGGACATCGCGCTACAGGCCGATATGCGCGATATCCGCGCCAAATCGCTGGCGCTGGGCGACCTGTTCATCACCCTGGTGGCGCAGCAGTGTGGCCAGCACCCGCTCACGCTGATTACCCCGCGCGAGCACGCGGCGCGCGGCAGCCACGTCAGCTTCTGCCACCCGCACGGCTACGAGATCATGCAGGCGCTGATTGCCCGCGGCGTCATCGGCGACTACCGCGAGCCGGCGGTACTGCGCTTCGGCCTGACGCCGCTGTACCTGAGCCACACCGATATCTGGGACGCGGTCGCCATTCTGCAAGACATCCTGGACAGCGAAAGCTGGCGCCAGCCGCAATACCAGCAACGTACCGCCGTGACCTGAGCCTGCACGTGCGGCCAACCCTGGCAGCCGGGTTGGCCGCAATAATCTACAAGCACGCGGCGGCGATTTGCGCTATCAGTAAGGCATGAGCGCCGCCTCCACCATCCGCTACTGGCAAACCCCGCTGTTACCCGGCGTGGAGCTGTGCCGTGCGCGCCATCTGGATTTCAGCTACGGCCGCCACGTGCACCTGGACTACCACATCGGCCTGGTGCAGCACGGCGGCCAGCGCTTTATCCACAAGGGTAGCAGCCACGCGCTGGTGGCCGGCACGCTGTCCACGGTAAACCCGGACGAGGTACACGACGGCCTGAGCCTGCTGCCGGAAGGCTACGAGGTGCGCGTGTTCTCGCTGCCACCGGCACAGTTGGCCGCATTGTTGCCGCAGGCCGATGGCCGTTTCTTTGCCACGCCCTTGCTGGCGCGGCCCGACCTGTACGCCGGCTTTGCCCGCCTGCACGCGTGGCTGGAACAGCCGGCCATCGACCCGCTACTGATAGAAGAAGAAACGCTGCGCCTGCTGGCCACGCTGTTCAGCCTGCCGGGCCAGCCGCACAGCCTGTCCACGCCGCAGCTGCAACACCTGCGCGACTACCTGATGGCGCAGCTGGACGCCCGCCACACGCTGGAAGACCTCGCCGCCCAGCTGGGGCTGACGCGCTTTGCCTTCCTGCGCCAGTTCAAGCAGCGCACCGGCATCACCCCCTACGCCTGGCTCAAGCGCCTGCGGCTGGAGCAGGGCAAGAAGCTGCTGGCCAGCGGCCTGCCGGTCAGCGAGGTGGCACTGGCGGTGGGCTTTTTCGACCAGAGCCATTTTCACCACGGTTTTCGCCAGGCTTACGGCCTGACCCCGGCGCAGTTCCGCCTGCAGATGGCGGGCCCCTAATGCGGCCCGGGTAGCGGGCGGCCCGGAATCACCGGCACCACCACCCAGCCCTGCGCGGGCGGCGGGGCTGGGGCGGGCACGACATACCACGGCGGGGCATGGCCACTGCGCCAGGCCGCCGACGAGGCGGTTTCTGCGATATGGCCTTTGGCCACCATGCACTGCTGGTATGCCAGGTTGTACTGGTACTGCTGTCGCGCCTCGTCGTCCTGGCTAGCCTGCTGGCCGGATACCACCCCAGCCAGCAAGCCGGCCGCCGCACCGTTGGCCGCAGCTTGCCGGTGGCCGCCTAACAAGGCGCCCGCGGCCGCCCCGGTCAGTACGCCAGCGACCACGCTATTGGCCAGCACAGACCCACCCGCCACATGGCCACCTTGGCTGGCTGCGTGGCGCCGGCAGCGTTGCTCATCCAGCAAGAATGTCTCAAAGCTTTGGCGCTTGCCCGGCATCACGCTTACCGTAGGTACCCGTGCCGGTGGCGGTACCGTGACAGCGCAGGCAGCCAGCAGCGCTACCGGCCAGAGCATAGGTAAAACGGCGTTCATGGTGTGTCTCCTGCGGCATAACCAGCCAGGTAGTGTGCTGCGCCCGTATATCGGCGGTTTGTCTGCCTGGCATACACCCGGAAACACTCGGCAACAAAATCCTGCTGCAGGTGTGCAATGGTTTACAAGCCAGCCACCCGGTACCGCTTGCACACTGGCCGGCCTGACTGAACCGTGGAACACACCATGCCTGCCGAACTGTTTTTTACCCTGGGTGCGCTGCACCTGGTGATGCTGGCCAGCCCCGGCCCCGACTTTGCGCTGATGCTGCGCACCTGCCACGACCGCACCCTGGCGCTGGGTGCCGCGCTGGGCATTGCGCTGGCGATCTTGCTGCATAGCTTGCTCAGCCTTACCGGCATTAGCCTGCTGGTGGCCAGTGCGCCCTGGCTGTTCAACGCCATCAAGCTGGCGGGCGCGCTATACCTGGGCTGGCTAGCCTGGGGGGCACTGCAGGCCGTACGCGCCGGGGCAGGTAGCGCCCGGCATGGCGGCCAACGTAGCCAGGGCAGCCTGGCGCAGGGGGTGCGCATGGGGCTGGCCACCAATCTGCTAAACCCGAAAGCCCTGGTGTATTTCATGGGTTTGCTGGCCGCCATGGTGGCACCCCAGGTAGGCCTGGCCAGCCGCGCGCTGCTGGCAGCCGAGCTATGCCTGCTGTCGCTGCTGTGGTTTGGCGCGCTGGCGCTGTGCTTGTCCACCGGCCGGGCGCAGGCTGTGCTGGCACGCAGCCAGCGCGCCGTGAACATGGTAACGGCGCTGCTGTTTGGCCTGGTGAGTGCAGCCATCCTGCTGGAGCTGGCAGGTGGCCTGCCGGGGCTGGCGTAAACCAGCACCCTTGCGGCCAACCGTTGCAATAACAAGCGGCAGCTATCGAACCGTGGCAGCGGCTTGCCGTCCGGCCATGCAAGGCAAATAATGGTTGCCCACCATCACGCCACCCGGGCCCCACCATGTATAGCGATGACGACCTGAACGCCGCGGTAAACGCCGGCATCTTCAGCCAGGATGCCGTGCGCGATTTTCGCGCCCTGGTAGCACGGCGCCAGCACACTGCGCTGGCAGATGAGGAACACTTCCGCCTGCTGTCCGGCTTTAACGATATTTTTGTGGTGATAGCCTGCACCCTGCTGCTGGGCTCGGTAGCGTGGCTGGGCAGCCTGCTGGCACCGGCAGTCGGCGCCGCGGCAGTAGCCGCCGTGGCCTGGGGGCTGGCCGAGTACTTTGTCCGCCGCCGCCGCATGGCGCTGCCGGCCATTGCGCTGCTGGGGGCGTTTGTGGTGGCCTGCCCGGTAGCCCTGCTCGCACTACTGGGGCAAGACAACCGGCCGGACGAGCTGATGGTGCTGGCCGGCGGCGGCAGTGCCGCGCTGGCCGCCTGGCTGCACTGGCGGCGCTTCCGTGTGCCGCTGACCGTAGCCGCCGGTACCGGCGCACTGCTGGCGATGGTGCTGGGTTTGCTGATCAGCGCCATACCCGGCCTGCGGCTGTACGCCGCACCGATGATTCTGGCCGGTGGCGTGGCCACGTTTGCGCTAGCCATGTACTGGGACAAACAAGACCCGGCGCGCCTGCAGCGCCAGTCGGACGTGGCCTTCTGGCTGCACCTGCTGGCCGCGCCGCTGATGGTGCACTCGTTTTTTGACATGCTGGGCATTTTGCAAGGCACTGCCGGCCCGCCGGCGCTGGTGGCCGTGCTGGGGCTGTACGGGCTGTTTGCCGTGGTATCGCTGGCCATAGACCGCCGCGCACTGATGGTGTCGGCGCTGGCCTACGTGCTGTACGCCTTTAGCCACCTGCTGCAAACCGCCGGCCTGGCGGCCGATGGCTTTGCCGTGGCCGGCCTGCTGATCGGTGGCGGCCTGCTGACCTTGTCTGCTTTTTGGCAACACTGCCGCCGCGCCTTGCTGCCGCGTTTGCCGGCGCGCTGGCAGGCGGGCCTGCCACCATTGAAACAGGTGCCGTAATGCGCAAGCGCTGGCAACGACTGTGGCGTGACCCGGCCACGCGCTGGCCCTTGCAGGTGCTGATCGTACTGCTGCTGTTGATGCTGGCGGTGTGGCTGTTCGACCTGGACACACCAGTGGGCTACCAGCTACCGCTGCCGGTCAAAGGCAGTGTGGCAGCCTGAGCCTGCCCACCCGGGCAAGCCACGCGACAAAGCCGGTGCAACTGCGGTAGGGTACAAGCCTGCCCATGACAGGAGCTTGCCATGCCACAACCCGCCCGCGCCGGCGCGCTGATCTACGCCCGCCATCTGCCACAGTTGGCCGCCTTCTACCAGCAGCTGCTGGGCATGCAGCTACTGCACGGCGATGCCGAACACCAGGTGCTGAGCAACGCCGACTTCCAGCTGATCGTGCACGCCATGCCGCCACATATTGCGGCCAACGTGCACATCGACACCCCGCCGCAACCGCGTAGCGAACAAGCCATCAAGCTGTTCTTTACCGTACCCAGCCTGGCCGACGCCGCCCAGTTGATAGCGGCGCAGGGCGGGGCGCTGTACCGCGAACGCTACCAGGGGCCGGGCTTTACCGTGTGCAACGGCCACGACCCGGAAGGCAATATCTTCCACCTGCGCGAAAACCACGCCGCGCAAGCCAGCCAGGAGCCGATATACAACTAAACGATATCCCTTTTGGCACAACAGACTGGGCCGCCATCCCGCGTACCGAACACCCCGGCGACAGCGGCACCGCGTGGTGGCGCACCTGCCAGTTCGGCACCATCCGCGTACGCATGGTGGAATACAGCCCCGGCTACCTTGCCGACCACTGGTGCCAAAAGGGCCACATCCTGCTGTGCCTCAGCGGCGAGCTGCATACCGAGCTGGCCGACGGCCGCCGCTTCGTGCTGACGCCAGGCACCAGCTACCAGGTGGCCGACCACGCCGAGCCACACCGCTCGTCCACCCCGGTGGGCGCCACGCTGTTTATTGTCGATTAGGAACAGCACATGGATCCCCGTACTACAAGCAACACCGACGGCGCCTGTGAACCGTTTGCCGCCGACAGCGTACCCTGGGAAAGTTATCAACAGGGCAGCCGCTTCGGCGTGCGTTATCAACAGCTGGGCAACTTTGGCGGCGCGCAGCACGTGGGCGTCTGCCGCGAAGAGCTGGCGCCGGGCAAGCAAGCCTGCCCGCTGCACTACCACATGCAGGAAGAAGAACACCTGCTGATCCTGGACGGCGAGCTCACCCTGCAGCTGGGCGAACAGCGCTACCGCATGCAAAGCGGCGACTACGTGTGCTTTCCCGCCGGCCAGCAGGTAGGCCACGCGCTGTACAACCACAGCGACGCGCCTTGCCGTTACCTGATCATTGGCGAGCGCAACCCGCACGAGGTGGTGGTGTACCCGGAAAGCGGCCGCGTTGGCGTGCGCAGCCTGGGGCAGGGCTTCGACAGCAAGGCCACCCTGGCCTACTGGGACGGCCAGGCCGGCAGCGACGACACCGCCAGCTGAACCACGCCGCCCGCTGCGGCCAATCTTCACGGAGCACTGATGAACAGATGAGTCGCACCCACGACCTGATCACCCGCCACTGGGCGCTGGCCAATGCCCGCGACTGGCCGGCGTTTGCCAGCACGCTGCACCCCGGCATCGAATACCGCGTGCCGCAAACGCGCGAGCTGATTCGCGGCATCGACGCCTTTGTGGCCTTTTACGCCACCTACCCGGGCGACTGGACGGTCACCATCACCCGGCTGATCGCCGACGGCGACAGCGCCGTCACCAGCACCGCGTTCCACGTGGAACAACACACGCTGACCGGCATCGCCTTCTTCACGCTGAAAGACGGCCTGATCTGGCGTATCAACGACTGGTGGCCGGAAGACTACAGCCCGCCGCCACGGCTGGTGGCGGTAGAGCGCTACTAAAGCGCCACATGCAAAAACCGCCCGAAAGGGTAATGCCAGTCAGTTAGGCGAATATGCTTGGTTTTCAAGTAGCAGGACGTGAGTGAAGCGCCCCATCCCGTTGGCGCGAGCCGGTCAAAATGGTACGCCCCAGGTTTTAAGACGCCGATTTGTTTGAGCCCCGAGCCGTTAGCGAGGGGCGAGTTCGGCGGCGCCTGGGGCGTGCCATTTTGAACGGGGTTTCGAGCAGCCCCGGGTTGCGGGGGAATGAAAAGGGGGCGGCAATCCGCCCCCTTACCCGTCTGCCGGGCGGAACCGGCATCTAATTATCGTCCGCATCGCGGACACAAAAGCACCCCTGAACGCAGCAACCCCTTAGTCAAAAAAAAACGCCAGTCAGCGTTAACTGACTGGCATTACCCAGAAAGGGCGGTTTTGTGTTGCATACACGGCGCGCACTCAAGCCACGTTGCGCACCCGCACGATAATGTCCACCCGCTCCAGCGCCGTACCAGGCGGCAGCTCGGGCAAGGGGCCGGCCAGTTGCAGCTGCTGGTGCACGTCGGTCAGCTCGCCGGTATCGGCGTTGTAGCAGTGCGGGTGCGGCGCGGTGTTGGAGTCGTACACGCGCTTGCCGTTTTCCACCACCAGCTCCTGCACCAGTCCTTTCTGGCTGAACAGTTTCAGCGTGTTGTACACCGTGGCGCGCGAGATGTCCGGCGTGAGGCTGCCCACACGCAGCAGCAGCTCGTCGGCGCTCAGGTGGCAGTGCTCGGCAAACAGCTCGCAGGCAATCAGCAAGCGCTGGCTGGTGAGCGGAATGCCGGCGTCGGCCAGCTTGCGGGCAATATCGTGGTGCAGGGTCATGGTGTATCAGGCCGGGCTTGCACCCGGCCTGCCGCTGGGGAAAGGGTTAGTTGAACGGCTTAGGTGCCGGGGTTTTGTCGCTGGATGGCGGCAGGATAGGCAGCTTGAAGTCGGGCTGCTTGCCGGTCAGCGTATGCAGGAAGGACACCACATCGTCCAGCTCCTGTTTGCTGAACTCGCGGCCCAGCTGCAGCTTGCCCATGGTATCCACCGCCTGGTGCAGCGTGGCGGCCTCGCCATCGTGGAAGTACGGATAGGTCAGCGCCACGTTACGCAGCGTGGGCACCTTGAAATTCATGCGGTCGGCGTCTTTACCGGTTACCGCTACCCGGCCCTCGGCGGTATTGGTGGTGATGTAGGGTTTGACCAGGCCCATTTTCTGGAACGAGTTGCCGCCCACCGCCGGGCCGTTGTGGCAGGCCACACAGCCAGCAGTCTTGAAGGTCTGGTAGCCGCGCAGCTCTTGCGCGCTCAGCGCCTTCTTGTTGCCCTTCAGCCATTGGTCAAAGCGCGAGTCGGGCGTAACCAGCGTGTCTTCAAAGGCGGCAATGGACTGCGTTACGCGGTCGATATTGACCTTGCCATCGCCAAATACCTGCTTGAACTCGGTAACGTATTGCGGAATCGACGCCAGTACGTCTACCGCCAGCTCGTGGGTAAACGCCATCTCGCCAGGGTTGGCAATGGGGCCACCCGCCTGTTCTTTCAGGTCTTTGGCGCGGCCATCCCAGAACTGCGCCAAGTTAAGGCTGGAGTTCAGCACCGTGGGCGAGTTGATCGGGCCTTTTTGCCAGTTATGGCCGATGGACGTTTTCAGGTTGTCGGTGCCACCCATGGACAGGTTGTGGCAGGAGTTACAGGAAATGAAACCCGAGCGCGACAGCCGCACATCAAAGTACAGTTTCTTGCCCAGCTCGGCCATGGCCGGGTTTTTCACCTTTGCCGCCTTGATGGGCTGGATAGGCTCATTGGCCGGTGCAGCAGCCTGAACCAGGGCAATACCCCCACCCAGGGCGAAACAGGCACTGATGGCCAGTACGATCTTTTTCATGATGACGCTCCTTCATGCAGACGAGAGAGAAAGGGCGGAAGGGTGGGGCTTCCGGTTTAGACTGTGTCTAAAAACTGAACCCAGTCTAAGGCGGCAGTAAAAGGCGGGCTTGATCAGGGTCAAGTATCGAAGCGGTAGCCTTATAAAGCAGGAATTGCATGAAAAAACGTGACGCTCAGGCCGCACTGCGGCCATTACGCTACCTGTGGGCCGCCCCCGCCAGCGCCGTCGGCCTGCTGCTGGCGCTGCCCTTATGGCTGGCCGGTGGCCGCGCGCAACGCTGCGACGGCGTGCTGGAGGTGGCCGCACCACCGTGGCCGTCCCTGTCACTGCTACCGTTTTGCGCCATCACACTGGGGCACGTGGTGCTGGGCATCAGCCCGGCCGTGCTGGCGCACTGGCGGCAGCACGAGCATATTCATGTACGGCAGTACGAGCGCTGGGGCGCCTTGCTACTGCTGGCCTACCCGGCGGCCAGCCTGTGGCTGTGGCTACGCGGCGGGCGCCCCTATCTGGACAACCCGTTCGAGCGCGAAGCGCGCGGCGAAACGGCAACCCGCAGGTGAAAGTGCGGCCAACTACGCCTAAAATGCCGCCTTCACTTAGCGGGAGGCCGCCATGAGCGACAGCGTAATAATCGAAGACATCATCGTGGGCGAGGGCAAGGCCGCCGAGCGCGGCGCGCTGATCACCGCGCACTACACCGGCTGGCTGGAAGACGGCACCGAGTTCGACAGCTCGCAGCGCAAGGGCCAGCCCTTCGAATGCATCCTCAGCAACAAGCGCGTGATCCAGGGCTGGATCCAGGGCCTGGCCGGCATGCGCGTGGGTGGCAAGCGCAAACTGTGGGTGCCGGCAGCGCTGGCTTACGGCGAGCGCCAGGTGGGCGACATGATCCCGCCCAACAGCAACCTGCTGTTCGAGATCCAACTGCTGAGCGTGCTGACGCGCGACGACTAAAGCCGCAGCCAAACGCCCTGCAGAGGCAACACGCCACGCAGGGCGTTGATTTTAGGGGCCAGGCGTACTTGAAACCCGCCAGCCCGGCATCATCTGCCTGGCATCCCCTACCGAAAGGCCGCCATGTCCGCTTACCAGCTCGCCCAGCTCAATATCGCCACCTTGCTGGCGCCACTCGATTCGCCGCAGCTGCACGACTTTGCGGCCAACCTTGAGCGCATCAACGCGCTGGGCGAAGCCTCGCCCGGCTTTGTGTGGCGGCTGCAAGACGAGGCGGGCGACGCCACCGCCTTTCGCCCCTTTGGCGACGACGTCATCGTGAATATGTCGGTGTGGGAAAACATCGATACGCTGGCCGACTTTGCCTACCGCAGCGAGCACGTGGACTTCTTCCGCCGCCGCCGCGAATGGTTTGCCCGCATGGATACCCCCGCCCAGGTGCTATGGTGGGTGCCGCACGGCCACCGCCCCACGCTGGCAGAGGCTGCCGACCGTCTGGCGCAGCTGGCGCAACACGGCCCCGGCCCTGGCGCGTTTACCTTTGCCCGCCGTTTTGACGCCCCCGCCGGCTAAGGTTGGCCGCACGCCACCGTGCATGCCATGATGCCGTATCAATCGTGCAGGAAGACGCTCATGCAGATACGCCCGTTTACCGAAGCCGATACCGGCGCCGTGATTGCGCTGTGGCAGGCCTGTGGCCTGACACGGCCGTGGAACGACCCGCTGCGCGACATCCAGCGCAAGCTCACCGTGCAGCGCGAGCTGTTTCTGGTGGGCGAGGCAGACGGCCAGCTGGTAGCCAGCGCCATGGCCGGCTACGACGGCCACCGTGGCTGGGTGAACTACCTGGCAGTACAGCCCGGCGCGCAGGGCCTGGGCTACGGCCGCGCCATGATGGCGCATATCGAAGCGGCGCTGCTGGCGCGTGGCTGCCCCAAACTCAACCTGCAGGTTCGTAGCAGCAACACGGCGGTATTGGCCTTTTACCGCCAGCTGGGCTACGCGCAGGACGAGGCGGTGAGCCTGGGCAAACGGCTGATTGCCGACGGCCCCCAGCCCTAGACGACACGCAAAAAAAAGCCGGCATCCCATGCCGGCTGTTTCGTTTGCGCGCGCTTACACGCGGTAAGCACTCACTTCCTGCTGCATGCCGGCCGCCACACGCTGCAGGCCGGTGGCAATGTTGGCCGCCTGACCTGCCGCACTGCTGTTGGCCTCGGCACTTTGCGCCACGGTTTCTACCTGCTGCGCAATGCTGTTGGTGGCCATGCTTTGTTCGCGGATCGCCTCGGAAATCTCTTGCACCACGCGGGCGCTGGCATGTGCCCCGGCCAGTAGCTGGGCGATATTCTGCTGCGCCGAGCCGACCCCCTGCTGGCCGCGCTCTACCTGGCCTACCGCTTGTTCCATGCGGCTGACCACATTGCCCGTCACCTGCTGGATGGCGGTGATGATCTTGCCGATTTCCTGTGTGGAGGCGGCGGTACGTTCGGCCAGCTTGCGCACCTCGTCGGCCACCACGGCAAAGCCGCGGCCGCTTTCGCCGGCGCGCGCCGCTTCGATGGCAGCGTTCAGCGCCAGCAGATTGGTCTGCTCGGCCACATCACGAATCACATTCACCACCGACTCGATGCTCTGGCTACGCTCAGCCAGCTGGCCGATCTCGTGCGCGGTATCCGACACCGTGCTGGCAATCACCTCGATGTCCGCCACCACCTGCCCGATCGCCTGTTGCCCCAGGCTTGCCTGATCTGCACCCTCGGCTGACAGGCTATGCGCCTCGCGCGCACGGTCTGCCACGTGGCTCAGGCTTACGGTCATCTGCTCGACCGCCGCCGCCATATGGGCAGAGGCATTGCTTTGCTGTGCCGAGCTGTCTGCCACACTGCCAGACGCCTGCTGCAGCTGCTGTGCGGTGGACGACACCTCGACAATGCCGCGCTTCATGTCTTGCAAGCTGTGCTGCAGCTTGTCCAGCAGGGCATTGAAGGCGGTAGCCGTCACGCCGATTTCGTCCTGCTGCGGCACCGCAACACGGCGGGTAAAGTCCAGGTCGCGACTGATCTCGGTCATCGCTTGCTGCATGCGGCGCAAGCCTTGCGAAATGGCGCGGCACAGCTGCGTGCCACCAGCTGCCATTGCCAGCAGAACCACTGCCAGCACCACCAGCAGCTGGGTCAGCGCGCTATGTGCCGCCTCGCTATTGGCCTGCTGCAGGTTCTGGGCCAGTTTGCGGTTATACAGCACGTGCTCGTCCATGGCCGCTACCAGCGCATTGCCACGGCCTTGCAGCGCGCGTTGCACCGCACCAGCCTGGTCGCCATTACGCGACATCGCCAGCGTATCAACCAGCCCGGCACGATACTCGGCCAGGCGTTGTCTGGATTGCTCCAGCAGGCGCTTTTCTTCGGCATCCACCACCATGGGCTCGTAAGCCTGCAGCGATTTTTCCACTTCATCCAGCCGCTTGCTGATAGCTTGCTCGGCGGCCTGCTTGCCCGCGGCGTCTGGCTGTGCCAGGTGCTTCCATACTTCGTTACGGGCAGCCCAGGTCTGGTTCTGTGTTTTGGCCAGCAGTTCTACGCTGGGCAGAATGTTGCCGGTAAACGCATCGAAACGCTGGTCAGCCTGATTCAGCTTGATCACACCTGCCAAGCCCACCAGCACCACTACCACTGCACTACAGACAAAAGCCACGATCAGTTTTGAAACAATCTTCATGGAACAACCTTTGGAGATATCGACAGGAGAGGATGAAGCCGTGTTGTCACGCTCTTGGCTGGCGTGCTGCCACTCACTACAAATCAGCACAAAGACATATCAATTCTTTGCGATCGAGAACAAAAGAATATATCACAACGCAAAGTGTTCATTTCCGGTGTCAAACCGGGCTTACCCGGCCGCTTGCCACCCCTAGGCCCAGCCCGTAGAATGCGCAGCTTTCGCCGCCTGGCGGATTGTTTTTTGAATTCAATGCTTTAAGGGTGATGTGTGTCTGATATCGAGCGCCTGGATACCTGGGTGAAATACAAGAACGGGCTGTGCAGCGACTGCATGGCGTCCTGTTGCAGCATGCCGGTAGAGGTAATGCTGCCCGACCTGGTACGCATGGGCATTGTGGACGAGTTCGAATTGCAGGAACCGGTAAAGAACATCGCCAAACGTCTGGAAAAACAGCGCATCATCCAGCACTTCAACTTCAAGTACGAGGTATTCACCCTCAGCCGCCGCGCCAACGGCGACTGCATGTACCTGGACCAGAAAACGCGGCTATGCACCATCTACGAACAGCGCCCGAACACCTGCCGCAATCACCCCAAAGTGGGGCCGCGCCCGGGCTACTGCGCTTACACCAAGAACCCCAATCACGGCCGCCGGAGCACCTGATGAGCGACAAACCCGCCCCCAAAGACCCACTGCAAGGCGTTACCCTGGAAGCGCTGCTGAACGAACTGGTAGCCCACTATGGTTGGCCGCAGCTGGGCCAACTGGTGAAAATCCGCTGCTTCAACAGCGACCCCAGCATCAAATCCAGCCTCACCTTCCTGCGCCGCACGCCGTGGGCGCGCGCCGAGGTCGAGGCGCTGTACATCCAGCTGAAAACCCCCAAGCAGGCACGCCCGCCGCGTTCGCACACCAGCCAGGGCAACGCCCCCCGCGTGCTGTTTGCACGCAAGCCGGACGCCAGCTAGCCGCATCGGCAGGTATCTGGCCACAGACTCACGCGCAAACGGCGGGCATATTGCCCGCCGCTAGCATGACAGCTACACAGCCGATACATTACTATTGATAACCATTATCAATAGATAAGCGTATTGCGATGACTGCCGCCTTGCTACCGCCTGCCACCACGCCACAACACTGGTTCGGCATCGACCTGCGCTGGGCCTACGCCGAGCTGCTGGCGACGCTGCGCCGCCAGTGCGGCTGCCCGCAGCGCGCCAAAGACGTGCTGCACGACGCCTTGCTGCGCTACGCACTGCTGCAGCAGCGCAGCAAGGTGGCCGAGCCGCAAGCCTACCTGCGCCGCGTGGCGCAAAGCGTACTCTGCGACCAGCTGCGGCGCGACCAGCACTACGTGTTCGAAGCCGAGCCGGACGAACAACGGCTCCCCGCCGCCCCCGATACCGCCGACCTGGCCGCGCTGCGCCAGCGCCTGGCGCTGCTACAGCAAATCATCGACACCCTGCCACCGCGCTGCCGCGAAGTGTTCTGGCGCGTGCGGGTGGAAGGCGGCAGCCAGCCGGAAGTCGCCGCAGCGCTGGGCATCAGCCTCAATATGGTGGAGCGCCACCTGATCCGCGCCATGCTGGACTTGCGCGCGCTGCAAGAGCAGGGCGCATGAGCCGGCTGCGCGAAGAAGCGGCGCGCTGGTTCCTGCGCCTGCAAGACCGCCCCGACGACGACAGCCTGCGCACCCGCTTCGAGGCCTGGCTGCTGGCCGACCCGCGCCACGGCCACGAATACCGCCAGTTCGACAGCCTGTGGCACGGGCTGGACAGGCCCGACACGCTGCAACAGCTGGCGCGCGCCGCCGAAACCCGCCGCCAGCAACGCCGCCAGCTGCTCAAAGGCAGCGCCGCCAGCCTGCTGCTGGGCGTGGCCGGTTGGCGCCTGTGGGCCTGGCGCGAGGCGCAGCCGCAGTGGCAAACCCGGCTCGCCAGCCAGCAGGCGCCGCTGCGGCAAACCCTGCCCGACGGCAGCGTACTCACCCTGAACGCCGCCAGCCGCGCCAGCGTGCGCTACCTGGCCGCCATGCGCCACGTGCAGCTGGACGCTGGCCGGGCGCTGTTTGACGTGCAGCGCGACAGCGAGCGGCCGTTTGTGGTCAGCACCCCGCTAGGCCAGATCACCGTGCTGGGCACCCGCTTTGCCGTGCAGCTGGACGGCCAGCAGCTGCACGTGGCGGTGGCCAGCGGCCGGGTAAAGGTTGGCCGCCACGCCGGCGATAGCCTGGCCGTACTGCAAGCCGGCGATTACCTGACGCTGGGGCCGGATGGTGCCGCGCGCACGCCGGCGCCGGCGGTAGACCCCTTCCTGTGGGCGCAGGGCACGCTGGCTTTCCACAACGCCACGCTGCAGCAAGTAGCCGCCACGCTAGCGCCGTACCGCCGCAAACCGCTGCGGGTAGAAGGCAACGCCTCGCTGCGCCTCACCGCCGTGGTACAGCTGCGCGACCTGTCCGCCTTCCTGCAGCGCCTGCCACAGGCCTTGCCCGTAGTGGTAGCCGAAACCGACAGCGCCACCGTGCTGCGCCCGCGCCGTTAAAAATTTTGCCGCCTGCACATCAGGGAAAAGCGCAGCCCAAGCGTCAGACACAGGACAAGCACCTGTAGCCGCCGCCATCAGATGCCCCCACCCTGAATGGAGCACACGCATGACACCTCGCCACACCCTGCTGGCGGCCGCGCTGGCCGCCGCCTTCGCCAGCGTGCAGGCCGCCGAGCTGCAGCTGGACCAAGCCCGCCAGCCGCTGGCCAGCAGCCTGCAGCAACTGGCGCGCCAGGCCGGCATTACCCTGATCGTGGCCAGCAGCCTGCTGGCCGGCAAGCAAGCCCCGGCCGTAAAAGGCCAGATGAGCTGGCAGGCCGCCCTGCAACAACTGCTGGCCGGCAGCGGCTTGCAGCTGCGCGTAGACGGCAATACCGTCACCGTTCTGCCCGCCGCCCGCGCCGCACAAACCGCCACCACGCTGCCCACGGTGCAGGTGACCGCCGACACGGCGGCCAACCCCGGCCTGCCGGCCAGCTACCAGAACCGCGCCGCCCGCAGCGGCAGCAAGACGCGCACCCCGCTGGTAGAAGTGCCGCAGGCGGTCAGCGTGGTAAACGCGCTGCAGCTGCAAGACCAGCGCGCCGCCACCGTGGCCGAGGCGGTGAGCTATACCCCCGGCGTGGCGGTGTACCCCACCGCGCTCACCGACGACGACGTGATCCTGCGCGGTTTTGGCGTATCCAAAGACGGCCTGTACCGCGACGGCCTGCGCCTGTACCACAACGCCTTCATCAGCCGCAGCGAGCCCTACGGCCTGGAGCGGGTGGAGGTGGTGCGCGGCCCGGCGTCGGTGCTGTACGGCCGCGCCACCCCCGGTGGCATGGTGAACATGGTGAGCAAGCAGCCGCGCGCCGGCATGCAGAACGAAGTGGTGGTAGAAAGCGGCAGCGACGGCCACCGCCAGCTGGCCGCTGACATCGGCGGCCAACTGGACGACGCCGGCACGCTGCGCTACCGCCTTACCGCGCTGGGCCGCGACAGCGACACCCAGTGGCAATACCTGCCCGACAACCGCCGCTACCTGGCGGCCGCACTGAGCTGGCAACCCAGCGACGCCACCAGCCTGCTGCTGCAGGCGCAGTACCAGCACGACGAAAACGGCTGGGCCGTGCCCAACCAGCTGGTGAAACCCGGCAGCGCCGGCCAACCGGATGCCAGCACCAACCTGCAAGGCCCGGACACGCTGCACGACAAGAAAGGCAGCATGCTGGGCTACCAGTTCAGCCACGCCTTCAGCCCGGCGCTGACGCTGCGCCAGAACGTGCGCTACCTGGACGGCGACAACACCCGGCGCGAGGTACGCCCGCTAGCGCTGGCCGCCGACGGCCGCACCCTCAGCCGCCGCGCCTGGTACCGCCTGAACCAGGAAACCTCGCTGGCGGCCGACACCCAGCTGGAAAGCCGGCTGCAGCACGGCGACGTGCAGCACACGCTGCTGGCCGGCGTGGACTGGCGCCACAGCACCTTCCGCCAGCCCACCTATCGCGGTGCGGCCAACGCGGTGAACATTTTCAACCCGGCGTTCACCGTGCCCGCCTGGCAGAACCTGCCGCTGCTGTGGGACGACAAGGACACCTCGCGCCAACTGGGTCTCTACCTGCAAGACCAGGTCAAGCTGGGCGAGCGCTGGGCGTTCACCGCCGGCCTGCGCCACGACAAGGTGCGTGACACCAACGAACAGCTGGCTGCCAAGCTCACCACCACCGACCGCAGCAGCGCCACCACCGGTCGCCTGGGCGTGGTGTACCTGGCCGCTAACGGCCTGGCGCCGTACCTCAGCTACAGCACCTCGTTCCAGGCCATCAGCGGCAACGACGCCTACGGCCAGCGCATGAAACCGGAGCAGGGCGAGCAGTGGGAAGCCGGCGTGCGCTACCAGCCGGAAGACAGCGACACCACGCTGGCAGCCAGCGTGTACCAGCTGCTGCGCGACAACGTCACCACCACCGCGCCGGCACCGTTCAGCGGCAACGTGCAGACCGGCCAGGTGCGCGCCCGTGGCGTGGAGCTGGAAGCCAGCCTGCGCCTGGCGCGGCAGTGGGACATGCTGGCCGCGCTAAGCCATACCGATACCGCCATTACCCGCAGCAACAAGGCCAATGAAGTAGGCCGCCGGGTGGAAATGGTGCCCGACTGGCAAGCCGCACTGTGGGCCAAGTACCGCTTTGCCGGCGCGCTGCAAGGTACCAGCAGCGCCGTCGGCGTGCGCCACGCCGCCGCGTCGCAAGGCGGCGGCAGCAGCCTCAACGACGCCTACACCCTGGTAGACGCCATGCTGGCGTGGGAAAACCGCAGCTGGCGCGCCGCGCTGAACGTGAGCAACGTGTTCGACCAGCACTACCTGACGCTGTGCGACGGCACCTTCTGCGCGCCGGGCTTTGGCCGCGCCATGAAAGCGTCGCTGGCCTACCGCTGGTAAGCGCTGCGGCCAACCTTCGCCAGCACGGCAAGGTTGGCCGCACAGCTTGCCCCCACCACAAAGCAGATTGCGCGTTTCGCAAACGCCCCCTGCCCGCGGCAGTGAAATACTGCCGCTTTGTTGCAAATCATTCTCAGGAACGAGCCATGATCGCCTCCGTACCCCGCACCGCCCGCCTCGGGCTTTCCCTGCTGGCCTTGCTGGCCAGCCAGCACGCCGCCGCCGTGGTGGTGAAAGACATCGCCGGCCGCAGCGTCAACGTGCCGGACAAGGTAGAGCGCGTGCTGCTGGGCGAAGGGCGGCTGTTCTACGCGCTGTCGCTGCTGGAAGGCAAAAAACCGCTGGCGCGCATAGCCGGCTGGCAGGGCGACTTCCGCATGCTGGACCCGCAAGGCTACGCCGAGTACCGCCAGCACTTTCCCGAGATCGACAAGATCCCGCTGATCGGCAAAACCAGCGAAGCCAGCATCAGCCCGGAAAAAGTACTGACCCTGCGCCCGGACCTGGCCATTTTCAGTACCTCCGGCCACGGCCCAAGCCTGGACAACCCCATCGTGCAGCAGCTGACTCAGGCCGGGGTGGCGGTGATCTTTGTCGATTTCCGCGACAAACCGCTGGAGCACACCGTGCCCAGTCTGCGCCTGATGGGCAAGGCGCTGGGGCGCAGCCAGCAGGCGGAAAGCTTCATCCGCTTCTATGAAGACAAACGCAACACCATCCAGCGCCGCCTGGCAGCGGTACCGGCCGCGCAGCGCCCGCTGGTATTTGCCGACGTGCGCGCCGGTACCATCGAGGAGCTGACCACCGCCGGCAAAGGCAGCTTTGGCGAGCTGGTAGAGCTGGCCGGCGGCCGCAACCTGGGCAGCGCACTGCTGGACGCGCCGCTGGGCCAGGTAAACCCCGAGCACGTGCTGGTACAGAAACCCACTCATTACTTTGCCTCCGGCGCGGCCGGCCCCGGTGACAAGACCGGCGTGAAGTTCGGCGCGGCCGTCAGCCGTGCCGACGCGCTGGCCTCGCTGGCGGCCATGGGCCAGCGCGAACAGCTCAAGGGCCTGCCTGCCGCGCGTGGCAGCAACACCTTTGCCGGCTGGCACATGTTCTACATCATGCCGCAGCACATCATCCTGGCCGAGGCCATGGCCAAATGGCTGCACCCGGCGCAGTTCAAAGACGTAGACCCGGCGCGTAGCTGGCAGGACATGCATCAGCGCTTTGCCGCCTTCACCCCGGCCGGCACCTACTGGGTGGGCAGCCGATGAGGGCAGGGCAGGCAAGCCTGGCCGGCTACGCACCGGCCTACCAGGCGCTGCAGTGGCAGCGCCTGCTGTGGCTGGCGCTCTGGGCCGGCGTCATCGTGCTGTCGCTGCTGGCCGACTTTACGCTGGGGCCGGCGGCGCTGAGCCTGGGCGAGCTGTGGCAGGCGCTGTGGCAGCAGGGCGACGCCACCAACCAGATCATCGTGTGGGACATCCGCCTGCCGTACGCGCTGATGGCGGTACTGGTGGGCATGGCACTGGGCCTGGCCGGCGCCGAAACGCAAACCGTGCTGCACAACCCGCTGGCCAGCCCGTTCACGCTGGGGCTGGACCAGGCCGCTGCGCTGGGCGCGTCGCTGGCCATCGTGCTGCAGGCCAGCCTGCCCGGCGTCAGCGGGCCGTGGATGGTGTCGGCCAACGCCTTCGTGTTTGCCATGGGCAGCGCACTGCTGCTGGACGCGGTGGCGCGCCGCGCGCGGCTGTCCGGCAACGGCGTGGTGCTGCTGGGCATTGCCATGCTGTTCAGCTTCAACGCGCTGGTGTCGCTGCTGCAGTTCGTGGCCAGCCCGGAGGCGCTGCAAAGCATGGTGTTCTGGACCATGGGCAGCCTGTCGCGCGCCAACTGGCCGGTACTGGGCCTGGTGGCCGCCGCGCTGCTGCTGGTGCTGCCGCTGTCGCTGCGTAGCGCCTGGCGCCTGACCGCGCTGCGGCTGGGCGAAGACCGGGCGCAGAGTTTCGGCATCGACGTGCGCCGCCTGCGCCTGGCCAGCCTGCTGCGCGTCAGCCTGCTCACCGGCCTGGCGGTGGCCTTTGCCGGCACCATCGGCTTTATCGGCCTGATCGCCCCGCACATCGCCCGCCGCCTGTTCGGCGAAGATCACCGCTTTTACCTGCCGGCTTCGATGCTGATCGGCGGCGCGGTGCTGTCGTGGGCGTCGCTGGCGTCGAAAAACCTGCTGCCCGGCATCATCATCCCGGTAGGCGTGGTCACCGCGCTGGTGGGTATTCCCTTTTTCGTATCAGTGGTGTTCCGCCACGGAGAACGCGCATGAACGACGGCCTGTTACTGCAAGGCGTGGCCGCCAGCTACGGCCGCCGCCAGATCCTGGCCGACATCAGCTGCCCGCCGCTGCTGCGCGGCGAAGTGGCCGCGGTGCTCGGCCCCAACGGCTGTGGCAAGTCCACGCTGCTGAAAACGCTGGCCGGCCTCTTGCCGCTGCACGGCAGCGTAACGCTGGACGGCCAGGCGCTGGGAGCGCTGCCGCTGGAAGCGCGGGCGCGCCACGTGGTGTACCTGCCGCAAAGCCTGCCACCGGCGCTGCACCTGCGGGTGGTGGAATCGGTGATGGTGGCGGCCAACGCCACCGGCCTGGGGCTGGCCAGCCGCCACGCCGCCGCCGACATCGACACCCTGCTGGCGCGGCTGGGCATTGCCGAGCTGGGCATGCGCTACCTGGACGAGCTGTCCGGCGGCCAGAAGCAGCTGGTAGGCCTGGCGCAGGCGCTGATCCGCCAGCCCGACGTGCTGCTGCTGGACGAACCGCTGTCGGCGCTGGACCTCAACCACCAGTGCCACGTGATGCAGCTGGTGGCCGAGGAAACCCGCCGCCGCCGCATGGTGACGCTGGTGGTGCTGCACGACCTCAACATTGCCCTGCACCACTGCCACCGTGCGCTATTACTGAAACAAGGCGCCGTGCTGGCCTGCGGCCAACCTGCCAACGTGATTACCCCGGCCACGCTGGCCAGCGTCTACGGCGTGCAAAGCCGCGTCGAAGCCTGCTCGCGCGGCCGCCTCAATGTACTGATCGACGGCGTCATCGCCTGAACCACCCTGCCCAGAACGCATCAGGAGCCCGCCATGAGCCGCCCCACCGACCGCCTGTACCACTTCGACACCCGCGTGGTTCGCGCCACCCAGCTCACCCCGCGCATGCGCCGCATCACGGTGAGCTGCCCCGAGCTTGCCGTGTTCCACGTGGAAAACGGCCCCAATATCAAGCTGTACTTTCCGCTGCCCGATGGCGGCCGCGCCTCGCGCGCCTACACCGTGCGCCACTTCCGCCGCGACGCGCTGGAGCTGGACATCGACTTCCTGCTGCACGAGCCGGACGGCGCCGCCTCGCTGTGGGCGCGCCACGCCCAGCCCGGCGACCCGCTGGCGGTAATGGGCCCGCGTGCACCGCTGGATGTGGCCGGCGAACGGCAGCTACTGCTGCTGGCCGACCTGTGCGCACTGCCCGCCGCCAGCGCGCTGCTGGAAAGCCTGCCCGCCGATACCTGCGGCCACGCGCTGCTGGCGGTGCCGGCGGCCGACGAAATCATCCCGCTGCAACACCCGGCCGGCGTCAACGTGCAATGGATAGTGGCCGATGCGGTGGATGCCTTGCTGCCGGCGCTGGACGCGCTGCCGGCCAGCCAATGGCAAGACGCCTACCTGTGGGCCGCCGCCGAGTCCGGCGTGGTAAAAGCCATCCGCGCGCGCTTCATCGCCGCCGGCCGCAGCAGCCGCGCGCGCACCCGGCTGGTGGGCTACTGGAAACAGGGCCTGGCCGAGCACGAGTACCACGACCTGCGCCACGTAGAAATGGACGAGGCTTGAAATCCGCCGCAGCCATCACCATGATGGCTTAGGGCCTGTTAACGCTATTTTTGATGCGGCGGCGCTTGTCAGGCGGCGGCAATGCACGAAAAACCGGGCGCAGCAGGGTTTGACAAAGCAGTGCCCCGCATGGCGCGCGCCCCGAAGGGCAGGCCCGATAAGCTTCCCACTGCGGCGTTGTCAGGCTTGCGCTGGGAACCACCCAGCGCATCGCCCTCCGCCTGGCATTGGAAAACTTCTCGAGCCTGCGCCGCAGCAATAAATAGTGTTAACAGGCCCTAGTCCATCGCCAGCCCGACCTGGCTGGCAATACGGCCCCCTTCGTTGAGGATACAAGATGAAACTGTTCTACTCCCCCGGTGCCTGCTCGCTGTCCCCGCACATTGCCCTGGCAGAAAGCGGCCTGCCGTACCAGTTCGAAAAAGTGAACCTGCGCGCCGAGCCGCGCCTCACCGAAAGCGGCGCCGACTTCCGCGCCATCAACAGCAAGGGCTACGTACCGGCGCTGCAGCTGGATAACGGCGAGATCCTTACCGAAGGCCCGGCGCTGGTGCAGTACATTGCCGACCAGGCACCCGAGAAAAACCTGGCCCCGGCCAACGGTACGCTGGCTCGCTACCGCCTGCAAGAAGCGCTGAACTTCATCTCCACCGAAGTGCACAAGGGCTTCTCGCCGCTGTTCCACAGCCAGGACGAGGCGGTAAAAGACGCCGCCTGGCAGCGCCTGACCACGCGCTTTGATGCGCTCAACAGCACGCTGGGCCAGCAGGACTACCTGCTGGGCGATAGCTACACCGTGGCCGACGGCTACCTGTTCGTGTGCCTGTCGTGGAGCAAATACGTTGGCCGCAGCCTGGACGCCTGGCCGGCACTGCAGGCCTTTAGCACCCGCATCTTTGCCCGCCCGGCGGTGCAACAGGCCATGAAGGAAGAAGGCCTGCTGTAAGCGGCCAACTTGCCCGCTACCACCACGCCCTGCCTGTGCAGGGCGTTTTGCCTTGTACCCGCCCGATAAAGGACACCGCATGACCCACCTTGTGAACGTAGACGGCCTGATCGCCGCCCAGCGCGAATTTGCCGCCGCCCGCCAGTGGCAACCGTTTCACACCCCGCGCAACCTGATGCTGGCGCTAACCGGCGAAGTGGGCGAGCTGGCCGAGATCTTCCAGTGGAAGACCGACGCCGAGGCCGCCAACCTTGCGGCCAACCCGGCCGAGTACACCCACTTGCAGGAAGAGCTGGCCGACGTGCTGATGTACCTGGTGCGACTGGCCGATGTGACAGGCGTGGACCTGAACGCCGCCGTGGCCGACAAGCTGCAGAAGAACGCCCGCAAGTACCCGGCAGACGGCAGCCGCGCACTGGGCTAAGCCTGCGTTGTCAGGCGGGCGGCATTTATTGCACACTCGCGCCATCAGCCGGCACCCGACCGGCTACCAACACGAGTAAGCACACCATGACACGCCAACTGTTTGCCGCCAGCTTGCTGGCCGTTGCCGTTAGCAGCGCCTGGGCCGCCCCGGTCAAGCTGCGCCTGCTGGAAACCAGCGACATCCACATGAACCTGGTGAACTACGACTACTACCAGGACAAAGCCACCGATGATTTTGGCCTGGCCAAAACCGTCAGCCTGATCAAGACCGCCCGCGCCGAAGCCAAAAACAGCGTGCTGATCGATAACGGCGACCTGCTGCAAGGCAGCCCGATGGGCGACCTGGTGGCAAAAGTAAAACCGCTGAAAAAGGGTGAAACCCACCCGGCCTATACCGTGATGAACGCGCTGCGCTACGACGCCGGCAATATCGGCAACCACGAATTCAACTTCGGCCTGCCGTTCCTGAAGCAAGCGCTGCAGGGTGCCGCCTTCCCTTATGTGTCGGCCAACGTCACCGACGCCAAAACCGGCAAGCCGCTGGTACAGCCCTACACCCTGCTCAAGCGCAAGGTGCAGGACGAAGACGGCAAGACGCACACGCTCACCATCGGCGTGATCGGCTTCGTGCCGCCGCAAATCCTGATGTGGGACAAAGCCAACCTGGAAGGCCGCGTGCAGGCGCAGGACATCCTGGAAAGCGCCCGCCGCTACGTGCCGGAAATGAAGAAAAAAGGCGCCGACATCGTGGTAGCGGTGGCGCACTCCGGCTTCGAGAAGGGCGAACAGCCGCGCTTTGCCGAAAACTCGGTAGCCGGCCTGGCCGAGGTGGCGGGCATTGACGCCATCCTGTTCGGCCACGCCCACGCCGAGTTTCCGTCCAAGGCGTTTGCCGACTACCCGAAAGTGAATATCGACAAGGGCACCATCAACGGTGTGGCCGCCACCATGCCCGGCCGCTGGGGCGACCACCTGGGTGTGATCGACCTGACGGTGGACAAGGTTGGCCGCAGCTGGAAAGTAATCGACCAGCAAGCCAGCCTGCGCCCCATCTTCGACAAGAAAGCCAAAAAGCCTACCGTGGACGCCGACCCGCTGGTGCGCGAGCTGATCGGCCACGTACACGACGATACGCTGAGCTACGTGCGCGGCCAGGTAGCGCAAAGCACCGCGCCGATCTACAGCTACTTTGCCCAGGTAGCCGATGACCCGTCAGTACAGATCGTGTCGCAAGCACAGCTGTGGTACGTGCAAAACGCCGTGCGCGGCACCGAATACGAGAAGCTGCCGCTGCTGTCTGCCGCCGCGCCGTTCAAGGCTGGTGGCCGCCAGGGCTGGGGCTACTACACCGATATTCCGGCCGGCCCGCTGGCCATCAAGAACCTGGCCGACCTGTACATCTACCCCAACACCCTGAAAGTGGTGAAGGTAAAAGGCAGCGACGTGCGTGAATGGCTGGAACGCTCGGCCGGCCAGTTCAACCGCATCGACCCGCAAGGCCCGGCGGCGCAAGAGCTGATCAACCCCGACTTCCGCTCCTACAACTTCGACACCATCGATGGCGTCAGCTACGACATCGACGTGACGCAGCCCTCGCGCTACGACATGGACGGCAAGCTGGCCAACGCGGCCGCGCACCGCATCGTGAACCTGCGTTACGACGGCAAACCGCTGGATGACAGCCAGACCTTCCTGGTGGCCACCAACAACTACCGCGCCAGCGGCGGCGGCAACTTTGCCGGCCTCAATGGCAAGCAGATTGTCATCGATGCGCCGGACGAAAACCGCGAGGCGCTGGCGCGCTACCTGGCCAGCAAAGGCTCGGTAAACCCAAGCCGCGACAACAACTGGCGCATCCTGCCGGTAGCCGGTGTCGGCCTGCGCTTCAGCACCGGTAGCGGAGCCCGCTCTGTACTGGCGCGCCACCCGGAATTTAGCGTGGTACGCGATAACGGCGACGGCTCGCTCAGTATCGAGCTGATCAAATAGCAGTGTTGCATAAATGACAAAAGGCTGGTCAATTGACCAGCCTTTTTTATAGAAACATACCTTAACTTATTAGCATTGTATTGCTAATTGTCATTAAATTTAAAACACAAGTCATGACGATTTCAAGCAACTGTTAACCTATTTCTTTTTGTAGACAGCCACTTGAGCGGACATGACGCTATCTGACCACTCGCTTACCCCGCAAACCGGCCACGCACACCCGGATGCCGCACGATTGCAGCAAATCCTGGATTTGCTGCCCCACCCCGTCATGTTGTTCCGGCCAGACCATACCGTGGAATACGCCAATGCCGAAGCGCGCCGCCAGTACGGCGAGCCAAAGCACGGGCCGTGCCACCACTACATCCACGGCAGCAGCCAGCCTTGCGAAGACGACAAACCCTGCCCGCGGCAGCAGGTTATCGAGTGGCGCAAGCCCGTCACCAGCGAGCAAACCTGCACCGACAGCTTTGGCCAGCAGCGCTTTTACGAAATTACCCTGGCACCGCTATTCAACGCCCAGGGCGAGCTGGATGGCCTGCTGGAAACCCACCACGATGTCACCACCCGCCGCCAGGAAGCGCAGCGCCTGCAGCTGCTGCAAGGCCACCTTACCGAGCTGGCGCACCGCGACTCGCTGACCGGCCTGGCCAACCGCCGCTATCTGGAGCTGAAGCTGGACAACCTGGCCAAGGACAACACCGCACGGCTGTGTGCCTTGCTGTTTCTGGATCTGGACCGTTTCAAGGCCATTAACGACGTACACGGCCATGTGATTGGCGACCGCGTACTGTCTACCATGGCGGCGCGCCTGCGCGGCGTGGTACGCACCAGCGACCTGTTGATCCGCGTGGGCGGTGACGAGTTTGCCGTGCTGCTGGAAAGCACCAATGAAAGCGGTGCCCGTGCCGTTGCCAACAAGATCATCGCCACGCTGTCCAGCCCGGTAGACGGGCTGAGCCTGCCCAACAGCGTCAGCGCCTCGGTGGGCATTACCCTGTTTACCAGCGGCAGCGTAATGCCTCGCGATATCCTTACCCAGGCCGACAGCGCCATGTACCGCGCCAAACGCCGCGGCGGTAACGACCGCGAGCTGGTTAAACTCTAAGCACCGCACCAAGACAATGCGGCCAACCCTGGCACCAGGGTTGGCCGCATTCATTTGGCAAACATTCTCGCGCTTACAAGAAACGCAGCGGGTTGACCTTCCACTTTGCCGGGTCTTCATGGCTGACAATCTTGTCGCCGCCACCAAAACCCAGCGGCTTGGCCAGGTTGACGATTTCGGGGCTCAGGTAAACGCCGCTCTTGGTACTGAAAAACGTCTTCACGGTAGGCTGTAGCAAGTTGCCCTCGTTCTGCTCTATCACCACGCCCAGCTTGCCCGACTCCAGCAATACCAGCGTGCCCACCGGGTAAATCCCCACGCAGCGCATGAAAGCTTGTACCAGCTTGGGGTCGAAGTGGTATTTGCTCCACTCGTACAGCTTGCGCAGGCCGTCGGTAGCCGACAAGCCCTTGTGATAGCAACGGTCGGCGGTAATGGCGTCATACACATCCACAATGGCCGCCATTTTGGCCATGGTGGTGATCTGCTCGCCCGGCAGCTTGTGCGGGTAACCGCTACCATCCACGCGCTCGTGATGGTGCAGGGTGATGTCCAGCGGGATCTCGCCAATGCCCGGGGTTTTCAGCAAAATCTCGTGGCCGTCGCCAGGGTGGCGGCGGATGATGTCGAATTCTTCGTCAGTGAGCCGCCCCGGCTTGTTCAGGATCTCGTCCGGCACCAGCGCCTTGCCGGTATCGTGCAGCAAACCGCCCAAGCCCGCCTGGCGGATCGCCTCGCGGTCCATGCCTACCGAGCGGCAGAAAGCAATCATCAGCGTACCGACGCTGACCGAGTGCAAAAAGGTATAGTCGTCCTTGTTCTTGATGCGCAGCAGCGTGGTCAGTGCGCCGCCGTTGCGCAGCACCGATTCGGTAATGGACTCGATCATCGGGTCCACCTGCTCCAGCTCTACCGCCTTGCCCAGCCGTACATCCTGCATCACGGTTTTTACCAGCGTCTGCGCCTGGTTCTTGATGCGGGCGGCACGCCCCATCTCGTCGGCAAACGATACCTGGATAATGGGCGAGGGTTCTTTGCTGGCAATCTCCAGCATCTCTTGCTGCAGTGTTTCCTTCACCTCCTGTTCGGTACGGGCGTGCCGAACGTCCAGCCCCTTCTGGGTGTCGATGTACACCTCATGAATGCCGGCCTCGACAATCTTGGCAATCTCACTGTCTTGCTTCAGCAAGAAGCTCTTGCGAAAGAACGGGTGAGAAGCCCAGTCGCAATTCAGGTCATGCACGAACATGCCGACTTTTAGATCAGAGACATCTATACACTTAATCATTTAATTACTGAAAGCTATATAAAGGGGTGGCGCCGCACAAACCGGACGAGCAAGGCTACAGGCAATAAACCGAAACGGACACAGGTATCTTGGCAATTCATTATCGAAGCCATACCAGCACAATGCCAAGCCCCATTTATTACCAAACGTAAACCCACTCGTGTACCCAGCCAAGTGGTCTGTTGTATTTCACGTGCAGCTCCCGCCCAAGGCGCCGCAGGTTTGATCATTTTCTATTCATTAGCCCCTGCCGGGCGTAATGTCTTTAATAAAACGATACGTAGAAATACGGATGGCGGGCTTCTATCCTTCAAGCGAAGCACCGCCCTGACTCAGCACAAGGAATGCAAAATGGGAAAAACAGCCAAGTGGGGACACCTGGGTAACCGCATTATTGTGGTGGCTGGCGTAGCCATTGCGGTGGGATTCAGCAGCATGATCGGCCTGATCGCCAAGCAAAGCTATGACTCGGCCAAGGAACAGGGCTACCAGCTGGCATCAGAGCAGGCCGGGCGTTTTGCCGATGCGGTAACGGGTGACCTCAGCCGTGGCTTTGCCACGCCCAAGCACCTGGCTGATGCGGTGGCGGGCATGCAGCGCGCCGGCGTGGTAGACCGCAAGGTCATCGACAACACCATTCTCAACCTGCTGGATGCCGAGCCCCAGATCATCGGCATGTGGATGCTGTACGAACCCAATGCCCTGGACGGCAAAGACGATGCCTTCCGCCTGGACTGGCCGCGTCACGACCCCTCCGGCCGTTACAGCCCGTACATGACACGCGGCAGCGATGGCAAAGCGGCACAAGACGTGATGATGTCCAAAGACCGGGTGGAAAAATTCCCCGAGTGGAAAGACAAACTGACCGAATACGTGCCCGACTACGACAAGCCAGGCTGGGGTGACTTCTACTACGTACCGAAAACCCGTGGCCGCGACACCATTACCGAGCCTTTCTTCTACGAAGTACAGGGCAAACAGGTACTGGAAAGCTCGCTGGCCGTTGCCATCAAGGATAAATCCGGCAAATTCCTGGGCGTGGCAGCGGCCGACCTGGCACTGGACACCCTGCAGAAGAAATACGGCAGTGTGAAACTGTATGAAACCGGCTTTGTGCGCATGGTGTCCGAAGGCGGGCTGTACGTGGTGAACCCAGATGCAGGCCTGGTGGGTAAACCGCTAGCCAAGGAAGACGTGCTGAGCAGCCATATCGAACAAGTGAAAAAGGGCGAAAGCTTTGTTTATGAAGACGGCGGCTTCACCCACTTTTTCTACCCGATCAAGGTGGGTGAAACCGGCCAGTTCTGGTCGGCAGGCGTTGCTATCCCCACCGCGGCCATTACCGAGTCGGCGGCCAGCCAGCGCAATGTGGCCATCATCATCGGCGTGGTGGCCCTGGTCATCATCCTCTTGGTACTGGCTGCCGTCGTACGCGCGCTGACCCGCCCGCTGAATACCCTGGCCAACACCATGGAGCAGCTGGCCAGCGGCAAGGGCGACCTGACCGTACGCATCAATGTGAGCAACCGCGATGAAATCGGCCACACCGCCGACGCCTTCAACCGCTTTATCGATAGCCTGCGCGAGATGTTCATCGACGTTCGCGAGCAGAGCCTGGCCGTGAGCCGCAGCGCCGGCCAGCTGGCCGACAGCGCCATCAAGGTGGAACAGGCCTCGGCGCAGCAATCCGACGCGGCCAGCGCCACCGCCGCCGGGGTAGAGGAGGTCACCGTCAGCGTACAGCACATCGCCAACTCGGCCAGCGACGCCGAAGGTATCGTGCGCGAAACCGGCCAGCTTACCGAGAAGAGTGTCGCTACCGTGGGCCAGGTGACCGACGAGATCCAGCGCATGACCAGCAGCATGCAGGCGCTGGCCGACCGCATGGGCGCGCTGGGCGAGCGCTCGCAAGAGGTCAATACCATCGTCAACGTGATCAAGGACATTGCCGACCAGACCAACCTGCTGGCGCTGAACGCCGCCATCGAAGCCGCCCGTGCCGGCGAGCAGGGCAGGGGCTTTGCCGTGGTAGCCGACGAAGTACGCAACCTGGCCGGGCGCACCGCCGAAGCCACCGTACAAATCAGCCGTATCGTCAACGCCATCGGCAGCGAAACCAGTGATGCGGTGGCCGACGTAAAACATAGCCGCGACCTGGTCGCCGTCAGCGTGGACATTGCCCATGCGGCCAACCAGGCCATGCAAACCGTGCAGGAAAAGAGCCACACCCTGGTGATGTCGATTGGCGACATTGCCTCGTCCACACGCGAGCAATCCAGCGCGACCACCGAAATCGCGCAGAACGTAGAGCGCATCAGCAATATGGCGCATACCAACAGCGACATCGCACGCGAGGTACGCAGCGAGGTAGAACAGCTGCGCGAGCTGTCTGGCAACCTGGAGCGGCTGGTGAGCAACTTCCGGCTGTAAGGGCAAGCAGCAGGGTTTCACCCCGATCAAAAGCCACCCGGCAACGGGTGGCTTTTTTCATGACCTCGGCATGCATGATCATACGGCGCCCACCGGGAGAAAGCTGCCATGGACTGACCCGCCCACCTGACTGCTGCTCGGCGCGCCGGCCACACTGCTGGAGCCGCGCTGGCGGCCATGGTTGGCCGCAGGCTTCGTGCTGTTGGCCGCACGGCTGCTGACAGGCTAACCCCTACCCACGCCGCACAGGATTTCGTATAATCCCGCAGTTTCGTTCGCGAGCCGCGCCATGATTCCTTCCCGCCCACGTACTGCCGCTTTTGTCGCCCTGGCGCGAGGCGTTGCCGTTGCCGGCCGTGATCGACATGCCGCCGGGCCCGACCGTTTTTGTAAAAAAAGCTCCTGATTGCTCAGGGGCTTTTTTTTCAGCCTTGTTTTTGTCATCTGCCGGAGCGACCCGCCATGCCCAACCCGCTTTATCGCAAGCACATTATCTCCATCCCGGACTTCAGCCGGGCTGAAATGGAGCTGGTGGTGGAAACCGCCGCGCGCCTGAAAGCCAACCCGCGCGCCGACCTGCTGCAGGGCCGCCTGATCGCCACCTGCTTTTTCGAACCATCCACCCGCACCCGCCTGTCGTTCGAAACCGCCGTGCAGCGCCTGGGCGGCACCGTGATCGGCTTCTCCGACGCCGCCAGCACGTCTACCAAGAAGGGTGAAACCCTAGCCGACACCGTGCGCATCATCAGCAGCTATACCGACGCCATCGTGATGCGTCACCCGAAAGAGGGCGCCGCCCGCGTGGCCAGCGAATTCTCTGCCGTGCCCATCATCAATGGCGGCGACGGTGCCAACCAGCACCCGTCGCAAACCCTGCTGGACCTGTTTACCCTGCGCGAAACCCAGGGCCGCCTGGACAACCTGACCGTGGCCTTTGTCGGCGACCTGAAATACGGCCGCACCGTGCACTCGCTGGCGCAAGCGCTGTCGCTGTTCGGCGCCAAGTTCTACTTTGTCGGCCCCGAAGCACTGGCCATGCCGGACTACCTGTGCGAAGAGCTGGACGAGCGCGGCATCAGCTACACCATTGCCAGCACCATCGAAGAAGTGATCCCGCACATCGATATCCTGTACATGACCCGCGTACAGCGCGAGCGCTTTGACGAGGCCGAGTACCAGAAGATACAGGGCCAGTTCGTGCTGCGCGCCGACATGCTGCGCCACGCCCGCCCCAATATGAAGATCCTGCACCCGCTGCCACGCGTGGACGAGATCGCCACCGATGTGGACGCTACCCCGCACGCCTACTACTTCGAACAGGCGAAAAACGGCGTGTACGCCCGCCAGGCGCTGCTGTCGCTGGTACTGAACGAAACGGTGTGAAAGGAAAAACCATGAGCGAAAAAGTCTACGCCCGTAATGTCGAGGCGCTGAAAAACGGCACCGTGATCGACCATATCCCCGCCGGCCTGGGCCTGCGCATTCTGGACCTGTTCGAGCTGACCAGCTACGGCGAGCGCGTCACCGTGGGCCTGAACCTGTCCAGCGGCCACATGGGTAACAAAGACCTGATCAAGGTGGAAAACCTGGTGCTGACCGAAGGCCAGGCCAACGAGCTGGCATTGCTGGCCCCCAAGTGCACGGTGAGCGTGATCGAAAACTTCGAGGTGGTGCGCAAACAGAAGCTGGCGATACCGGCCGAAGTCACCGACCTGTTTGCCTGCCCCAACTCCAACTGCGTGTCGCATGTGGAGCCGGTACAGAGCCATTTCAGCGTGCGCGTAACCGAACACGACACCAAAATGAAGTGCAAGTATTGCGAAAAGGTGTTCAGCAAGGATATTGTTGTCGCCGTGCGCTAAGTCGTACAGAGGGAAATAGATAACCAGCTACCGCCACGATGCGGTAGCGGTGACAACATGACGAACGCCACTGCCTGCCGGCAGTGGCGTTTTGTTTTGCGGCCAACCCTGGCCCGGCAGCGTTCAGCCTTGCAGCATGGCGTGGCATTCTGCCGATGCCGGCCACGCCGCCGCCCAGCCGGGCAAGTCAGCTGCGGGCATGGGCCGGGCAATACCGTAGCCCTGGCCCAGGTGGCAGCCCAGGCTGCGCAGCGCGTGGGCATGGGCGATGGTTTCCACGCCTTCGGCAATCACATCACGGCCAAAGGCACGCGCCAGGCTGATCACGCCTTCTACCAGCGCGCGGTCTTCGCTGTTTACCAGCATGTCGCGCACAAAAGACTGGTCTATCTTCAGCAACGATGCCGGCAAGCGTTTGCAGTAAGTCAGGGACGAATAGCCGGTGCCAAAGTCATCCAGCGCAAAGCTCACGCCCAGCGCCTGGCAAGCCTGCATCACCTCGGATACCTGATCCATATCGTGCAAGGCCGCGCTTTCCAGGATTTCCAGCTCCAGATACTGCGGTAACAGCGCCGGGTAGCGCGCCAGACTGTGGGCCAGCTGCGCGGCAAAGTCGGGCTGTTGCAGCTGGCTGGCGGCCACATTCACACTCACGGTCAGCGGCAGGCCTTCGCGCTGCCACATGGCCAGCTGGGCCAGCGCGGTATCGATCACCCATTGCCCCACGCTGACAATCAGGGGGCTGTCCTCGATCAGCGGCAAAAATGCCCCCGGCAGCAACAGACCCAGCGCCGGGTGCTGCCAGCGCAGCAGCGCCTCGGCGCCCACGATGCGGCCATCCTGCATATTGACCTTGGGCTGGTAATACAGGCACAGCTCGCCCCCCGCCAGCGCATCGCCAACCCGGGCTTGCTGTTCGCTGTGGTTGCGCTGCTGGCGCGCCTGCTGGCTGTCAAACAGCTGGTAACGGTGGCGCCCCTGCTGCTTGGCCTGGTACATGGCCTGGTCGGCGTGGCGCAGCAGGGTATCGGCGTCGCAGTCGTCGTAGGGGAATAGCGTAGCGCCGATGCTGGCGGTCAGTTGCAACTGCAGCTCGCCCAGCTGCAAGGGGCGGGCGATTTCGTGCAGCAGGCTTTGTAGTGCGTGCTCGCATTGCGCCGGGCTGGCCAGCTCGGTAAGCAGAATCACGAACTCGTCCCCGCCTAGCCGCGCCACGGTATCGCCGCCGTGTACCAGCTGGCGCAGGCGCTCGGCCAGCGCCACCAGCACGCGGTCGCCCATCTGGTGGCCGTAGCGGTCGTTTACCGGCTTGAAGCCATCCAGGTCCAGATAGCAGACGCCCAAGAGATGCTGGCTACGCCGCGTATATGCCAGCGCCTGCTGCATACGGTCGGCCAGCAGCACGCGGTTGGGCAGCTCGGTGAGCGCGTCGTAGTACGCCATTCTTTGCAAGCGGGCTTCTTGTTGTTTCAGCAAGGAGATATCGGAGAACACGCCCAGGTAATGGCTAAGTTGGCCGCTACTATCGTACACGGCCGACACAGTCAGCAGCTCGGGGTAGCTATTGCCGTCGCGGCGGCGGTTCCAGATCTCGCCTTGCCACAAGCCTTGCTCGCGCAGGGTTTTCCACATTTGCTGGTAAAAGTCATCGTCGTGCCGCCCGGATGACAGCATATTCGGGTTATGCCCCAGCACCTCTTCCCGCGGGTAGCCGGTAATGCGCGAGAACGCCGGGTTTACCTCCACGATCTGCCCCTGCGGAGTGGTGAGCATGATGCCTTCGCTGGAGTGGCTGAATACGCTGGCGGCCAACTGCAGCCGGGTCACCGCCTGCTTGCGCTCTATGGCCAGCGCCACCAGATGGCATACGCTGTGCAGCAAATGCTCGTCGTGCGGGTCCAGTGCTTCGTCGGCCTGGCCTTCGATATACAGCTCGACCAGCATATGGCCATCCAGCGCAGGAACTGGCAGGCATAGACAGCCTGCCGGTGGCGGAGCCGTATCATCCGGCAGGCGGAAAGTACAACGGCGCTGTAGCAGGGTTTGCAGATAGCTGGCCACCCGTTGCAGGCCCTGCAGTAGCGGCGGGTCGCTGCTCATGCACTCCAGCAAAAAGGCGCGGGTTTCTTCCAGCCGCCGGCTGCGTACCTGCTCTTGCTGCATGGCGATGCGGTCCAGCGCGTAGCCAATATCGCTGGCCATTTCGCTAAACAGGTCGACCAGCTGTTGGTCAAATTCGAAATCGGCACCGTAGTACACCGCCAGCACCAGCTCTGCGTCCCCCCCGTAGCGGATAGGAAACGCAGCCGTCGCGCCCCAGCCAAAACGCTCGATACGCTGTGCCCATTGCTCGGCCAGGTCTGGCTGCCCGGCCAGTAGCTGGCGCGCCAGCTCGCGAAAACTGGGGATCACCACCGGCTGCTGCTCGAGTACCGCGCGCGAGGCCGCGCCGCGGCTTTCGGTTTTGTCCGGGCGAGTCCACACGGTAATCTCGTCCAGGTACGCCGCGCCACTACCGTACACAGCCAGAGGCTGCAGGTATTGCCCGTCGGCATCGTGCCGGCCTATCCACGCCATGCGCTGGCCGCCGTGCTGTACGGCAATCTCGCAGATACGCTCGAACAGGCGCTGCGGGTCTTGCTCGCGCACAATGGTCTGGTTGGTAAACGACAAGGCCGCGTAGGCCTGGTTGAGGCGGTGAATCTGCTGGGTGGCCGCTTTCTGGGCACGGATATTCTTGAAGGTGGTCACCACGCCGGTCTGGCAGCCTTCCTCGCACAGGGCCGTTACCGTCAGCCACACCGGCAGAAAGCTGCCGTCCTTGCAGATCAGGTATTCGTCACAAGAGCGCGGCTGGCCGTCCAGCATGGTTTGCGTCACCGGGCAGTCGGCCACCGGATAGGGGCGGCCATCCGGGTAATGGTGGTGTACCAGCTCGTGGGCGCTGCGCTGTGCCAGCTCCTGGCGGGTATAGCCCAGCATGGAGAGTGCCGCGTCGTTCACAAAGATGCAGCGCCCGTCCATATCCGAGCCCCACACGCCTTCCCCCAGGCTTTGCAACAAGGTGGCCTGCTGGTTCTGCATGCGCCGGTGCTGTGCTTGCAGTGCCTGGGCATGGCGGTGGCGGCGCCAGGCCAGCCACAACAACCCGCCCGCCAGTACCGCCAGCGCGGCACTGAGCAGCCACGGCCCGGGCAGGTGCACACCCCGCTCTGCCGCCAGGCCGGGGCGCGCCAGCAAGGGCAGGGTGGCAAGCAGGTATCGTGGGCGCAGGGGCATGGTATTGAGGGGTTCCGTGGGTCAGTGCAGGCCGGAGTGTAACGTGTCACCGGGTGGTAGCGGCGGCTGGCGTGGCAAGGTAATGACAATGCGCAAACCGCCCACGCTGCCAGACTCCAGCCTTATTTGTCCGGCATGGCCACGCACGATCTCGCGCACGATGGCCAGCCCCAGGCCGCAACCATCGCCACCCGCCTGCTGGCCGCGGTAAAAGCGCTCGAACACCAGCGATTGCTCTTCTGGCGGAATGCCGGGGCCGCTATCGCTGATCACCAGCTCGACTTCGCCACCGCGCTGCCAGGCGGATATCGTTATCTCGCCCCCGGGCGGCGTGTAGCGCACGGCGTTGTCGATCAGGTTGGACAGCATTTCGCGCAGCAACAAAGGTTGGCCGCACAGCAGGGCGCTATCGTCGCCTTCGTAGCCCAAGTCCAGCGCCTTATCCAGCGCCACCATGACAAAGTCCATGGTGACTTCGCGCGCCAGCTCGGCCACGTCCAGCTCGCGGGTGTCGTGCTGCGCCGGGCCGGGCTCTGCCCGCGACAGCGCCAGCAGCTGGTTGGCCAGGCGAATCACCTGGTCGGTAGAGTGCACCAGCGCCGCCAGCCCGGCTTGCTGCTCGGCGGGGTCGGGCTGGCGCTGGGTGTATTCGGCCTGGGTTTTCAGCAGGGTAAGCGGTGTGCGTAGCTGGTGGGCGGCGTCGGCAATAAAGCGCTGGCGGATGGACAGCTGGTTTTCCAGCTCGGACAGCGCGGTGTTCAGCGCCATCACCAGCGGCTGCAGCTCTTTTTGCACGCTGCCGACGTCCAGCTGCAGCGACGGGTCACCGGCGCGCGCCTTGAGCGTGCTGCGCAGGCGGCCCAGCGGGCGCAACGCACGGTTGATGCCAATGGCCACCAACAGCGCCGCTACCGCACCGATCAGCCATTGCTGCGCCAGTGATTCGGTAAACAGCCGCCGCGCCAGCGAGGCGCGCGACAGCGTGGTCTCGCCTACCTGCACCAGCAGCAGGCGCTGGCTGCCGGCGTAGTACAGCGGCACCGCCAGCGCCACGCTGCGGATGGCTTCGTCGCGAAAGCTGGCATCGTAAAAACGCAGCTCGCCGGCACCGGGCAGGGTGGCCGGCAGCGGCAGGTCGGCGTCGCCGGTAATGGTAGAACCGCCGGCAAAGCCGATGCGGTAGAACACGCGGTCCTGGAAGTGCGGGTCGAACATTTCCAGCGCCGCCACCGGGATATCCACCACCAGCTCGCCATCCTGCACCACGATGCGCTCGGCAATGCTGCGCGCCGAGGCCTGCAAGGTGCGGTCGAAGGCCGCGTTGGCCGCCTCGCGCGCGTTGTCCTGCGCCAGCCAGGCTGTGGCTGCCGCCAGCGGGATCAGCGGGATCACCACCCATTGCACCAGCTGGCGCCGCAGCGAGAGTGTCATTTGGCCACGTCCAGCATATAACCCAGCCCGCGCAGGGTAAGGATGGCCACACCGCTACCAGCCAGCTTCTTTCGCAGGCGGTGCACGTAGATTTCCATGGCATCCGGGCTCAGGTCCTGGTCCAGCCGCACGATCTGGTCGGCCAGCACCTCTTTGCTCACCGGCTTGCCCTGGCGGTACAGCAACACTTCCAGCACCGCCATTTCGCGCGGTGTCAGCGCCAAAGGTTGGCCGCACACGGCAAAGCGCTTGTGCGCCGGCTCGAACACCAGCTCGCCACACTGCAGCACGCCGCCCTCGCTGCCCTGGGCGCGGCGCAGCAGGGCGCGCACGCGAGCCTCCAGCTCGGCCAGCTCGAAGGGCTTCCCCAGGTAATCGTCCGCACCCAGGTCCAGGCCGTGTACCCGCGCATCGATGCCGGACTGTGCGGTGAGCACCAGCACCGGCACACGGTTGCCACGGCGGCGCAGGCGCTTCAGTACCTCGAAACCGTCCATACGCGGCAGGCCGATGTCCAGAATCACCAGCGAATAGGGCTCGTAGGCCAGCAGCTGGTCGGCCTGCACGCCGTCGGGTGCAATATCCACCGCGTGGCCGGCCGCGCTCAGGGCTTTTTGCAGCCAGGTGGCAATGTCGTGGTTGTCTTCTACTAGCAGCAGTCTCATCGTGCTCTCTGTCTGTGGGCTGTGGCCCTGCCCGCGGTGCTGGCCCGCAGTTGGCCGCATTTATTGCTGTGTTGTCTTTTCATCGTATCACCCGATCGCCGCCTGCCAAGCACCTGTCAGGGGCAGGTTGCGGCTTTCTTGCACCACTGCTGCCCGCCTGTCAGACAGTGAAAGGGAAATGAAAGCTAGCCCTGCCTAGACTTGGTGCAACCGTAAGGAGTTGTACATGCGCCGTTTTCTGCTCACCTGTCTTTGCCTGGCCATCAGCCCGCTGTTGCTGGCGGGAAATGGCATGCAAAGCGGTTTGGGCGAGGCGGCACGACGTGAAGGCACCTTGCTGGTGCACGCCACCATAGACCGCGAGCAAGTGGCGCCGCTACTGCAGGCCTTCCAGCAGCGTTACCCGTTTATCCGCGTGCAGTACCAGGAGCTGAACAGTGCCGACATTTACCGCCGCGCGCTGGGTAATAACGCCGCCAGCGGCGACGTGCTGTGGAGCTCGGCGATGGATCTGCAGATCAAGCTGGTGAACGATGGCTACGCCCTGCGCTACAGCTCGCCGCAAAAAGATGCGCTACCCGACTGGGCCTCGTGGCGGGATGAAGTGTACGGCACCACCTTCGAACCGGTGGTATTTGCCTACCACAGCCAGCGGGTAGCCCACATGCCGCGCACGCATACCGACCTGCGCCGCATGCTGCGGGCGCAGCCCGGCCAGCTGCGGGTCGCCACCTACGACGTGGAGGCCTCCGGTGCCGGTTACCTGTTTTTCAGCCAGGACTCGCGCCATAACGCCGAGTTCTGGGACCTGGCCGCCGCGCTGGGCCGCAATGTGCGCTTTCAGGAAGGCAACAGCCTGACCCTGCTGCGCCGGCTGTCACAAGGCGAGGCGGATATTGCCTATAACGTGCTGGGGCCCTACGCGGTGAGTTTTACCCGCCACCAGCCCCAGGTGCGCTGGGTATTGCCGCAAGACTACGCGCTGGTGGTAACCCGGCTGATGCTGATACACAAGGCCGCACGCCATACCGCAGCGGCCAAACTGTGGACCGATTTTGTGCTGTCGCGCGACGGCCAGCACGTACTGTCGCAAGGCAGCGGGCTGCCGCCCATACGCGAAGACCTGCCGCGGCAGCTGGGCAATATCGACCTGAAACGCAATGCGGCCAACCTGAGGCCGATTCAGGTAGGCAGCGGGCTGCTGGTGTATCTGGATACGGCCAAAAAGAGCCTGTTCCTGAAACGCTGGCGCGACCAGCTGCCGGCGGCCACCCGCCCGACACACTGAACAAGATTAAACATCGTCCCGCCCCGAGGACGTATTACTCGCTGTACCACAACACTGGAGAGATTCATGAAACTGAAAACCCTGCTGGTTTCCTGCCTGGTAGCCCTGGCGCCGATGGCCGCACAGGCACAAGTTGAACAATTCAAGATCATGGCTCCGGCCAACCCGGGCGGCGGCTTTGACACCATCGCCCGTACCCTGGGCGAGGCGCTGCAAGCGTCGGGCCAGGTCAAAAGCGTGGTCGTGGAAAACAAGGCCGGTGCCGGTGGTGCCATCGGCATGGCGCAGTTCGTGAATAACGAAAAGGGCAACCCGAACGCCCTGCTGGTAGCCGGTGCCGTGACTGTAGGCGCGCTGGAAACCAACAAGTCGCCAGTGAACTTTGGCATGGTGACGCCGATTTCCCGCCTGATGGGCGAGTTCAACGTGATCGTGGTACCTACTGCGTCGCCGTACAAATCCATCAAGGACCTGATGGCCGCCTACAAAGCCAACCCGGGTGCGGTAAGCATCGGTGGCGGCTCGGCCGGTGGTATTGACCACATCATGGCCAGCCTGATGTCGGAAAAAGCCGGCGTGGACCCGGACAAACTGAACTACATCCCGTTTGCCGGCGGTGGCGAGGGCAAGGCTGCCGTACTGGGTAACCAGATTGCCGCCTACATCAGCGGCTACGGCGAGCTGGCCGACCTGATCAAGGCAGGCAAGGTACGCGCGCTGGGCATTTCCGCTGCTACCCGTAACCCGGACATCCCGGTACCGACCATCCGCGAACAGGGCACCGACGTGGTGGTGTACAACTGGCGTGGTGTGTTTGCGCCCCCAGGCATCAACGCCGCACAGAAAACCCAGCTGATCAAAATGGTGGAAACCGCGGTGAAATCGCCAGCCTGGAAAGCCAAAGCCGAGAAATTCGAGTGGCTGGACATGCTGCAAAGCGGCGACAGCTTCCAGACCTTCCTGAACGAAGACATCAAGCGTACCGCTGTGACTGTCAAGAAACTGAAGCTGGGTAACTAAGCCATGATCAAGCGCGTATCCGGCGAGCAATGGCTCGCCTTCGGGATCATCCTGCTGGGCCTGTTCATGGCCTGGCAGCTGCAGGACATCCCGAACGATGCCGGTTATGCCGGCATCGGGCCGCGCTTCTTTCCTTCGCTGGTGGTAACCGGTCTGATCGTTGCCGGTGGCGCGTTGCTGATGCAGCGTCGCCACAGTAACGGGCCGGATACCATCCTCAGCGATGGCGAGAACGACGCGGCTGAAGTAGAAGCCGAAGACGAATTTGCCCGTGGCGACGCCGACTGGCGCATGTTCGCCATCGCCAGCGGCAGCCTGATTGCCCATATGGCGCTCATTGGCCTGGTGGGTTTCACCCTGGCTGGCACCTTGCTGTGCTTCGGTATTTGTCGTGCACTGGACACCCGCCGCCCTACGCTGGACCTGGTGTTGTCTTTTGTTCTGGCCCTGGGCCTGTTTCACCTGTTCAAGACGCTGGGCCTTAACCTGCCGGCGCTGATCCCGGGGGGAGTACTGTAATGGAATCGTTGAATGCCCTGTTCAGTCTGGGCTTTGCTACCGCACTGACCCCGGCCAACCTGCTGTGGGCGCTGCTGGGCTGTACCCTGGGTACCGCCATTGGCGTGCTGCCCGGCGTGGGCCCGGCTGTCACCGTGGCGCTGCTGCTGCCGGTAACGCAAAGCGTAGACCCAACCGGCGCGCTGATCATGCTGGCCGGCGTGTACTACGGCGCCATGTTTGGCGGCTCTACCACCTCCATCCTGCTGAATACCCCGGGTGAAGCCGGCTCCATCGTGTCGGCACTGGAAGGCAACAAGATGGCCAAGGCCGGCCGCGCCGGCCCGGCGCTGTCTACCGCCGCCATCGGTTCGTTTGTGGCCGGCAGCATTGCCACCGTACTGCTCACCCTGCTGGCCCCGGTGATTGCCGGCTTTGCCCTGCAGCTGGGCCCGGTAGAAACCTTTTCCCTGATGATGCTGACCTTTGCCGCCGTATCTGCCGTGCTGGGCAACTCACCGCTGAAAGGCTTTATCGCCTTGCTGCTGGGCCTGTCCATGGGCCTGATCGGCATCGAATCGCAGTCTGGCCAGAGCCGCTTTACCTTTGGCCTGATGCCGCTGATCGACGGTATCGACATCGTGGTGGTGGCCATGGGCCTGTTTGCCATCGGCGAAACGCTGTACACCGCCACCTACGAAAACAAGATCGCCGGTCGTATCGAGTCGCTCAAAGGCAGCTTCTGGATGAGCAAGGAAGACTGGAAGCGCTCGTGGAAACCGTGGCTGCGTGGTACCGCCATCGGCTTCCCGTTTGGCACCCTGCCAGCCGGCGGCACCGAAATGCCGACCTTCCTGTCGTACTCGGCCGAGCGCAAGCTGGCCAGCCCGGAAGCGCAAAAAGAGTTCGGCAAAGGCGCCATCGAAGGCGTAGCCGGCCCGGAAGCGGCCAACAATGCCGCGGTAACCGGCACCCTGGTCCCGCTGCTGACGCTGGGCATCCCCACCTCGGCTACCGCCGCCATCATGCTGTCTGCCTTCCAGCAGTACAACATCGTGCCGGGCCCGCTGCTGTTTGATACCAACCCCGAGCTGGTATGGGGCCTGATCGCCTCGCTGTATATCGGCAACGTGATGCTGCTGGTGCTGAACCTGCCGCTGGTCGGCCTGTGGGTACAGTTCCTGAAAGTACCGCGCCCGCTGCTGTACGGCGGCATCGTGGTACTGGCTACCATGGGTGCTTATGCGCTGCGCCAGAGCTGGTTCGACCTGATGCTGCTGTACATCATTGGTGTATTGGGTTTCATGATGCGCCGCTTCGACTTCCCGGTGGTGCCGCTGGTGGTAGGCCTGATTGTGGGCCCGATGGCAGAAAAACACTTCCGCCGCGCCATGTCCATCCACCAGGGCGACCTGACCGTATTCCTGACGCACCCGATCTCGCTGGCCATCCTGGTGGTGACTGCCGCCATCCTGATCGTGCCGCCGCTGATGAAGCGCCGCCAGAAAATGCTGCAAGCCGCCTGACCCGCATGTTGATGGCCGCCGTCAGAAGCGGCCGCTCACCCCGTACTCCCGGTACAAGCGATGTTGTACTTCTCACACGCCAGTGGACTCGTCATCAGTCTAGCTGGCGTTTTTTTTTGGCACGCCGCCGGCGGGCCGCTGCCCTGGCTGCTGGGGCCCTTGCTGGCCATGCTGGGCGGCCGCCTGCTGGGGCTGCCGCTGGCCAGCATTCGCCATAGCCGCGAGCTGGGCCAGGCCATTGTCGGCCTGGCGCTGGGGCTGACCTTCAGCCACGACGCCCTGTTGCGTACCGTCACGCTGGCACCCTGGATAGCCGTGGCGGTGGCGTTTGCTTTCCTGCTGGCCTGGGTGGCCATGCAGCTGCTGCGCCGGCTGTGCCCGGGGCTGGACCCGCTCACCGCCTGGCTGGTAGCGCTGCCTGGCGGCGCCTCGGAAATGACCGCCATCGGCGCCCGCCGTGGCGCCAGAAGCGAGTGGATCGTGCTGGGCCAGAGCCTGCGCGTGCTGATCGTCGTGCTGCTGTACCCCGGCGCCTTTGCCCTGTTTGGGCACAGCGCTGCACCGTTTGCCACCACGCTTGCACCACTGGGCAGCAGCGCCTTGCCGTGGCTGCTGCCGGCACTGGCGCTAGGCGCGCTGCTGCAATGGCGCCGTATCCCCAACCCGTGGTTTATCGGCCCGCTCACCATCAGCCTGCTACTGGCCAGCAGCGGTACGGTGAACGGCAGCCTGCCCGGCGGCTGGGTAGAGCTGGCGCAGCTGCTGATCGGCATTGCACTGGGTGTGCGCTTCGATAGACAGCAGATGTTGGCCGCACCGCGCTTTCTGGCCGCGTTCCTGGCCAGCCTGGCCTGCCTGCTACTGCTGGCGGTGGGTGGTGCCTGGCTGCTGGCGTGGCTTGCCGGCCTGCCACCAGCGCTGGCTATCCTGGCACTGGCCCCCGGCGGCATTACCGAGATGTGCCTGACCGCCAAGGCGATGGGGCTGGACGTGCCCACCATCATCGGCTTCCAGCTGTGCCGGCTGGTGATGGTGCTGCTGCTGGCCGAGCCGCTGTCGCGCTGGCTGGCGCCGGCTCAAGCGCGCGTTTGAAGCTGGCATGGCATTTGCAAAGAGCCAGGCAGCCCTCTATCACGGACACCACCATGCGTAGCCTGTTTACCAAGCCACAAGCCCCCGTCACCAGCGACGCCGTCATCTTCAACTACCAGCAACCCGCCCGTGCCCGCCTGGTGGCGCTGGGCAGCGGCAAGAAGCTGTGGCTGGTGGAAACCTACGACCCGCAGCACAAGGTATGGGTATGGCAGCAGGAAACCAGCGACATGGAACAAGCCGTCGATGACGCGCGTCGTCTCAGCCTGTTTCCGGCGCGCAAGGTGTCGTGAAATAACTGGTATTTTACTGGTTTAACGTTGGCCGCAGAGCCGCATCACAGGGGCGCCGCCGCCGCGGGCGGGCTGGGCACGCCCCTTGCCATTGCTGGCTTTCCACTACTTATCAACAGGCTGTGGATAAATTCCGGGGTGGCTGTCGGGGATCAGCATGGCCGGCAAGGTGCGCAGATAGAAGTCCACCGGCCCGGCGCTGCCGATGATGGCGTAGGCGTACCCCAGCTGGTGCAGCGCATGCATCGATGCCAGCAGCAGTAAACGTCCAAATCCTTGACCTTGCTCGCTTTCCTTTACCCCCGTGGGGCCGAAAAAGCCGCGTGCGGTCACGTCATAGCAGGCAAAACCCAGTAGCTCGCCGCCGCGCTGCAATACCCAGGCACTGGGCGGCATACTGCGGAATACTGTATCGAATTCGTCGGCCCAGCCATCAGAAAATTCACGGCTTATCCACATGCGCATGGCACCACGCTCGTGCGGCATGGGGTGGCGTAACACCACGCCGTCGGGCGCGGCGGGGCAGGGCGGCAGCTGGTACAGCTTTACCAGAATGTCGGCGGGCATGGCGTTTTCCTGTGGATATATCAAACCTGTTTGATACCACTTATTGCCTGTCGCGGCTAGCAGCCACTGTCATCTGCCAGTCACCCACCGTTCATGGGTTTGCCACAGCAGGCTGGCATGCTGTCGCGCCATCGACTACCCGACGCTTTCCACATGTTGAACCGAGCACTCACTCTGGCCGCGCTGGCGGCATTACCGCTGGCCACGCTGCTATGCGGCAGCATACTGTTGCTGTGGCCGGCTACCCCGCTGTGGCTATTGGCCTTGCTGATGCTGCTATTGCCGATGTGGAGTGCCATGGTGCTGTACGGCTGCGGTCTGGCCAGTACGCTACGCTGCACGCAGCGCCTGTTCGGTGCCAAACTGTTGCTGTGGAGTGTGGCACTCACCGCTTATGGCTTGCTGGCGCCGTCAGGCCTGGTGCTGCACATCTGAGCCAGCCATAAAAAAACGGGCCTTGCGGCCCGTCAAACACCCTCAAACAATGCCCGTTAGGCAGCCGCACCCTTATGGGCGGGCGGCGTATCGAACGCTTTGCGCAGCTCGGCCAGCCTGGTTTGCGCGGCCTGGTGGCCGGCTTCTTTCACGTGGCCGAAACCGCGAATTCCCTCGTACAGTTTTACCATCTCGCTCGCCGTGCCCAGGTTGGCCGCAGACAGGCCCGCCAGGAGCTGGCCTACCAGCGCCTCGAACTCGCCTATCATCGCGCGCTCCAGGCGGCGGTCGGCCTGCCAGCCAAACGGGTCCAGCGCACTGCCGCGCAGGCCTTTGAAGCGGGCAATCACGCCCAGCGCCTTCAGTGCCCACGGGCCCAGGTTCACCTTTTTCGGCTGGTGGCCGGTCATCCAGCTGGCGCCAAAGTGGAAGGTGAGCTTGAGGTCACCGTCGAACTGCTCGCGCAGCGCCCGCTGGAACTCGCCGTCGCTATACAGGCGTGCCACTTCGTACTCGTCCTTGTAAGCCAGCACGTGGTAGTAGGCGCGGGCGACCGCCAGTGTCAGCGCGCTGCTGCCCGGCTTGGCACGTTCTTCGGCGGCTTTCACCTGCTCCACCAGCACCTTGTAGCGTGCGGCCAACTTATCGTCCTGGTAGGCCACCAGCTCTTTGCTACGGTGGTGCAGTACGCCCTCTACCGTATCACGCGGTACAAACTGCACCACGGCCGACGGGCTGACCAGGGTCTCGATACGCGCCGGGTCGTGTGCGGCGTGGCGGCCCCAGACAAAGGCCTGCTGGTTGAACTTCACGGCGGCACCGTTCAGCTCGACCGCTTTCATGATGGCTTCCAGCGATACCGGCACCAGGCCTTTTTGCCAGGCGTAACCCAGCATGAACATATTGGCCGCAATGGCGTCGCCCATCAGTGCGGTGGCGATGCGGGTGGCGTTGACCTCGGCAAAATGCTGGCTGCCTACCGACTCGATGATGGCTTCCTTCATGGCCTTGGCCGGGAAGCGCACGTCCGGGTTTTTCAGGAAGGCGCTGGTCGGCGATTCGTAGTTGTTCACCACCACGTGGCTGAAGCCTTCGCGCATTTTGGCCAGCGCTTCCTCGGCGGCGGTCACCACCAGATCGCAGCCCAGCACCAGGTTGGCGTCGCCGGCGGCAATGCGCACGGCGTGCAGTTTTTCCTGGCTATCGGCAATGCGCACATGCGACCACACCGAGCCGCCTTTTTGCGCCAGGCCGGCCATATCCAGTACGGTCACGCCCTTGTTATCCAGGTGTGCGGCCATGGCCAGCACCTGGCCAATGGTCACTACACCGGTACCGCCCACGCCGGTGACCATGATGCCGAACGGCTCGTGCAAGCCGGGCAGCTGCGGGGCCGGCAGGGCACCCATGCTGTCCAGGCTGGCGGCGGCACCACCCGGTTTTTTCACGCTGGCGCCGGCCACCGACACAAAGCTGGGGCAGAAGCCTTCCACGCAGGAGAAGTCTTTGTTGCAGCTGCTCTGGTCGATCTTGCGCTTGCGGCCCAGCGGGGTTTCCACCGGCAGTACCGACAGGCAGCCGGATTTCTTGCCGCAGTCACCACAGCCTTCGCACACGCGTTCGTTGATGAAGGCGCGGCGGTCCGGGTCGGGAAACTCCTTGCGTTTGCGGCGGCGGCGTTTTTCGGCGGCACAGGTCTGGTCGTGGATCAGGATGGTGACGCCGGGCAGCTCGCGCAGCTCTTTTTGCAGGCGATCCAGCTCGCGGCGGTGGAATACCTCCACGCCCGGTGCCAGGCCTTCTTTCAGGCCGTGCGCGGTGCGGTATTTGTCCGGGTCGTCGCTGGTGATGACGATGCGGCCAACCCCTTCGGCGTGTACCTGGCGGGTAATCATCGGCACGTCCAGGTAGCCGTCCACATTCTGGCCGCCGGTCATTGCCACCGCGTCGTTGTACAGGATCTTGTAGGTGATGTTGACCTTGCCTGCCACCGCGGCGCGGATGGCCAGCAGGCCGGAGTGGAAGTAGGTGCCGTCACCCAGGTTGGTGAACACGTGCTTGGTGGTGGTAAACGGCGCCTGGCCCAGCCAGGTAATGCCTTCGCCGCCCATCTGGGTGAAGGTCTTGGTGCTGTCGCCTTCGATCCAGTGCGCCATGTAGTGGCAACCGATGCCGGCCACGGCGCGGCTGCCTTCCGGCACCTTGGTGCTGGTGTTGTGCGGGCAGCCACTGCAGTAATGCGGAATGCGCGCGATAGCTTCGCGCGGTTTCACCAGCTGGGCTTCCTTGTCGTCGTAGAACTTCAGGCGATCGTGGATCACCGGGCTGTCGTACAGGTTGGCCAGGCGCTTGGCGATGGCGCGGGCGATCATGGCCGGGGTCAGCTCGCCAGCAGCCGGCAGCAGCCAGTCGCCGTGCGGCAGCGCCCATTCGCCTTTTTCGGCAAACTTGCCCACCACGCGCGGGCGCACGTCGTCGCGCCAGTTGTACAGCTGTTCTTTCAGCTGGTATTCGATGATCTGGCGTTTTTCCTCGATCACCATGATCTCTTCCAGGCCCTCGGCAAACTGGCGCACGCCTTCCGGCTCCAGCGGCCACACCATGCCCACCTTGAAAATGCGCAGGCCGATATCGGCGACCAGTTTTTCGTCGATACCCAGGTCGTCCAGCGCCTGCATCACGTCCAGGTAGCTCTTGCCACAGGTGATGATACCCAGCCGCGCCTTCGGCGAATCCAGCGTCACGTGGTTGAGCTTGTTGACGCGGGCGTAGGCCAACGCGGCGTACAGGCGGTGGTGCAGCACGCGCTTTTCCTGCGCCAGCGGGGTATCCGGCCAGCGGATGGACAAGCCGTCCGGCGGCAGCGGGAAGTCTTCGGGGATCAGCGTTTGCACGCGCTCGGGGCTGATGTCCACCACGGCGGCACTTTCGATGGTGTCGGAGATGGCCTTGATCGACACCCAGCAGCCGGAATAACGGCTCATGGCCCAGGCATGCAGGCCGTAGTCGATCACCTCTTGCACGCCGGACGGGCTCAGCACCGGAATCATGCTGGCGGCCAGGATGTGGTCGGACTGGTGCGGGAAGGTGGACGACTTGGCGGCGTGGTCGTCGCCGCAGATCAGCAGCACGCCGCCGAACTTGCTGGTGCCGGCCACGTTGCCGTGCTTGATCACGTCACCGGAGCGGTCCACGCCGGGGCCCTTGCCGTACCACATCGAATACACGCCGTCGTACTTGGCACCCTCGAACATGTTCACCTGCTGCGTGCCCCACACTGCGGTGGCGGCCAGGTCCTCGTTGAGGCCCGGGTGAAACACCACATTATGCGCGGCCAGGTGCTTGCTGGCCTTCTGCATGGTCTGGTCCACGTTGCCCAGCGGCGAGCCGCGGTAGCCGGTAACGTAGCCGGCGGTGTTCAGCCCGGCGGCGCGGTCGCGCGCCTGCTGCATCATCGGCAGGCGTACCAGCGCCTGGATACCGTTGAGCAATACCTGCCCGGTAGGTGCCGTGTATTTGTCTTCCAGTTCGACGTGGCGAATCGACATGGTGTCTCCTCCATCTGTGTGCTTGTCGCAGCGGGTCGGGTGAAGCCTTGTGAGCCGTCCCGTCCTGGTGATGTAGCCCGGCAGCGGTAGGCAGCGGGCGGTGTCTCTGTCTCTTTATAGTGTGTCGGCAGGCGTGCTACCGCTTTGTGCGAACACTAGTTGACGCAAACGTAAACGTCAAAAGCTTTGTCGTTTTTTCAAGCCTCGCGCGCGGGCGAGTGCGGCAAATGTGCCAGTGCAGCAAAATCGCCGCCGCCAGCCGCATGGCATACTGGCCAGGCCCTGGCCCCACAGGCGGAAACACTGCGTTCTGCCGCCATGGTTGAGCCCGCCACCACCGCACCGCTACAGTGCTGGCTTGAATCCTTGCTGCTAGCGGCTACCCGCTGTTTGCGGCCAACCTTAGAGACGTATCCATGTCATCTGCACCCAACGAAACCGGCAAAGGCGTGCTGTACGCCACCGGCGCGTTCTTTATCTGGGGCCTGTTCCCGCTGTACTGGAAACCGCTGCACGCGGTACCGGCGCTGCAAATCCTGTGTCACCGCATTGTGTGGTCGGCACTGTTCGTGGCCATCTTGCTGCTGGTGCAGCGCAACTGGCGCTGGCTGGGCGACAGCCTGCGCGACGGAGCCCGCCTGCGCGTGTTTGCGCTGTCGTCGCTGCTGCTGTCGTTCAACTGGCTGATCTATATCTGGGCGGTGAACGAAAACCGCGTGGTGGAAGCCAGCCTGGGTTATTTCATCAACCCGCTGGTGAACGTGCTGCTTGGGCGGCTGTTTCTGGGCGAACGCCTGACACGCACCCAGGGCATCGCCATCGGCCTGGCCACGCTGGGCGTGGCGTGGCTCACGTTATCGGTGGGCACGCTGCCGTGGGTGGCGCTGAGCCTGGCGGCCACCTTTGGCGTGTACGGCCTGCTGCGTAAAAAAGCGCCGCTGCCGTCGCTGGAAGGGCTGGCGCTGGAAACGTTCCTGATGCTGCCGCTGGCGCTGGCGGCGCTGTTGTGGTTTGCCGTACGCGGCGACGGCGCGTTTGGCCAGCTGGGCCTGGCCACCGACGCGCTGCTGATGGGTGCCGGCGTGGTCACCGCCATCCCGCTGCTGCTGTTTGCCAGCGGCGCGCGCCGGCTGAAGCTGGCCACGGTAGGGTTGATCCAGTACCTGGGGCCCACCATCCAGCTGCTGCTGGGCGTATGGCTGTACCACGAGCCATTCGGCAGTAGCCGCGCCATCGGCTTTGGCCTGATATGGGCGGCGCTGGCGCTGTACTCCGGCCACGGCCTGCTGGGCTACCTCAAAGCACGGCGCGCGGCCACCGCCTAGTGCCAAACGTTGGCCACAACACCACAAGGGCAAGCCGCATGGCTTGCCCTTGTTCTTTCACGCAGCCCGTGGCAATAAAACCGCACACCAGCCGCAAGCTGGCTGCAGTCTGCCCCTTCGGCCATTGACGCCGCCACGCCACATCACCACAATGCCGCTGTCCTCCGCCCCGCGGACGGCATTCGCTCTTTATTCATACCGGCCCACACCGTGCTGCATGCACCGGGCCACGCTCTTTCAAGGAAACGCCATCATGGCATCGCTCTTTATCCTGTCGCGCCATCTCGCGCGCGACGTGCTCGCCGACGAGCTCCCCCCGCCACACCACCATAGCCTGTGGCACACCCTGTGCAGCCAGGCTTGCAGCCTGGTGCAGCCCAGCCACCGCCCCGCGCTACCCGACTCGCACCAGCACTATGTTCAGCGCTGGTTAATGGAGAAAGGCCCACACCGATGCTGACCCTGCCACTAGTAACACCACGCCTGCAGCTGCGCGACTTTTGCGCCAGCGACCAGGCCGCCTACCGCCAGCTGCGCCTGGGTAGCGCCTTCGGGCAACACTACGCCGCACACCAGCTCAGCCCCGACTTTAGCGACGCCCTGCTGCAGCAATTCATCGCCCAGCAGCAGGCCACACCGCGCCGGGCGTGGCAGCTGGCCATTACGCTGGCCGATGGCGGTACGCTCGTCGGCTCGGTCGGCCTGCGTTACACCAGCCTGGCCGGCGAAGCCCAGTTCGGCATCGAGCTAGGCGAAGCCTACTGGGGCCAGGGCTACGCCCGCGAAGCCGGTGCCGCGTTACTACACGCCGGTTTCAACCCGCTGGGCCTGCATCGTGTAGAAGCCGACACCCATGCGGCCAACCTGCCGGCACAGCGGCTGGCCACCAGCCTGGGCTTTGTCCCCAGCCGCCAGGAAGGCGACCGCCACATCCTGGCGCTGTCTCTGGATATGCCGGGTGTGCTCAGCGAGCGCAAGTTGCTGGGCGCACAAGCCCGGTTAAACCGTCATGCCGGCTACTGGCAACTGGCCACCCCCGCGCAGCCCGATTTCTACTTTGGCAACCTGCTGCTGCCCGACCAGGCGCCGCTGCAGCGCGATGTATGGGAAGCCCGCTTCGACGCCGCCTTTGCCGGCCACGCCGGCGTACAGCACCGCACGCTGCTATGGGCGATGGAAGACGAAGACTGCGCCGCGCGTTACCAACCGTGGCTGGACGCCGGCTACCAGTACATGGAAACCGTTGCCCTGCTGCTTACCCGCGACAGCCTGCGGCCAACCCGGCTACCTGCCGGCCACACGCTGCGGCCGCTGGCCAGCGAAAACGACTGGCAGCAATGGGCGTCGCTGCTGGCCGCCAGCCGCGACCCCGGCCACGACGAAGCAGGCTATCGCCGCTTTCTGGGCGGGCTCCAGCAGCGTTACCTGCAGCTGGAACACAGCGGCCACGGCCATGTCTGGGGCGTGTTTGCCGGCGGGCAACTGCAGGCCAGCGCCGGCCTGTTTACCTGGCAGGCGCTCGGGCGCTTCCAGATGGTGGCCACCGCGCCTGCAGCACGGCGCCTGGGGCTGGCAAGCGGCCTGATCAGCGCACTGGCCGAATGGGGGCTGGCGCGGGTACCGCGCCTGGTGATTGTGGCCGATGCCCACTACCACGCCATCGATCTGTATCGTAAGCTGGGTTTCGTCCACGCCAGCCGCGAAGCCTCGCTGTGCTGGTGGCCGCGTCACTAAGGAGTCCGTATGACCATCCTGCCTTACGCCCCGCATCAGCACGCCGCGCTGGCGCAGCTCTATCTGGACACGCGCCGCAGCTGCTTTCCCTGGCTGGATGGCCAAGCCATGCAGCTGGGCGACTTTGCCCGCGATACCGCCGACGAAAGCCTGCTGGTAGCGCAAGACGAGCACGGCCAGGTACTGGGCTTTGCCGGGGTATACGAAAAAGAAAACTTTCTGCACCACCTGTACGTGCAGCCGGCCGCACAAGGCCAGGGCATAGGCCAGGCCCTGCTGCAGGCCGCCGCCCTGCGCTTTACCGCCACCCCCTCGCTGAAATGCTTTGCGGCCAACCCGCGTGCGCTGGCGTTTTACCGGCAACAAGGCTGGCAACCGGCAGGCGAGGGCGTCGACGCCGCCGGCCACCGCTGGCTACGCCTGCAGGGGCCGCAGCCAGGCGTCGTCTTCAGTACCGACTGCGCCCGGCTGGACCGCGAGCTGGTGTACCAGTACCTGAGCCGCGAGTCGTACTGGGCTGCCGGCCTGCCGCGCGACATTTTCGAAGCCTCGTTGCAGGGCTCGCTGGTGATCGGCGGCTACAACGCCGACGGCCAGCAGCTGGCCTTCGCCCGCGTGATTACCGACTACGCCACCTTCGGCTACCTGGCCGACGTATTCGTGGTAGACAGCGCGCGTGGCCAGGGCATCGCCAAGGCGCTGATGCGCTACATCCAGCTGCACCCGCGGCTGCAAAACCTGCGCCGCTTCATGCTGGCCACCGCCGACGCCCACGGCTTGTACGCGCAGTTCGGCTTTGGCGCACTGGGCAAGCCGGAACGCATCATGGAAAAAGTAGAGCCGGCCATTTACCAAAGGTTGGCCGCAGAGCGGGGCCGGGCATGACCCGCAAGGTATTCTGGGATGACCCCTACCTGTGCACGCTAGACACCACGGTAGCCAGCGTGGCCGGCGCTGAGCTGACGCTGGCCGCCACCATCCTGTACGCCGAAAGCGGCGGCCAGGAAAGCGACCACGGCAGCATAGCCGGCTGGCCGGTGCTGGCCGCGCGCAAGCAGGGGCAGGACATCGTCTACACGCTGCCATCGCAACACAGCTTGCAGCCCGGCGTAGCGGTGACGCTGCAGCTGGACTGGCCACGGCGCTACCGGCTGATGCGGCTGCACTTTGCCGCCGAGCTAGTGCTGGAAACCATCTACCAGACCCTGCCGGACGTGGAAAAAATCGGCGCCCACATCGCCGAGCACAAGGCGCGCATCGACTTTGCGCTGCCGCAAGCCATCACCCCGCACCTGCCCGCCTTGCAAACGCGCATCGACGCGCTGATTGCGGCCAAGCTGGCCATTACCAGCGCCTTTTCCGACGCCGACGCCGGCCGCCGCTATTGGGAGCTACCCGGCATCGCCCGCGTGCCCTGCGGCGGCACCCACCTGCGCCACAGCGGCGAGGTTGGCCGCATCGCACTGAAGCGCAAGAACGTGGGCCGCGGCAAGGAGCGGGTGGAAATCACCCTGCTGGACGACACGCCTGCATGACGACTCGGCAGTTTGCCGGCTCGCAGCACACCGACAAAAACTGAGCCGCTACTGACAGCAGGCTGGCAGCAGGGGGCGCGTAGCCTGCGGTTTCACTCTACAGAGGAAACCTGCCATGACCACCGCCATCGTTGCCAACCTGCAGCTGATCTACGTCAGCGACATCGCCCGTTCCACCGCCTTCTACCAGCAGCTATTTGCCGCCAAGCCGGTTTTCAGCAGCCCGCAGTACGTGGCCTTTGCCGGTAGCGGCGACGCGCTGTTTGCGCTGTGGTCCGGCACCGCACCCGATACTGCCGCCGCGCCGCGTGGCGAGATCGGCATCATGCTGCCAGACGGCAGCGCGGTGGCGGCGCTGTACGCGCGCTGGCAGCAGGACCGCAGCCTGAACATCGTCACCCCGCTACGCGAGGAGCCCTACGGCCAGACTTTTGTCCTGGCCGACCCGGACGGGCACCTGATCCGCGTCTGCCAGCGCGATTGATAGCGCTAAGCCCGCGCCACGCGCCGGCTGCTGGCCAGCTGCACGCACAGCACGCTGGCCAGCACGGTTACCATGCCGGCCAGCGTCCAGCCGTGCAGGCTTTGCCCCAGCGCCACCCAGCCCAGGATGACCGCTGCCACCGGGCTGAGCAGCCCCAGCGCCGACACCGCCACCGGCGGCAGCAGGCGCAGGCCACGAAACCACAAGCCGTAGGCCAGCAGCGCGCCCACCAGCGACAGGTAGGCATAGCCCGCCACGTTGGCCGCAGACAGCGCCGGCATCGGCGGGTCCAGCCACAGCGCGGCCGGTAGCAACATCAGCCCGCCCAGCGTCAGCTGCCAGCCGGTTAGCGCCAGCAGCGGCAGGCTGCTGCCCCAGCGCCGCGCCAGGTACATGCCCAGCGCCATCACGATGGCGCCGCCGGCCGCCGCCAACACGCCCAGCGTATCCCACTGCGCGTTGCCGGCATTCAGCAACACCGCCATGCCGGCCAGCCCCGTACACGCCGCCAGCAACACCAGCGGCCGTGGGGTTTGCCGCTCCAGCAGCCACAACAGGCTCATCATCAACAGCGGCTGGATCGCGCCCAGCACGGCGGCGATACCACCGGGCAAGCGGTAGGCCGCCATGAACAACAGCGCCTGGAAGGCACCGATATTCAGCAGCGACAGCAGCAGCAAACGCGGCCACTCCTGCCGTTGCGGCAGGTGGCGCGTCCACAACAGCAATAGCAAGCCAGCCGGCAGCACGCGCAGCACACCGGCGCTGAACGGCAGGCCAGGCGGCAACCATTGCGTGGTCACCAGGTAGGTAGAGCCCCAGATCAGCGGCACCACGGCGGTGAGCAGGGTGTCGCGCCACAGGCGGGAAGCAGTCGTCACGAAGATATCTCCAATTCAAGATATAATTATCGTATCGATAATTTATCTTCAACTCAAGATATTTATCTTGAACCCGAGCTATCAGGAGCCGGCATGGATACCCCGAACACCCCCGACGCCGTAGACGCCATCCGCGCGCAATGGCAGCGCGAACGCCCCGACCTGGAGACCCGCCACATGGCCATCATCGGCCGGCTGGGCCGCTGCAGCATCCAGCTGCAAAAACGGCTGAACGACACCTTCGGCCAATACGGCATCAGCAACTGGGAATTCGACGTGCTGGCCACGCTGCGCCGCAGTGGCACACCGTATTGCCTGGCGCCCACCGCGCTGTTTTCCAGCCTGATGCTGTCGTCCGGCACCATGACGCGCCAACTGCAGCTGCTGGCCGAGCGCGGCCTGGTATGCCGCCTGCCCAACCCCGACGACGCACGCAGCCTGCTGGTGCAGCTAACGCCACAGGGGCTGGATCTGGTCAACGAGGTAGTGGGGGCACATGTGGATAATATGGCGCGCATCCTGGCGCCGCTGGACGCCGCGCAGCTGGACGCGCTGGACGCGTCGATGAGCGCGCTGCTGGCCACGCTGGAACCGGTAACGAAAGCGGGGCGCTGATGCTGCTGTACGACCTGGCCGCCGTCGGCGCCGCCACCTGCTGGGCCGCAGGCGGCCTGATCGGCGCCACCCCGGCGCGCCACTTTGGGCCGTTTGCCTTCAGCCGGCTGCGGCTGAGCTTCCTCACCGTACTACTGGGCAGCGCCAGCCTGGCGCTGGGTGGCTGGGCCACACTGCACGCCGCCGCGCTGCTGCCGCTGACGTTGTCGGCGCTGTTCGGCATCTTTCTGGGCGATGCGCTGATGTTCGCCGCCATGAACCGGCTAGGCCCGCGCCGCACCGGCCTGCTGTTTGCCACCCACTCGGTGTTTTCGGTGGCGCTGGGCGTGCTGCTGCTGGGCGAGGCGCTCAGCCTGCAGGCGCTGGCCGGTAGCGTGCTGGTGTTTGGCGGCGTACTGGTGGCGGTGGCGTTTGGCCGCCGCGACGGCAGCACCCACCACTGGGAACAAAGCCACGGTGTGAAAGCTGGTGTGGCGCTGGGCCTGGCCGCCGCGCTGTGCCAGGCATGCGGCACCTTCTTTGCCAAACCGGCCATGGCCAGCGGGCTGGACCCGCTCACCGCCAGCGCGCTACGCATGGCGATAGGCTGTGCGGCCAACTGGCTGCTGTGGGCCAGTGGCAGCCGCCTGGCGCGCATGGCCAACCCGCCCACCCCGCGCATGCTGGCCCAGCTGGCGCTAAACGGCCTGGTGGCACTGGGGCTGGGCATGACGCTGATCATGGTGGCGCTGCAAGGCGGCAACGTGGCCACCGTGGGCATGCTGTCGGCGCTCAGCCCGGTGCTGATCCTGCCTATGCTGTGGGCGGTGACGCGGCAGGCACCGCCGCTGCTGGGTTGGCTGGGTGCCGCCATCAGCGTAGCCGGCACCGTGCTGTTGCTGGGGCGCTAAACAAGTAGTAGCCCCAGCATGCTTCTTGGTGGTTAGGACATCAGAACAAACTGATTTATTTTGCAGATTGCCAAATTTTGCAATCGTCATTGTCTATTGGCATAAAATGCATTAATAATTAGTTCCCGTTTCTGACAAATAATTATCAAATGAAGAAAACGCTCTCCGTCGTCATCAGCAGTACCCTGCTGATGAATGGCTGCAGCACGCTACAACCTATTCGCCAGACCGTTAGCGACACCTTTGCCAGTGAAGACCCTTGCTCCAACAATGCCCGTAATATCGGCCTGGCGGCAGGGGCGGTGGTAGGCACCGGTTTGGGTGTCATTATCAGTAAAGCGACAGGTGGGGATAGCAAAAAAGCACTGCTGACGGGCGCGATGCTGGGTGCTGGTGCCGTAGCGGCCAGTGGCTGGTTTGTCGGCAAGAATATCGACCAACGACGCTGTGAACTGCACAAGATTGCCGAGCGTTACCATATCCGCCTGCATGCCACACCTATTTCCGTCGAGGGCCAAGCCGAACCGATAGGTCTGGCGATTACCCTGCCGGAAAATACCCAGAATGGCCACTTTGCCAGCGGCTCCGATGTGCTCAGCGCACCGGCTCGCAAGTACTTTACCGAAATCGCACGCCAATACAGCTTGTCGGTCCAGCTGGATAACCTGAAGCCAAATGCGACTGAAAACGAAAAACAGGCGCTACGCAAACAGCTAAGCGACAAGAAAATCCTGCTAGTCGGTCATACGGATGACACGGGGGAGTCGGCCAACAATGCCGAATTATCCGAACGGCGCGCGCGAGCCGTGGCTGCGCTGTTCCGCGAAGCCGGGGTGCCGGATGGCAATTTGTTATACCAAGGCGCAGGTGAAACCCTACCGGCAGCCGATAACAATAGTGCCGATGGGCGGCAAGCCAACCGCCGTGTTGAGATCATTGATGTCAACGATGAAGCCGCCTTGCAAAGTTACCTCGCTGGGCGCCGCCCTAATTTGTCTTTCTATCGGATTGAAGCAGAGAGCGCAGTACAGGCGGAAGCAGTACAGCCTGATGATGCACCGGTACAGAAAACGAAAGTCGCCAATACCAAAATCCGTACATCCCCCGGTACCGGTGATAAAGCGGCCAACACCAGCATAGAACCCAGTGCCGTGGCCAACGCTGGCAACCCGGCTAACAACAGCAGCCACACAGTAGCCACAGAAACTGCCAAACGCCCGGTGCAAACTGCCAGCAAACCGGTAGCCCCTACACCAAACAAGCAGGATGTTGGCAATGGCCCCCCTTCTGCGGGCAAAAGCACAGGCAGTGTAGCCAACCATGCTGCCGGCCCTGGCAAGAGCACGGATGGCATTCCCCCCGTAGCCCAAGCACCTGCCGCCACAAAAAAACCTGCACAACCGACGAGCACACCAAGCAAAAAGCCCGTACCGGTTGTGGCCAACACGGCAGAAAGCATCAATTTCGGCGGCCAGCCGGCCAACGACCGCAACAATATGCTGAGTATCGGCAAGCAAGTCAGCGACCAGGCTGGCTTCAGCTTTATTGGCAAGGCCTACGCCAGTGATATGGCCATCTTGCAAAGCTGCAACCGCGACCGTCCACGCGTCAGCGGTAACGTAAAGCAGCTGAAAGACGGCAAGGTCTACGCCAAAAGTGAGCATCTGCCAGGTCTGTATGGCACAACGTGGGCCGACAAAGTGAATGGCCACCTGGTGGTACTGAACAGAGTCAGCCTGCTACGTGACAGCGCCATGGTTGATGTATTGCCACAAGTCAATGTCTACAAAGACTACGACCCGACCCGTAACAAAAACCCGCAAGCCACCCTCAGTTTCACCCCCCAGGTAAATACCTACCGGGGTGACAAAGGCATCCTGTATCGCATGTTTACCGGTAAGGGAAAAAACCTGCAGTGCATGGATGTCCTGCTACCGGTAAACGGCGGGCGTGAAGCACAAAGCGGGTTAATTCTTTACGACAGCCAAGGCAGCACCCTGATCGCTCCTTTCCAACCAAAATCGCTATAAGAGAACATCATGCAAGCATTTTTTGCCGCCTCGCCAGCCCTGGCCTGGAGTCTTGTCAGCCTGCTGCTGGCACTGGCCGCCATTGCCCTGCTTTGGGAAAAAGTAAAATGGTGGTGGTTGAACACCTGGTACAAAGCCCCACTGGTGGGCAAGCTTGCCGCCTTGGCACGCGACCGTAGCGGCAAGGATGAAGACGGCTGGAGCCGTGCAGAACGCATCCTGTGCCACGACTACATGAGATTCATGCAAATCCAGGACGAGCATGATTTCAACGAGAAAAAAACCTACCTGCGCCTTGCAACGGAAAACAGCCGCAAAAACATGCCGCCACTGCTGTGGGTACTGGTTTGCATGCTGGTATTTGTCGAAGCGATGGGGTTCTCCTATGTGCTCGCTGGCTACACCATTCCCGGTGCCAGCGAAAACCTGCAACAAACCGGCGCCTACGGTATTGCCTTTCTGATTTCGGTCATGCTGGTGGCGTTTACCCACTGGGCCGGCCACGAGATGTACGCTTCCAGCAAAATTAAGAGTGCGCGCCGCGAATGGCAGGAGTCGGGACAAAAAACCGACCTGTACGGCGACAAAGTATCGCTGGACATGCCACAGGATAGCGATGCAGGCCAGCCTGCCTACTCGCGCATGCTCAACCGTTTCGAGCACAAATATCCCAGCTACAAGATCATGATCACCACAGCACTGTTGGTACTGTCGGTGGCCGTAGGTGCTACCTATGTCCGTGGACAGGTACTGGATAAACAGTTACTGCAAGAAACCATGAACCCGGCCATGAGCAGCCTGGTAGAACAACCGTCTGCTGCTGCAGACCCGCTGAACGCGGTAGCCAATGGCGAGCTGCAGGTACCCGATGCCGATAAAGCCATGCACGACAAAGCCGTCAGCGAGGGTGTGAAGGAAGGCATCGCTACCGACAAGAAAGGTGGCTGGGGCACCTTCATCGTACTGGCCTTCATTTTTGTGTTCTTGCAGATTCTGGGCACACTGTTCGGCTACAAATACGGTTTTGCCGGCGAGGAAAGTGAAAAAGCCTACAAAGCCATCGGCAACGGCCGCTATGCCACCTACGCCGATGTACGCGCCCACTACGAAGAAATCCGCAATACCGCCCAGGCGATGCTGGCAGAGCTACAGCAACGCATCATGAAAATCCGTGATGTGAAAGCCAAGGAAAACAACAAAACCTTTGCCCAGTTCCTGGCAGAACGCCGCGCAGAAGCCACCGATAACCGCCGTGACGAACGTGTACAGACCAGCGCACGCCGTGACATTGAACGCCAGCCACTGGCAGCAGCAGCGCCCGTTGCACATGCCGCTCCTGCAGAACCGGCGCTGGACTTTGCCGAGCCTGCTGCCGCAACAACCTTGCCGCTGACACTGGATGAAGTACTGGCTCACCTGGATAGGCTGGACAGCAAAGAAGAAAAACTGGAGTGGATTAATAGTCAGCCGGAAACCCTGCGCAAAGACATTACTGCCGCGTTGAAACAACGCAAGGACGACGCAGCACGCCGTGCGCGTGAAGCTCAAAACGCCGAGCTGAATGACTTGCTGTAACCGGGGGAAACCATATGAAAAAACTCATTGCCCTTACCCTGCTTAGCGGTGCTGCCTGCGCATCGCAAAATGCCCTGAAAAGCTGCTACGAGGCGGTAAACATCAGCGCACCGGCCACCAAGACAGACAGTGAACTGTTCATCGTCATTGACCAGACCGTCGTACTGGACAAGGCCTTACGCGCCTCGCTGGTAGAAAACATTCGCCCATTTATCAAACCGGGCAATGCATTTTCGGTCACACAGTTTTCTGCCTATACCCAAGGCCATTACGCTAGCGTACTGACGAGTGCCAGCTTTAGTTCACCCTTGCCGGAAGCGCAACGCGCCGATACCGGCAAACCACAGCTACAGGCATTTGACCAATGCCTGAAACAGCAACAGCAAGCTGGTAGCAAACTACTGGGTGATGCGCTGTCCAGTGCACTGGCGGGTAGCAGCAACGGGGTAAGCCGGTCTGACATCTTGTCCACCCTGAAGGAAGTCGCCGTCAAAGTGAAAGCCTCTTCGGCCAAGAACAAGGTGATCTTGCTCAGCTCCGACATGCTGGAAAACTCCAGCATCAGCAGCTTCTACAGCAAGCAGGGGGTACGCCAGCTGGACGTGGCGACCGAGCTGAAAAATGCCCAGAGCAACAACATGCTGGCAGATTTCGGCGGTGCCCGCGTCTACGTGATGGGGGCGGGCTTGGTCGTGGAAGATGCAAAGGGCAGCTATCGCGACCCGAAAACCATGCAAGCGCTAGAGGGCTTCTGGCAGCAATATTTCTACAAGAGTCACGCTAAACTGGTTGAATTCGGTAAACCCGCCCTGCTGAACCCGGTGCAGTAACGCTCACTGCCAATACACACCGGGTGCATGCCAACAGCCAGGCAACTGCCTGGCTGTTTTGTTTTGCTCATCGAGCTAAACGCTCTGCCAAAGGCCAAGCGGCCAACCTTGCCCAAGGTTGGCCGCTTCTTTTTTTAACAAGCGCTGCTTACTGGTTGGCGCGCACCCACTTGTGCCACTGTGCAAACAGCTCGGGGTTCAGCGCGGCGATAGCGGAGCGCTTCCAGATGGTGTCGGCCCAGTAGTCGTCGGTATTCAGGCTGGCGATGCGCCCGCCGGCCTCTTCCAGGATCACCGCACCGGCGGCGTAGTCCCACAGGCGCTGGCCGCCGTGCAGGTAGATGTCGTAGCGGCCGGCTGCCAAGAAGCACCAGTCCAGCGTGCTGGAACCCATGCTGCGCTGGCTGCCGAACGGCGCCACACTCCCCATGCGCGCCGCCAGCTTGCCGGAGCGCAGGTATTTGATTTCGACAGCAGCGATGGCGTCGCCCATGCTGTTGGCCACCGTTTTCAGCGGCAGGCGCTGCCCGTTCAGGTAGGCACCGCAGCCGCGGCGGGCGTAGAACATTTCGTCGGACACCGGGTTGTAGATCACGCCCAGCTCGCTGACGCCATTGATCATCAGCGCTACCGATACGGCAAAGTAGGGCAGGCCGTTCACAAAGTTGGTGGTGCCGTCGATCGGGTCGACCACCCACAGGCCGGCCTGGTTGGCCGCCCACAGGGCGTCCTGTTCGGCCACAGTCATTTCTTCGCCTAACACCGGGTAGGCCAGGATGGCAGGCAGGCGCTGCTGCAGTACCTGCTGGCAGGCCAGATCGGCTTCGGTAAACAGCGAGCCGTCCTCTTTGCGCGTCTTGCCCACGCGCAAAAAGCGCGGCATGACCTCGTAACGGGCCACGTCGCGTACGACCTGTATTACCTGATCGACCACTTGCATCCATCTCTCCTCTCGCGCTGCGGGCAGGCCCGCTTACCACCGTGTAATGTTTATGTTGTTGCACGTGCAGCAAACCAAGCAAAATACCGTTATCAACACGAACGATCAACACACCATGCCAAGGTTTTTTATAGATATTGCTCTGGCTGCCGGGCAAACCCTGGCGCTGCCGGATACGGTGGTGCGCCATGTGCAGGTTTTGCGCCTGCGCGAAGGGGATGCCATTACGCTGTTTAACGGCCGAGGCGGCGAATACCACGCCACCGTTACCGAGCTGGCAAAACGCGACGTTAGCTGCACGATTACGGCATTTGACGACACCAGCCGCGAATCCCCGGTATGGCTGGGCCTGGCGCAGGCGATTTCCAGCGGCGACCGCATGGAATTCACCCTGCAAAAAGGCGTGGAAATGGGCGTGAGCGCCTTCCAGCCACTGGCCACCGAACGCAGCATCGTCAAACTGGCCGGCGACCGCGCCGACAAGCGTGTGCAGCGCTGGCAGGAGATCGTGATTGCCGCCTGCGAGCAAAGTGGCCGCAACACCGTACCCGAGGTACGCCCCATCCTGACGCTGAAACAGTGGCTGGCCAGCTTGCCACCGGCCGACGCCCACTTGCTGCTGTCACCGCTGGGTACGCAAAAGCTGGTAGACATCGCCCGTGCGCCGCAGCAGGCGTGGTTGATGGCCGGGCCGGAAGGCGGGCTATCGGCCGCCGAAGAGCAGCAAGCCATTAGCGCAGGCTGGACGCCGCTGAAACTGGGGCCGCGCATCCTGCGCACCGAAACGGCGGCACTGGCGGCAGTCGGTGCCATCCAGACGGTGTGGGGCGATTACAGCGTATAGCCCCACCAGGTAAAGCAAAGCGGCCAGGCGATAACAGCCTGGCCGCTTTGCTTTTGGGTACGGCCTGCTACAGGCGGCGCCCGCACACCGCGGTACGGCCGCTGCCGTGGGGGCGGCGCGCCGGGTCGTCGTATACGCCCAGCTGTTGCAAGCCGGCTTTGCGCATCATGCTGGCAGACGGGCCGTTTTCTTCGTGGCGGTCGGCTACCACCCAGGCTTGGCCCTGTGCTGCCAGCTTCTGGCACACGCTGTTCAGCAAGCGGGCGCCGATACCCTGGCCGGCGTAGTCGCGGTGCACTACCGCCTCCACGATATAGCTGCACTGCGGCGGGCTGATATCGTCGGGCCGCAGGCTGGGGTAGGGGTCGGCATGGCGGTACAGCACCGCCCCTACCAGCACGCTGCCGTCCTCGGCCAGCACGGCGCCAGCCAGGCCGGCCACCAGCTGCTGGATGGTCCGCGCCACACCTTCCGGTGGCAGCCAGTTCCAGGGATTGGGGCCGTGGTCGAACAGCAGCGCCTGCACGCTGTCCGCGTCAAAGGCGGTAGCGTCACGCAGCACGATGCTCACGACTGCTCCCCGTCATGTTCCGGCACAAAGCTGCCAGGCTCGGGCTGGCTGGCCAGCTGGTCGCGGGTATTTTTCTGTACCGCCACCGCCGCAAACAGGCTCAGCAGATAGGCCATGGCGTAAAAGCCTTTTTCGCTGCCCAGCAAGGTGGCGTTCCACAAGCCCACACCCAGTAGCAACAGGCTGATGCCCACCGACAACCAGCACAGGCCATAGTAAATCCCGCTGACGGCGATGTTCTCCAGCCGGTCGCGCACGCTTTTTTGCAGAGACACGGCGGCAAACAGGCCGTACAGCAGCACGGTGAAGTAATAGCCTTTTTCGTTCAGCGGCATGGTGGCGTTCCACAGCCCGACAAGGTAGGTAAGCATGCCGGCAAACAAGGCGACCCAGGACACGCCGACAAAGGCGGCCGAGGGCGGGGCGATGCGGGGTTTCATGGTGTATCTCCTGCGGTAGTGGCGGGGTGGTAGTACTGTTCCAGGGTGGCGTGGCCATGCTGTACGTGCAGCGTGGCCCAGGCACCGTTCATCAGCGTCCATTGCGGGGGCACGTGGCCGATATCGGCATCCAGTACCAGCGGGCAGGGCAGGTCGCCTAGCGCTTGCATGACGGCTTCTTCGTACTGCAGCTCGTGTGCCTGTTGTGCCTCGGGGCCGCTGCTGCGCCCCAGTATCAAGCCGGCCAGGCCGTCGAATATCCCGGTCAGCCGCATGGCGGTCAGGGCGCGAGCGAGCTCGCACGGGGCCAGTTCGCAGTTTTCCAGGTACAGCAACACGGGTTGGCCGCGCCAGGCTTGCAGGTCGAAATAAGGCGTGGCGGCCAGGCGCGACAGCGTATCCAGGCAGCCGCCGATCAGGCGCCCGCTCATGCTGGCCTGCGCCGCCCCCGCCACACGCACGCGGCTGCTTTTGGCCACACCGGGGTCGCCAAACGGCCAAAAGTGCGTAAAGGCCTGCTGGCGGGGCGGCAAACCGTGCTGCCAGCTGTACCACAGCGCTTGCATTTCGCTTTGGCGATCCGGGTGGCTGATATCAAACACATTCGGGCTGTGCAGTGTGGCCCAGCCGGCGCGCAGGGTCAGCGGCACCGCCAGCGTGGAAATATCGGAAAAACCGCATAGCCATTTGGGCGGTAATGCGGCCAACCTTGGCCAGTCCAGCCCGGCCAGCAGCTGCATGGCCAGCTCGCCGCCCCAGGGCGGCAGAACGGCCTTAATGGCAGGGTCGTACAGAAAGTGGTTGAGCTCGGCCAGACGGGTGGCAGCGCTGGCGCTGGCGTTTTTTTCTTGCCGGCGCAGGGTGTCGCCTTCTACCACCAGGTAGCCGGCAGCGCGCAGCGCGGCGATAGAGGCATCCAGACGGGCGTGCATCACTTCCGGCACACCGGAGGACACCGCGCACAGTGCAAGCGTGTCACCGGGCTGTAAAGGGGCAGGAAAGCGCAAGTTCATGGCAGGGCCAGCAGGTTATCGGCCCACCATTACAGCAGCAATCCCCAGCCATGACAAAAGCTTGGCGAATTGTGCTTATCGATACGGGCAACCACGCCGTCTTGGCGGTCACTTGTGGATAAACCAAGCTGGCCATGATGCTGGCACCGCTTTTCAATAAAAACAGTTACTTACGCGGCAAGCATGATTTACCCACAGCCTGCTAGCCGGCTCGATGCCGATTGCGCATACCGCGTTTAAAAGTGCAGCAACAAAAAACCGGCCTCACAGGCCGGTTTATCCACAGCTTGCCGCTGGGCTAGCGAGTTTTCCCCAGCCGGTGCAGCTCGATCAGCTTGGCGTATTTGATATAGCTGTTGAAGCAGCCAATGCTGATGTGCACCAAGCCTGGCAAGCCATCACGAAAACCCTGTCGTACCAGGTAAAACTTGATGAATCGCGTCAGCGGGCTGAACACCAGCTTGGCCAAGCCGCATTTTTTGCCGCGTTGGTACAGCGCCTCGGCTTGCAAACTGGTGTAGCGGTTCTGTTTGCTCAGGTACAGGGCGATGTCTTCACCGGACTCGTGCATCAGGTCACCCGCCAGGGTGCCAACCTTGCCATCTGTCTGCACATACTCGTGCACGACATCGTCCGACCAGCGGGCGTGCTGGCGGTGGAACAAGCGCAGGCTGTAGTCCGGGTAGCCTTCGCCAAATTTCAGAAAACGCCCCATGAACTTGTTACTACGGGCAAAACGCCAGGCGTAGGCGCCGGGGTTTTTCAGTAAATGCATGATTTCATGACGTAATTTATCAGACAGCCACTCATCTGCATCCAGACACAGCACCCAGTCGTGGCTGGCTTGTGCTACGGCAAATTGCTTCTGCGGGCCGAATCCCAACCAGTCCTGGTGGATAACTTTTGCCTTATAGGCAGAAGCTATTGCCAATGTCCTGTCTGTACTCCCCGAATCCACCACCACGATCTCGTCAGCAAAAGCACAGCTTTGCAGACATTTTTCCAGCTGGGTTTCTGCATTTTTGGTGATAAGCACCACGCTTAGCGCTTCAGACATACTTTCTAGACTGTCCAGTAATTAAATTGATAAGGGCTGATGAAGTAGCTATCCGGCTGTGGATAAGTACTTTTTTCTTTTTTACTTCAATACATTGCTTTGATTGAACAGCTGTGCCTGCTACGCCTGTTTTGTGGTGCAAGCTTTGTGGATAAATTGCCGGTTTTGTCATGAAGCCTGCTTGTCCACATCGCCAAGCCTGGTTTTACCCGCGGGCTGTGCATCAAGTGTGCCATGGCATGGGGTCTGCAGCGAAGCGTCTTGCGTGAGTGGCCAAGTCTCGACTTGCTGCAGACAGCCGTTTTTTTGCTGAAACATGGGCAAACTGTTTCGCACCTCACTCTTTCATTGTTTTCACATTACTTATTTGAAGACAATGATATACAGCGGACTTTGCTGTGGATAAGTAGTAAAAGAACTATTTTTTCAACAGCTTGCCATGTGTGTGGCTACCCCATTAACCCAGGTCGTGCTGGCGGGAGCCTTTGTGGATAACTATGCACTTCTTTATCCACAGCGCCTTATCCACATTCGGGTAGCCGCGATTTTACTTGGTTAACCACAGGGGCAGCCGTAGAATTCCGCGCATGAAAAATGTCCTTCTGCTGCGCACATCGTCGATGGGCGACCTTATCCACACCTGGCCGGCGCTAACCGAGCTGGCGCAACACCAGCCCGATACCCGCATTACCTGGCTGGCCGAAGAAGCCTTTGTGGATATCCCTGGCCTGCACCCGCAGGTACAGGCCACTTTGCCCATCGCCTGGCGCCGCTGGCGCAAGCATTTGCTGGCGCGCGATACCTGGCAGCAGATGGCGGCGCTGAAAGCATCATTACAAGGTACGCGCTGGGATCTGGTGCTGGACGCGCAGGGCCTGTTGAAAAGTGCCTTGCCGGGCTGGCTGGCCAATGGCCCGCTGGCTGGTTACGACGCCGCCAGCATCCGTGAACCGTTGGCCGCACGGTTTTACGACAAGCACTACACCGTGAGCCGCCAGCTTTCCGCCATCGAGCGCAACCGCCGCCTGTTTGCCGCGGCATTCGGTTATGAAGTAGCCGGTGTGCCGGTGTTCGGCATCCGTGCCGGTGCCCGCCCGGCTTGGCTGCCGGCCGGCCCTTACGCCGTGCTGTTGCACGCCACCAGCCGCGACAGCAAGTTGTGGCCGGAGCCGCACTGGCTGGCGCTGGCTGCCGAGCTGGCGGCGCAAGGCTTGTACGCGGTACTGCCGTGGGGCAATGCGGTGGAGCAGGCGCGGGCGCAAAGGTTGGCCGCGGCCATGCCGGGCGCGGTAGTGGCGCCGCGTGTGCCACTGCGCGAAGCCGCCGCGCTGCTGGGCCAAGCTGCTGCCGTGGTAGGGGTGGATACCGGCCTGACCCATCTGGCCAATGCGCTGGATGTACCGCTGGTAGCTATTTATACGGATACCGACCCGGCGCTGACCGGCGTGGTGGAAACCGCGCGTGCGGCCAACATCGGCCGGGCAGGGCAGATCCCGCCGGTAGACGCGGTGCTGGCCCTGCTGACGCGTGTGCAGGGGGCGGCCTGATGCTGCTGCGCCTGTATTCCGCGCTGTGGCCGCTGCTGACGCCACTGATCAAGCGCTACCTGAAAAAGCGTGCCCGCCAGGCACCGGCGTATCTTGAGCACTGGGACGAGCGTTTCGGCCGCAGCCAGCCGCAGCCACGCGGGCAGCAGTTCTGGCTGCACGCGGTGTCCGTGGGCGAAACCCGCGCCGCTTTGCCCTTGGTGAAAGCGCTGCGCGCGCGTTATCCACAGGCCAGCCTGCTGATTACCCAGATGACGCCCACCGGCCGCGCTATTGCCCAGGAGCTGTACCCCGACGCCCAGGTGCACTACCTGCCGTACGACAACCTGCGCTGGATGCGCCGTTTTGTCGCCGCCGCGCAGCCGGCCTGCCTGCTGTTGATGGAAACCGAAATCTGGCCTGCGATGATCCACGCCTGCCGCGACGCCGGCGTGCCGGTGCTGCTGGTAAACGCGCGGCTGTCGGAAAAATCGGCCGCCGGTTACCGCCGCATCGCACGCCTGGTACGCCCGGCGCTGCAACGCCTGAACGCGGTGGCAGCACAAAGCCCGGACGATGCCGCCAGGTTGGCCGCATTGGGTACGCCGCAGCCGCTGGTGTGTGGCAGTACCAAGTACGATTTCACGCCGCCGGCGGACAAGCTGGCGTTGGGCCAGGCGTTCCGTGCCCGCATCGGTACGCGCCCGGTGTGGGTGTGCGCCAGCACGCGTGACGGCGAAGAAGCGCTGATTCTGGACGCCTGGCGCGCCGCCGGCCCGCAGCAGGCCTTGCTGCTGTTGGTGCCACGCCACCCGGAGCGTTTTGCCCAGGTGGCGCAGTTGGCCGCAGACCGTGGGTTTGCCGTGCAGCGCCGCAGCGACCAAGTGGCGGTGGCCGCCAATACCCAGGTATGGGTGGGCGACAGCATGGGCGAGCTGTTTGCCTACTACGCTGCCGCCGATGTGGCCTTTGTCGGTGGTTCGCTGCTGGATTTTGGCGCGCAGAACATGATCGAGCCGGCCAGCGTCGGCGTACCTGTACTCCTGGGGCCGTCCACCTATAATTTTGCCGAGGCCAGTGCATTGGCACGGCAAGCCGGTGCCGCGCGTCAGGTGGCCGATGCGCCGCAGCTGGTGGCAGCGGCGCTGGCGCTGCTGGACGATGCCGACGCACGCCTGCGCATGCGCGACGCGGGGCTGGCGTTTACCGCCGCCCACCGTGGTGCCAGTGAACGTATTGCCAGCCTGATTGCAGCAACCCTGGGCTAGGGCCTGGTATCGTTGGCCTGCGTGGCAGGCAGGATTGGGCGCAGTGTGGCCGCCGCACTGCGCGATGGGAGATGGCATGCAGGATTACCCCTTAGCCGACCCCTTGCTGGACGGGGTCTACACCAGCCGGCTGCGCCTGGCCGCGCCGCAGCCGGGCGATGGCGCCGCACTGTATGCCGCCATCGAGGCCAGCCTGCCGCTGCTGCGCTGTTTTCCGGATAGCCTGCCCTGGGCACAACCGCCGCAACACGCCGGGGCCTGCGAAGCCTGGTGCCGCAAGGTGGCGCTGGTGTGGCCACAGGCGCAGGACAAGATTGCGCTGCTATGGCTGGGCGAAGAGGTGGTCGGCTGCTGCGAGCTGCACCTGCGCAGTGCGCAATGCTGGGAGCTGGGGTTCTGGGGCCACCCGGACTGGCTGGGGCTGGGTTTGTATACCGAGGCCACAGACAGCATGCTGTCGCTGGCGTTCGGCCCCTACGGCGCGCAGGAAGTCTACGCCTCTACCGATGCGGCCAACCATGCGGCACGCCGCGTGTGTCAGCGCCTGGGCATGGTACAGAGCTGGCCGGATGACGCCAGCTGCATTTACCGCATCCGCCTGAATTGAACAGCGCTGTCGCCAGCGCCTGCCACAACGTAAAACCCCCGCCAGCAAGCTGACGGGGGTTTTTGATGCGTGGCCGTATCAGGCCGGGCGGTAGATCAGGCGGTTTTCAAACAGTACTTCCTGCTCGGCCAGCTGAAAGCTGCCCCCTGGTGGCACCGCGCGCTCGTATACCAGGCGCTGGCCATTGCTCATGATCCAGGCGTGAATGGGCTGGCCCATGAAATTGCCCAGGATTTCTTCCGATTTCTGCACCATGGCGCTGTCCGCCAGCTGGGTGCCGCGCGATACCGGCGCGCTATCTGCCTGCTCGCTGGCTTCCTGCTGCGCGGTGCGCCAGTCGCTTTGCTGGCGGAACGTTTGCACCTGCTTGCGCGCGCCCCATTGCAACATCATGCGGTACAGGAATACCGGCAGGCCCACCGCGTGCACCTGCTTGTATTCGTCGATGACGCACTTCACGACAAAACGGTGCTGGCAATGCGGGCAGTGGCCGTCGGCCAGCACGAATACCTTGTCTTTCAGCAGCAGGGCCATGCCCTCCATTGCCGACGCTTTCACCAGCTGTTTGCAGTGCGGGCAATGCTTGGCAAAACGGCTCACCGTATTGCCATTGGGGTAGGTAATGGGAAAGAAACGGTCCAGGCGGTCGGGTTGGATCATGCTGTTACTCGTGGTATCCGGCTGTGAAGCAAAGGCTGATTATACCCCCGTAAGGTGCAAATGCTGGCCTAGTGTATGGCTGTCGCCAGGGGCAATCTGGCGGCTGTCTGCGCCGGCATTGGCCGCTTCCACGCACAAAAAGTGCTGCCAGCCGTCGTCCGGCATGTCGGCCAGCGCCGCCGCACCGCTGGCCCACGGCGTCCATACCACGGTGCTGGCCGAGCCGCTGCTGCTGATGGCTACTTTGCGTTGCCAGGCGGCATCGTGCAGGGTGCAGGCGGCACCGCTGGCGACCACGGCATCGGTGGGGCCATCAAAACGCCACGGGCTGGCGGGCAGGGTGCCGTGGGTGTCGGTGAGCTTGTCGTGGCTGCTGGCGTTTTCCAGGCCACTCAGCGCCACCTGGCGCAGGTCGCCTACCGCGATATAGCTGTGCAGCGCGGCGCTGACGGTGGCCACGGTCTTGCCGTGGTTACGCGTGGTCAGCGCCATGTCGACAGCCTCGCCCAGTACCAGGCTCAGGCTGGACGACAGCTCGCCGTGGCGCGGGCCGTTCAGTTTCACGTGAAACCCCAGCTCGCTGCGCGCGATGGCGTTGACTGTCCACAGCGCGGTACGCGCCACGCCATGCTGCGGTTGGCTGGCGTCGCTAGCGTGCTTGCCAAACCACGGCCAGCACAGCGGCACGCCGCCGCGAATAGCCTTGCCCGGCTGCAGTAGCGCCGTGGGTGACAGGTAAAACAAGGGTTGGCCGCCGTGCGGGGTGTAGCCCAGTAGCTGGCCACCGTACAGGCTCAAGGTGGCAGTAAAGGCGGGGTGGGTAAATGCCAGGCCGGGAACACCAGGGGCCAGCTCGATGGCGCGTACGCCAGCGGGTAACAGATCGGGGTGAACGGGGTGACTCATGGCAATTCCATCAGCAAAGGTGGGGTGGGCGCGGCAGGCGGGTGACGCATGCCATACGGCTCTAAGCTAACTGCTGCCAAGCGCTTTGACCAGTGCCGCGTTACAATCAGCGCATGAGCACGCCCAAACCCGCCGCCAAGCCCCATTTCCTGCGTATCCGCGATTACATTCTCGACGGTATCAAGCAGCGCACCTTCGCCCCCGGTGCCAAGATCCCGCCCGAGGTAGAGCTGGCGCGCCAGTTTGGCGTGTCGCGCATGACGGTGAACAAGGCCATCCGCGACCTGGCCGAGGCCGGCGTGCTGCTGCGTTACGCCGGCGATGGCACCTACGTAGCCGAGCGCAAGGCCGAGTCGCCGCTGCTGGACGTGAACAATATCGCCGAGGAAGTCGCCCTGCGCGGCCACGCTTACCGCGCCCAGGTGCTGTTTGCCCGCGCCGAGCCGGCCAGCGAAGAAGTGGCGCTGCGCCTGGGCATGGCTGCCGGCGCCGCGGTGTTCCATTCGCTGATCGTGCACCACGAAGACGACAGCCCGATCCAGATCGAAGACCGCTACGTGAACCCGCAGTGGGCGCCAGACTACCTGGCGCAGGCCTTCGAGCAGGAAACCCCCAACGCCTACCTGATGCGCACCTGCCCGCTTACCGACGTGGAACACACGGTGGAAGCGGTGCTGCCTGGCGCCGACGAACAGCAGCTGCTGGCGCTGGCGCAGCCGGAGCCCTGCCTGCGCGTGCTGCGCCGCACCTGGTCCGGCAAGCACCTGGTCAGCTTTGCCCGTCTGCTGCACCCAGGCAGCAAGTACAAGCTGCGCTCGCAGACGCGGGTACGCAAAACATAATTGTATATACATTTAAGCCACACCCCGCCACAGGCCACGTTTTGACGTGGCCTGTTGTTTTTTATGGGTTTTTTATGCAAAGGCACGGCTGTCTTGCTGCAGCGCGGCAATAAAAGCTGCTTGACGTTGCGGCGTGCATGGTCTAAATGTATATACAATTAATCGCACAACCGGATTCAGCCATGCATCAGCCCGACCAGTCCTTGTGGATCAACGCCCGCCTCGCCACCTGCGACGCGGCCAACCCCGCGCCCTACGGCGCGCTGGAAGGCCATGCGCTATGGCTGAAAGAGGGCCGTATCCACACCGTGCTGCCACAAGCCGAGGCGCTGCAGGCTTTTGGCCAGGCCGGTAGCGTGCACGACGCGCAAGGCCGCTGGGTCACGCCCGGTTTTATCGACTGCCACACCCACCTGGTGTACGGCGGCAACCGCGCCGCGGAATGGGAAAAGCGCCTCACCGGCGTGCCCTACCAGCAAATCGCGGCCGAAGGCGGCGGCATCATTTCCACCGTGCGCGCCACCCGCAGCCTGGACGAAGACGAGCTGGCGCTGGCCAGCTTGCCACGGCTGAAAGCGCTGATGAAGGAAGGCGTCACCACCGTCGAGATCAAGTCCGGCTACGGCCTGACGCTGGCCGACGAGCTGAAACAGCTGCGCGCCGCGCGCCGTCTGGCTGCCGCGCTGCCGGTAGAAGTGGCCACCACGCTGCTGTCAGCGCACGCGCTGCCGCCGGAGTACGCCGGCCAGGCCGACGCCTATATCGATTACGTATGCCACACCATCGTGCCGGCCGCTGCTGCCGAAGGTCTGGCCGAAGCGGTGGACGTGTTCTGCGAAGGCGTGGGCTTTTCGCCGGCGCAAACCCGCCGCGTGTTCGACGCCGCCCGCGCCCACGGCCTGCAGCTGAAAGGCCACGTCGAGCAGCTGTCCAACCTGCACGGCGCTGCGCTGGTGGCCGAGTTTGGTGGCCTGTCGGCCGACCATATCGAATACCTGGACGACGCGGGTGTGGCCGCCATGGCGCAGGCCGGCACCGTGGCCGTGCTGCTGCCCGGAGCGTATTACTTTTTGCGCGAAACGCAGAAGCCGCCGGTGGACAAACTACGCGCTGCCGGTGTGGCGATGGCGGTGTCTACCGACCTCAACCCCGGCACCAGCCCGTTTGCTTCGCTACGGCTGGCGATGAACCAGGCCTGCGTGCTGTTCGGCCTGACGCCGGAAGAAGCCCTGCTGGGCGCCACTCGCCACGCGGCGCAGGCGCTGGGGCGCGGCCACAGCCACGGCAAGTTGGCCGCAGGCTGCGTGGCCGACCTGCTGCTGTGGGATATCGAGCACCCGGCCGAAATCGTGTACGGCCTGGGCACCAACCCGCTGAAGCAGCGCGTGTTCCGTGGCGTGGTGCAAAGCATTGAATAAACGCCGGTAACGGCAAACCCTGATGTTGACGTCTTGCCTGCCGCTGGCGGCAAGGCGGTTTGAAAGGAATCCGAAATGTCTATCGACATGAGCATGTGGACCGGCCGCATTGACGCCGCCGAAGGCGACGCCGCTCGCCGCTGGCACCAGGCAGTACAGCCGCTGGCAGCCGGCGCCGCGCCCGGCATTGCCATCCTCGGCTTTGCCTGCGACGAAGGCGTGCGCCGCAACCAGGGCCGTACCGGCGCCGTGGACGGCCCGCTGGCCCTGCGCCGTGCGCTGGCCAACCTGGCCTGGCACCCCACCCAGCCGCTGTACGACGCTGGCACCGTGCGCTGCGACGATGGCGACCTGGACGCCGCGCACGAACGCTTGGCCGCAGCCGTTACCGCCATCGTGCAAGCCGGCCACCTGCCGCTGGTACTGGGTGGCGGCCACGAAACCGCTTACGGTCATTGGCTGGGCCTGGCCCGTGCCCACGCCGGCAAGCGCATCGGTATCGTCAACTTCGACGCCCATTTCGACCTGCGCCAGTCCGACACCGCCACCAGCGGCACGCCGTTTGCCCAGATCGCCGCCGCCTGCCACACGCTGGGCCAGCCGTTCCGCTACCTGTGCCTGGGCGTGGCCGAAACCGCCAACACCCGCGCGCTGTTCGATACCGCCGCCCGTCTGGGCGCCGAATGGCGGCTGGACAGCGACATGACGCCGTGGCACCTGGCCGAGGCGCGCCAGCAGCTGGCCGAGTTTATCGACAGCGTGGACGCGGTGTACCTCACCATCGACCTGGACGTGCTGCCCGCTGCGCAAATGCCGGCGGTGTCTGCGCCGGCCGGTTACGGCGTGGACATCGCCGTGGTGGACGCGCTGGTGGCCAAGCTGGCCCGCAGCGGCAAGCTGATTGGCGCCGACCTGGTGGAATTCAACCCCGCTTTCGACCAGGACAGCCACGGCGCCAAAGCCGCCGCCCGGCTGGCCTGGGGCATTACCCGCCAGCTGCGCCGTTGATTTGATTTTTAGCCACGAAAACAGTTAACAGCGATTGGCCACGAAAACCACGAAACAACACGAAACCTGATTAGAAAACCTTGTACGAATCCAAATCAGTGGCGGCTATTAAAAAATTTCGTGCTTTTCGTGTGCTTTCGTGGCCAAAAAAGGCTTTTACCGTTTTTTCGCGGCCAACTAGAGATTTTTAGAGGAGAGACTCCCATGAACGACCCGCGTTTTGATGCTTCCCGTGTTATCCGCGCCCCGCACGGCAGCGACCTGCATTGCAAGAACTGGATTGCCGAAGCGGCCTTCCGCATGGTGCAAAACAACCTGGACCCGGACGTGGCGGAAAACCCGCAAGGTCTGGTGGTGTACGGCGGTATCGGCCGTGCGGCGCGTAACTGGGAGTGCTTCGACCAGATCCTGGCCAGCCTCAAAGAGCTGAACGAAGACGAAACCCTGCTGGTGCAGTCCGGCAAGCCGGTGGGCGTGTTCAAGACCCACGCCAACGCCCCGCGCGTGCTGATTGCCAACAGCAACCTGGTACCGAAATGGGCCAACTGGGACCACTTCAACGAGCTGGACCGCAAAGGCCTGTTCATGTACGGCCAGATGACCGCCGGTAGCTGGATCTACATCGGCAGCCAGGGCATCGTGCAAGGCACCTTCGAAACCTTCGTCGAAGCCGGCCGCCAGCACTACAACAACGACTTGTCCGGCCGCTGGATCCTCACCGCAGGCCTGGGTGGCATGGGCGGCGCGCAACCGTTGGCCGCCACACTGGCTGGTGCCTGCTCGCTGAACATCGAATGCCAGCAGAGCAGCATCGACTTCCGCCTGCGCACCCGCTACGTGGACAAGCAAGCGCGCGACATCGACCACGCGCTGGAACTGATCAAGGAACACACCGCGCGCAAGGAAGCCGTGTCCATCGCGCTGCTGGGTAACGCCGCCGAGGTACTGCCGGAGCTGGTACGCCGCGCCCAGGCCGGCGGCATCAAGCCCGACCTGGTAACCGACCAGACCTCCGCCCACGACCTGATCAACGGCTACCTGCCGCTGGGCTGGACTGTCGAGCAATGGAAAGACGCGCAGACCAAGCCGGAACTGCACGCCCGCCTGACCGCCGAAGCCGCCAAGAGCTGCGCCGTGCACGTACAGGCCATGCTGGACTTCCAGGCCATGGGCATCCCCACCGTCGATTACGGCAACAATATCCGCCAGGTGGCGTTCGACCAGGGCGTGGCCAACGCCTTCGATTTCCCGGGCTTTGTGCCGGCGTACATCCGCCCGCTGTTCTGCGAAGGCAAGGGCCCGTTCCGCTGGGTAGCGCTGTCCGGCGACCCGGAAGACATCTACAAGACCGACGCCAAGATCAAGGAACTGTTCCCGGACAACAAACACACCCACCGCTGGCTGGACATGGCGCGTGAGCGCATTGCCTTCCAGGGCCTGCCGGCGCGTATCTGCTGGCTGGGCTTGGGCGAGCGTCACCTCGCCGGCCTGGCATTTAACGAAATGGTGAAGAACGGCGAGCTGAAAGCGCCGATCGTGATTGGCCGCGACCACCTGGACACCGGCTCGGTCGCCAGCCCGAACCGCGAAACCGAAGCCATGAAGGACGGCACCGACGCCGTGTCCGACTGGCCGCTGCTGAACGCGCTGCTGAACACCGCCGGCGGCGCCAGCTGGGTATCGCTGCACCACGGTGGCGGCGTGGGCATGGGCTACTCGCAGCACTCCGGCATGGTGATCGTGGCTGACGGCACCGACGCCGCCGCCGAGCGCCTGGCCCGCGTGCTGGTGAACGACTGCGGCAGCGGCGTAATGCGCCACGCCGACGCCGGTTACGAGCAAGCCGTGGCCGCTGCCAAGCGCTTTGGCCTCAAACTGCCGATGATCAAGTAAACCCGTACCCTGCGGCCAACCTTGGCCGCAGGGGCCAGAATTTTTGCCACGAAAACCACGAAAGGGCACGACAACCTTTTTTAGCAACAGCCACTATCCAAGGCAAAGCAAAACACGGACAGCCGCCATCGCGCGTAGATTGTTTTTCTCGTGTTTTCCGTGAATTTCGTGGCCAAAAAAGGTTTTTTCTGTGTTTTTTTCGTGGTTTTCGTGGCCGACAGAAAAGGTACCACCATGACCACCATCACCATTACCCCGGGCAAGCTCACCCTGGCCCAGCTGCGCCAGATCGCCCGCAACCCGGCCACCCAGCTGGCGCTGGACCCGGCCGCCCACGCCGCCATCGACGCCTCCGCTGCCACCGTGGCGCGCGTGCTGGCAGAAAACCGCACCGTATACGGCATCAACACCGGCTTTGGCCTGCTGGCCAACACCAAGATCGCCGCCGACGAACTGGAACTGCTGCAGCGCTCCATCGTGCTGTCGCACGCCGCCGGTATTGGCGAGCCGATGAAAGACAGCACCGTGCGCCTGGTGATGGCGCTGAAGATCAACTCGCTGTCGCGCGGCTTCTCCGGCATCCGCCGCGTGGTGCTGGACGCGATGATCACCCTGTTCAACAAGGGCATCTACCCGGTGATTCCGCAGAAGGGCTCCGTCGGCGCCTCCGGCGACCTGGCCCCGCTGTCGCACATGAGCGCGGTGCTGATCGGCGAAGGTGAAGCCTTTGTGGACGGCGTACGCGTACCGGGCGATGTAGCCATGCGCAGCGCCGGCCTGGCCCCCATTACCCTGGCCCCGAAAGAAGGCCTGGCCCTGCTGAACGGTACCCAGGCGTCCACCGCCTTTGCGCTGGAAGGCCTGTTTGCCGCCGAAGACCTGTACGTGGCCGCCTCGGTGGCCGGTGCCATGTCGGTAGAAGCCGCCCAGGGCAGCCGCACCCCGTTCGACGACCGCATCCACCAGGTACGCGGCCACCAAGGCCAGATCGACGCCGCCGCGCAATACCGCGCGCTGCTGGGCGCCGGCTCGCAAATCGCCGACAGCCACGCCAACTGCGGCAAGGTGCAAGACCCGTACAGCCTGCGCTGCCAGCCGCAAGTGATGGGCGCCTGCCTCACGCAAATCCGCCAGTCGTCCGACGTGCTGCTGGTGGAAGCCAACTCGGTATCCGACAACCCGCTGGTGTTTGCCGACGATAACGACATCCTGTCCGGCGGCAACTTCCACGCCGAGCCGGTAGCGTTTGCCGCCGACAACCTGGCGCTGGCCATTGCCGAAATCGGCTCGCTGTCCGAACGCCGCATGGCGCTGCTGATCGACAGCAACCTGTCCAAGCTGCCCCCGTTCCTGGTGAACAACGGCGGCGTGAACTCCGGCTTCATGATCGCCCAGGTTACCGGCGCCGCACTGGCGTCCGAGAACAAGTCGCTGGCCCACCCGGCCTCGGTAGACAGCCTGCCTACCAGCGCCAACCAGGAAGACCACGTGTCCATGGCCACCTTCGCCGGCCGCCGCCTGCGCGACATGGCCGACAACACCGCCGGCATCCTGGCGGTAGAGCTGCTGGCCGCCTGCCAGGGCGTGGACTTCCGCGCCCCGAACAAAGCCGCCGACGCGCTGGAAGACGCCAAGGCCGTGCTGCGCGAACAGGTAAGCTTCTACGACAAGGACCGCTACTTCGCGCCCGACATCGAAAAAGCCTGCGCCCTGATCCAGCGCGCCGAATACAACCGCTTCGCCATCCCCGGCCTGTTGCCGTCGCTGTAAGCAGAGAGCGGAATGCGGCCAAGGTTGGCCGCAACCAGACGTAAACAAGGGCAAGCCTGATGAGGGCTTGCCCTTTTGTCATGGGTGTTGTGTATGATGTTGGCTTGTAGGTTGGTGCTGAGCGCAGAGTGGAGAAGATGAAGCAGTATCTGCGGGGCTGCTTCATTGCACGAGTCACCTCGCTGTTTTTACACTGCAACTTCTTTTATGCGTTGTGTGTGTGGATGAGTAGGCGGGGCGTGAGTAGGCACAGTATTTATACCTTTATGAAGCGTAGGAAAAGCTAAAGCCGTAGCAATTTAGCTAAGGTCATTTAAAAAACTAAATTTATTGGAGTCATTATGTCGGGTGCTGTTATTGAGAATGGACAGAGTGAAAGTAATGTGATCATCGAGGGGCGAGATGGTCCAGCATCTATAAGTATGCAATTGTATCAAGATTTATATAATCAGATAACTGGAAAATCTGAGGAGATTAAGCAGTTTTCTAAGAAATCAATTAAAGTCAAACTAGAAGATGTTAGGCAGTTTGATATAAAAATAAAGCAAGTTTTAGAACAGTATAAGATTGTTTCCTTTAATTCATCTTTTTCTATTATTTACGATAAAAATCAAAAAGAGACACATAGTTCCATAGAAAAATTTATGAGTCTAAATAATGCAATTTCTAATTGTACTGAGAGTGTTTTTATAAAATATAATTTTGCCATTATACTTCCGCAAACATCAAGAGCTCAGAGTTACACTATAGCAGTCAAGCTTAGTAATAGAATTACTAGTCAAAAGAAGCTAGTTGAGGAGTTGCCTAATGGAATTCCTGCTGCAGTTGTTAACATGTTTACCTCTAAAACCTGTGAAATAACCATCTCTTATGTTGATTATGTTGTTGCAAGGACAGTAATTTCAGTTTTTGATGAGTGGGTTGATTCGCTGGATGAGTCAAAAGAGAGTGGCTTATTAAATTTTGCGAGAAAAAATTCACATTTTATACCGTCTATATTTAAGTACACCACTCTGTTGATTAGTGTTTTTGTACTTGCAAATCTTATGCCGACATTAGTCAGCAATAGTCCTAATGGCCCACAATTTTTTCAGTTTGGGGTTTATTTGTTTGTTTTTATATTTATTTTATATAAATTAGCTGCTGCAATTGGGCGTTTTGTAGAGAGATCAATAGATGCATCTAGTGAAATTTCTTATCTTGACATAACTAATGGTGATAAAAAACTAATTAATGAAGTGGAAGCATCAAATAAAATGGCGATAGTCAAGACAGTATTTGGGTCAATGGCTATGGCTCTTTTAAATTTTGCTGCAAAATTTATTGCGTTAAGTATTAAGATATAAGTTGGTGTGGTAGCTTTGTTTTGGAGAAATTAAGCCTGGTATTCTCCAGTTAAAATACAAAATTTGAGGGTAGGATATACCGCCAGTATTTTTATATAAAGTCCCAATGAGTTGATAATTTTTCACCAAATTCCTTAGGTGCCGTATATTAGCTCGGTATTGTGTCCGCTACGCGGACGATGTTTGTATGCCGGTTCCGCCCGGCAAACGGGAAAGGGGGCGGGTCGCCGCCCCCTTTTCATTCCCCCGCGCCCCGGGGCTGCTCGAAACCCCGTACAAAAGGGCACGCCCCAGGCGCCGCCGAACTCGCCGCGTGCTAACGTCACGCGGCTCAAACAAATCGGCGTCTTAAAACCTGGGGCGCACCCTTTTGCCCGGCTCGCGCCAACGGGATAGGGCGCTTCACTCGCGCGCTACTGCTCAAAAAGCAGGTCGTGGCCCAGATAAGGCAAAGCCGCATTCAGGGTGCTTTTCAATGCCGGAATAGGCAGCCAATTCTTTCACTGCCCCGTTCCCGGATGCACCACCGGCTTACCCCAGCCTCGCTTTTTAACCACCACCACCGGCCAATAGTTGGCCGCATTGTCCAATCATATTCAGCAAAGGCCAGTTCATGGGTTGGGATATCAGCTATCACCCGCTGGGTGAAAACGACGTCAGCGAGCTGTATTTCGCCGCCTTGGATAACCCGCAGGCGGCGCAACAGCTGGCGGTGCAGGCCGGGCTGGGCGAAGAAGATGCCGCGCACCTGGCCTTGCGGCTGGACGAGGCCAGAAGCCTGCCGCCGGATGTGCCGTTTAATAGCGGGCACGCGTTCTATGTGGCCATCGTCACCGGCTTTTTGCGGCAGCATCACTATATTCGTGGCGGCGCGTTTTCCTTTCTGGCCGACGACCCGGTGATGGCGCGCTATATCGGCGACTGGCGCACGCTGGTGCCACCAGCGTATCGGCAGGGCCAGTTTGATAATGTGCTTACGCACAATTACTGCGCGGGGGTGTACCTGCCTTATGCCTCGCTACAGGCTTTGCGCCGCGATGCCGATAGCGACCCGCACGTGCGTGCCATGCTGGAGCAGCAGTTTTCCGATGGCCGGCTGGCGGTGTTCTGGCAGGCGGTGGACGCGGCGCTGGCGCAGGGCATGGGTTTGATGGAGGCGTCCGAGGTGGTGGAGCCGAACCCGCTGGACCTCAACGCCAGCCGTAGCCGCTCGCGCTTGCTCAATTGCCAGCCGGACGGTGCGCTGCTGTACGCCGAGGCGGTGCTGGCGCAGCTGGGCGATGCGCTGGCGTCGGCTACGCCGCAGCCGGCGGCCACGCGGCTGTCGCCTTTGTCACCGCGCGCCTTGCTGGTGCTGTTCATGCGGCCAACGTCGTTTTTTGCCAGCCATGGTTGGCTGCATCTGCGGCCGGAGGCGTTAGCGGTGGCGTGGCTGTGTGGCATCAGCTATGCCATGGCGCGGGTAGACAAATACCTGGGCCAGGCGGCGGCGGACAAGGCGTCGGCGCTGGCGAGCTGGCTGGCGGAGTCGTGGGGGCGGTACTGGCTGCTGGTGCTGGCGGTGGGGGCGCTGAATGGCGTGATCCTGCGCTGGCTGGGTGGCTGGTGGTTCCGGCGGCGGCTGCGCTGGTGCGGCGCGGGCGAGGTGCCGGTAGCGCAGGCGCGGCTGGTATACGTGTATCAGGATCTGGTACAGAGCCTGCCGCTGTTGCTGTTGGCGCTATGTCAGACGGCGCTGTACGCCGGGCCTGTGGCTGCGCATCAGGCCGCTGCGGGCTGGGGCTTGCTGATGTTGCTGTTTACGCTGTGGTCGTGCGTGGTGTCGTACCGCGCGGCGTGCAGCTTTGCGGTGGATCAGCGCCGTGCGCGCTGGTGGTTTTTGCAGCTGCCGCTGGCGTGCTATGCGCTGCTGATGGCAGGGGTGGCGCTGGCCTGACCTGCCGGCCAGCTTGCTGCTTGGTGTGGGCCATGACAGCGTAGCGGGCTGCACCTGCCGGCCGGTGGGCGCATCTTGCTCAAGGGGGTATGGATGAAGCGCTTGGCGGTGTTAGGGCTGCTGTTATTGTCCGGGCTGGCGCAGGCCAGAACGGTGGCCATTTTTAATGGCCCCGGCACGTGTCAGGGCTGCCCGCAGACGGTGGCGGCGCTGTTTCGTGCTGCCGGCGACCGCGTGGTGTACGTGGATCAGCATACGCTTGGCGCAAAAACGCTGGGCAAGGTGCAGGTTTATGTACAGCCCGGCGGCTCGGACGATATCGATGAAACCCTGGATGTACTGCGCCCCGGCCAGGTGGCGGCGCTGCGGCGCTTTGTGGCGCAGGGTGGGCATTATCTGGGTATCTGCGCGGGGGCGTATCTGGCCGCGCAGTACAGCGACAAGGCGGCGGGGCGGCGTGCCTTTGGCCTGGTGGACATAGACGAGCTGCACGCGGAAACTGCCGACCCGGCACCGTCGCTGCTGGCTATACGCTGGGGCGCGACGCCGCGCATGGTGTACAACCAGAGCGGCCCGCATCTGTACCGGCAGCCACCTGCCGGTGCCCGTGTGCTGGCGCGCTACAGCGCAACGCAGCGCATTGCGGCCTTGTCGGCCCGCTTTGGGCGCGGGCAGGTGCTGCTGATCGGCCCCCATCTGGAGGCCGATAGCAGCTGGTATCAGGAAGATGGCCTCAGCCAGCAGTACGGGCTGAACCAGGACTTGTTCCGCCAGCTTATCCGTACGCTGAAATAGCCGCTGGCTGGCACTGCCAAGCGCCACAGGCTTTCACCACAGTTGGCCGCACGCCGTAATGGTGTGCGGCCAACCTTGTTTCGGGCGGCGGTGTGGCTAGCGGCGGCGCAGCTCGGGCAGTAGCGCCGCCACGATGCCGGCCAGCGGCAGCCACGCGCACCACTGGTACACGGCCTGGATGCCTGCGTGGTCGGCCAGCTGGCCCAGGGCAGCGGCGGCCAGGCCGGCTACGCCAAACGCCAGGCCAAAAAACAGGCCGGAGATGGTGCCTACCTTTTGCGGTAGCAGCTCCTGCGCGTACACCAGGATGGCCGAGAACGCCGACGACAGAATCAGCCCGATCACCACTACCAGCGCCAGCGTGGCAGTGAGGCCCACGTGCGGCAGCGCCAGCGCAAACGGCGCGCTGCCGAAGATGGAAAACCAGATCACGCGGCGGCGGCCGATGCGGTCGCCCAGCGGCCCGCCCAGCAGGGTGCCCACGGCCACGGCCAGCAGGAAGGCAAACAGGTACAGCTGCGCGGTGGCGGTGGGCAGGGCAAAGCGCTCGATCAGGTAGAAGGTGAAGTAGCTGTGCAGGCTGGCCATATAGGTGTACTTGGTCACCACCAGCGCCATCAGCACCGCCAGCGTTTTGCGCGTGTCGGCCGGCGACAGCGGGTTGGCCGCCACGCTGGCCTTGCGCTGCGCCGCGTGCGCCAGCTGCGCGCGGTACCAGTTGCCCACCTGCCACAGCACCAGCATGGCCACCAGCGTTAGCAGCGCCACCCACGCCAGGCTGCCCTGGCCGTAGGGCAGGATCAGCAGCATGGCCAGCAGCGGGCCGGTGGCGGTGCCGCCGTTGCCGCCCACCTGGAAGACCGACTGCGCCAGGCCCTTGTGCCCGGCCGAGGCTAGCCGCACCACGCGCGACGATTCGGGGTGAAAGATGGACGAGCCGGTACCTACCAGCGCGGCGGCCACCAGCAGCCAGCCGTATTGTGTGGCCTGCGACAGCAGCAGCAGGCCGGCCAGTGTGGACAGCATGCCCAGCATCATGGCGTAGGGCTGCGGGCGGCGGTCGGTAACAATACCCACCATCGGCTGCAGCAGCGAGGCGGTGCACTGGTACACCAGGGTAAGCAGGCCGATCTGGGCAAAGCTCAGCGCGTAATTGCCTTTCAGCAGCGGGTAGAGGGCCAGGATCAGCGACTGCATCATGTCGTTCAGAAAGTGCGCCACGCTCACGGCGCCGATCACGCGCCAGTGCGGTTGCGCGCCGGGGCCGGCAGGGTTGGCCGCAGCCGGGGCGGCGGAAGTTGTGGTGTTCATGACAGGCTCCTTGTGGGGGGAAGGTAGCCCATCCTAGAATGGCTGCTCCTGCCTGTCCTGCTGCGTACGGGCATCAACTATCGAGAAAACGGCATGCACGCCCCAGTCGAAGACATCAACCCGCCGCTGCTCACCAGCGCCACGCTGATGATAGGCAAAACCCAGGACTACCCGGCCGGCTACGCCACCGTGCGCCACACCCACAGCACGGCCCAGCTGCTGTACGGCATTGCCGGCGTGATGCGCATCCTCACTCCGCGCGGGCAGTGGATCGTGCCGCCCAGCCGCGCCATTTACATTCCGCCCGGCCACTGGCATGAGGTGCACATGCTCAGCCCGGCGCAGGTGCGCAGCGTGTACGTGCAGCCGTACGCATTGGCCGGCATGCCGCAGCAGTGCTGCGTGCTGGCGGTCACGCCGCTGTGGCGCGAGCTGCTGTTGGCTGCCGTGCGCATCCCGCCGCCGGTGTTGCCCGATACCCGCGCCGCGCGCCTCTTGGCCTTGCTGCTGGAGGAGTGCGAAGTGCTGGAAACGCTACCGCTGGCGCTACCCACGCCGGACGACGACTTGCTGGCGCCGCTGTGCCGCCAGCTGCAGGCGCAGCCGGACGACGAACGCAGCAGCGAACACTGGGCGGCCTGGCTGGGGGTGGACGTGCGTACGCTGCAGCGCCGCTTCCAGCGCGCTACCGGCATGAACTTTGGCGCCTGGCGGCGCCAGGCCCGGCTGATGCACGCGCTGGCGCAGCTGGCCACCGGCGCCCGCGTGCTGGACGTGGCGCTGTCTGCCGGCTACGCCAGCCCCAGCGCTTTTACCGCCATGTTCCGCCGCCAGTTTGGCGTGGCACCCAGCGCCTTTTTTGCCAACCCGCTGCCGGGTGACGGCGAGCGCTGAGCTGGCCAGCCAGCAGGGCAGGGCGGCCAACTTATCCACAGGGTTGGCCGCAGCGGGGCAGGCGCTGCGCGGGGCTGGGGATAAAATTGTTGACTGATTTAGTCGGAAATAACCTATTATGTAAATAAATATGTTTACTTAATGGTGCCGCCATGAACCCGCCCACACTGTCCCTGTTGCCTGGCCTGCTATCCAGCCTGTACCCCTACGCCGGCAGCCACCATCAGGGTCTGAGCAACCACCTGCCCATGGTGCTGCACGCCCGCGCCGCGCTGGGGGCCGACGCCGACACGCTGCAGGCCTGCTTGCAGGCCGGTTTGCCACGGCTGGCACCGCTGCACGACGATATGCGCCCCATCGGCCACTGGCAGGAAGGCGTGGGCGACCCCGATGCCGAAGCGGCGCTGCGCCGTTACCTGGCCGCCCAGCCCGATAGTTGGCCGCAGGCCATGCACGCGGTATTGGCGCAGCCGCTGGGCGGCAGTTTTCACGGCGTGATCCGCCTGGCTTACGCGCTGCGTGCCGGGGTACACGATGAAACCGTGGCGGCGCTGGCTTACGGCCTGGCCTGTGCGCGGTCGCAGCCCGTGCTGGCGGGCACCGCGCCGCCGTGTGCCACGCTGGACGCACTGTACCAGCGCCTGGCCGGCTGGCAGCCCTTGGCCAGCCGCTATGGCTTGATCGCGGAGGATATTGTCGACGTGCTGCAGCAGCTGCACGCCAGTGGCCAATTGCCGGCGCACTGGCCGCCGGAGCCGGCCGCGCAGGCACGCTGGCGTGCGGCACGGCTATATCTGGCCACGCGCGATTTTGATGTATTGCACCTGCTTACCGGCTGGCAGGCAGCGTTGAGCGTAGCGCGGGCGCTGGGCCTGGCCGAGGTACCGGTAGCCACCGCGCGGCAGTTGCAGGCGGCCACGCTGGCGCTGTGGCTACGCTGCGGCCAACCTGCCTTGCCACCGCCGTGCGAGCCGGCTGCACTGATGCCCCTGCAGCCCTTGCCCGGCGACCACGACTGCAAGCTGCTATTCAGCGTGCTGCAGTTGGCCGCACTGGACGACGACGCGCGCTGGCTGGGCCTGGCTGCCAGCTTGCAAGGCCAATAGCAAACCGGCCCGGTCAGAAGCTGACTGAGCCGGTAGGGTGTTGCCGTGGTGGCTTAGTGGCGGCTGGCGGTGAGCTGCTCGATGGCCGACACCACCTTTTCGGCTCCTTCGCGTATTTGCTGCATGCTGTCGCCGGCACTTTGCGTTTTGCTAACACTATCGTTGGCCTGCGCCATGTTTTGTACGGCGGTGCCGGTTTGTACCTGGATGTCTTTCACCATCTGGGTAATCTCGGTGGTGGATACCGAGGTGCGTTCTGCCAGCTTGCGTACCTCGTCGGCGACCACGGCAAAGCCGCGGCCCATTTCCCCGGCGCGGGCGGCTTCGATGGCGGCGTTCAGCGCCAGCAGGTTGGTCTGGTCGGCAATATCGTGGATGGTCTGCACAATGGACGTAATGGCCTGCGAGCGTTCGCCCAGGCTCTGGATATTACGGCTGGCCGTGTCGATGCTGCCGGCCATATTGCGGATTTCGGCCACGCTTTGCTGGAGGTACTGCACGCCCTCATTGGCTTGGCCGTGGGCTTCTTTCGAGGTCTGGTAGGCAAACATGGCGCTGTCCAGCTCGCGCTGCTGCTGCAGGATGCGCTCGGTAATGTCGTTGGCAAACTTGATGACCCGGCTGACTTTGCCGTGCGCGTCCACTACCGGGGTGTAGTTGGCATTCAGCCATACCGGCTGGCCCTGCTTGTTCACACGCTGTACCCGCCCGCTGAAAAACTGGCCCTGGCGCAGGGTGTGCCACAGTTGCTCGTACTCGCTGCTGCCGGCAAATGCGCTATCGCAAAAGATACGGTGGTGCTGGCCGCGGATGTCTTCCAGACGGTAACCCATGGTGTGCAGAAAGTTCTGGTTGGCCGTGACGATGGTGCCATCGATATTGAATTCGATGGTGGCCATGGCGCGGTCCAGTGCTTGCAGTACCGCGTGGTCGTGCTGGGCGCGATCGACTTCGTCACTGATGTCGGTGGCGAATTTGACAAAGCCGCTTACCTGGCCGCGCTCATCCAGGATGGGGTTATACGTGGCCTCCAGCCATACCGTGCGGCCTTGCGCGTTCTGGCGGCGTACCTGGCCACTGAAAAAATCGCCGCGTTTGAGTTTGTCCCAGAACTGTTTGTAATCGGGGCTGTTGCTGGTGGCGCTGTCGCAGAACTGGCTGTGCGGTTTGCCCAGTATCTGCTCCAGCCGCTCGTAACCCATGGTGCGCAGAAAGTTGGCGTTGGCGGCGGTCACGTTGCAGTTCAGGTCAAAATGGATCACCGCAGTGGAGCGGTTGATGGCTGCTTCCAGTGCGCGCAGTTGCTTGACCTGGGTTTGGAGATCGGCAATTTCCTGTTTCAGATGCTTGTTGAACATAGTGCAGTAAGCCCTTCCAGCCAGTGTGCGCTGGCATTCGCTAAGGTAAGTGTGGCTGACTTCATTTAAGCCAAGCCTGTGCTGTATTGCAATGTACGCCATCTAAGCAGGCTTTATTGTTTCAATAAAAGTGCCTTGGCCAATCGGCCTGACAAACAGGCATTTCTACGCATTGCTAAAACCCCCTTGCGGCGCTAGCCTAGTGCGTCCTTTTACAGAGCATGCGCCATGGCCCTGACCCAGCTGTTCATCCACCCTTTGAAATCCTGCCGTGGCCAGGCGCTTGGCCGTGCCACGGTTACCGCCCAAGGCCTGGCGGACGACCGTGTCTGGCTGGTGGTACGCCCGGATGGCAGCCAGATTACCGCCCGTACCCACCCGGCACTGGTACAGGTCGAGGCGGAAGGGGCAGGTGAGGGCGCGTGGCAGTTTACGGCACCGGGTCTGACGCCGCTGCTTACCGATACCGGCCGCTTTGCCCAGCCGCACCGTGCCCAGGTATGGAAAAACGAGTTCACCGCGCTATGCGGCGATACGGCGGCCGATGCCTGGTTTAGCCAGCTGCTGGCCGAGCCGGTACAACTGCTGTGGCTGGGGCAGACTACCCGCGTATTCAAGGACGGCGTGACGCCGCTGTCTTTTGCCGACGGCGCGCCGTTTTTGCTGATCAGCCAGGCCTCGCTGGACGACTTGAACCAAAGGTTGGCCGCACCGGTGTCCATGCGCCAGTTCCGCCCCAACCTGGTGGTGGACGACGCCTTTGCCTTCGAGGAAGACGAGTGGCAGCGCATCCGCATTGGCGAGGTAGAGTTCGAGGTAGTCAGCCGCTGCACGCGCTGCATCTTTACGACCATCGACCCGGACACCGCGCAGCCTCACCCGGACAAGCAGCCGCTGGCCACGCTGATAGGCTACCGCCGCCTGGAAGAGGGCGTGTGCTTTGGCGTGAACCTGGTCGCGCGTAATAGTGGCGTGCTGCAGCTGGGTGACCCACTGACCATTCTGGAAAGCAAGCTGGCTTTTGACTAACACCACTCGCCCCATGCGTGCCCCGTGGTGCGGGCTGGTGGCCCTGCTGCTGGCCTGGCCGGCGCACGCTGCTACCGTGATCAAGGTAGCGTTTCCCGAAAACAGCCCACCCTGGGTCAGTGCAGGCGCTCGCCCCGGCATTGCCGTGGAGCTGCTGCGCGAGGCCTTGCAGGCCGAAGGCCTGGCGCTACACCCGGTGTACTACCCGATAGCGCGCCGCATGGCGCTGTTCCGTCGTAACGAAGTAGACGCCATCTATGATGTATCGCCCCAGGCGCAGAAGCAGGCCAACTTGCCAGGCTCCTTGGGCAGGCCCTTGCACACCTTTGATAACCTGGCCATGGCATTGCAAAAGCGCCACCTCAAGCTGGAGCGCACCGCCGACCTGGTCGACCTGAATATTCTGGCGTGGGATGGCGCGCAAAACGACATGCCGGACAGCTTCGACCGCCTGGAGGCGGTATCGCAGGGCCACTACAACGAAACCGGCGACCAGCGCCAGCAAGTAAAAAGCCTGTACGCCGGCCGCGTGGATGTGATTCTGGCCGACCGCCTGGTGCTGGACTGGTACCGCAAGCATTTGCACGGCGAAACCGCGGTGGATACCCGTCAGGCGGTAGACTTCTTTGCCATTCTGCCCCCGCGCGAGGCCACCGTGCTGTGGCGCGACCCGGTACTGCGCCAGCGCATCGACTACCGCCTGCGTGAAATGAAGAACGACGGCCGCTACAACGCCATCTTCCGCCGCTACGACGCCGAACCGCAGCCATGAGCTTGCTGCACACGCTGCTACCGCAATACCAGTTTGCCGAGCGCCACCAGCGCAGCGTGGCCGCTAGCCCTGCCGCGCTGATGCAGGCGCTGGCGCAGCTGCCACAGTGGCAAGACCCGTGGGTAAGCCGCTGTATCGCGCTGCGCGAGTTGCCCGGCAGGTTGGCCGCACGGCTGGGCTACGCCAATGCCCTGCCGCACAAGCCGCCGTTTGGCCTACACGAATTCACCCTGCTGGCGCAGGGCGAGCACGAGCTGGTATGGGGGCTGGCGGGGGAGTTCTGGCGTAGCGACTACGGGCTGCAACCCATTGCCGATGCTGCCGCTTTTGCCACGTTGTCTTGCCCGCGCCTGGTGCTGGGTTTTACGGTAAGCGCGCAGCCGGGTGGCCAGACGCTGCTGTGCACCGAAACACGGGTGGCCTGCCCCACGCCGGCCAGCTACCGGCGTTTTCTGCCGTACTGGTACCTGATACGGCCGGTGAGCGGGCTGATCCGCCAGCGTATATTGCGGGCGGTAGCCCGGATGGCCCTAACGCAGCAGGCTGGCCACCTCGGTAGCAATGGCCAGGCTGGCGCTTAGCCCCGGCGACTCGATACCGTACAGGTTCACCAGCCCGGGCACGCCGTGTACCGCCGGCCCCTGCAACACAAAATCGCCATCGGCCGCACCTTGCGGCACGATCTTGGGCCGCACGCCGCTATAGGTGGGCGCCAGCGCACCGTCGGCCAGCGCCGGCCACCAGCGGCGTATGCTGCGGTAAAAGCGTTCGGCGCGGCCGGCGTCTACGGTGTAGTCCACGCCATCAATCCATTCCACATCCGGGCCAAAGCGTGCCTGGCCGCCCAGGTCCAGCGTCAGGTGCGTGCCCAGGCCGCCCGGCTCGGGCAGCGGGTAGATCAGCTGTGAAAACGGGCTGCGCCCGGCCAGGGCAAAGTACACGCCGCGCGCGTAGTAGGGCGTGGGGATGGTTTCACGTGGAACGCCAGCCAGCTGTTGCGCCAGTGCCGGTGCCCACAAGCCGGCCGCGTTGACCACACGCTGCGCCAGTACCTCATAGCCCTCAGCCAGCTGCAGCACGATACCGTCGGCGCAGGCGCGGCCGCCGTGTATGGGCGACGCCAGCGCCAGCAGGGCGCCGGCGTGTTCGGCATCGGCCAGCAGCGCCTGCATCAGCGCATGGCTATCGATGATGCCGGTGTCGGGCGAGTGCAGGGCGGCGTGGGCTTGCAATGCCGGCTCGCGTTCGCGTAGCGCGGCCTGGCCCAGCCAGCCCAGTGCTACGCCATTTGCCGCGGCGTGCTGCTGCAATGCGGCCAACCTGCCGGTATCGGCGGCGTCTACCGCCACCAGCAGCTTGCCGATGCGCTGGTGCGGTATGGCGCGCTCGGCGCAGTAGCGGTACAGCATGTCGCGCCCGGTGACACACAGCCGGGCCTTGTGGCTGCCGTGTGCATAGTAGATGCCGGCGTGAATCACCTCGCTGTTGCGGCTGCTGGTGTGCTGGCCGATGGCGCTTTCCTGTTCCACGATCATCACGTCCTGCCCAGCCTGGGCCAGTGCGCGCGCGCAAGCCAGGCCGACGACGCCAGCCCCGATGACCACCGTATCGATTTTGTCCATCTGTTTGCTCTCCTTGCCGGCTTTGTACTGCGCGGCTCCGGGTGGGTAAAGCCCGGCTGGTCGTGCTGTGCGGGAAAGCGCACGGCGTACCGGGCTGTGTGCGGGTTTCTACACACTTGCGGCGGCGGGATGAGCACGCATGGCGCCCCAGGTGCTTGTTTTCAATGGTTTTTTGGCTTGCTCTGGCGGCTTGGCACGCGGCCTGCTCTGTCTGTGGCGCTTTTGCACAACACAACAGGGCTGGCAACGCAGCCCGACAAAGGAGAGAGACCGCATGAAAAAGCCTATTGCAGCCTTCAGCCTGGCCCTGGCCCTGAGCCCGTTTGCCCACGGTGCCGAGTTCATCAACGTGCTGACCGGTGGTACCAGCGGGGTGTACTACCCGGTAGGGGTGGCCATGTCGCAGCTGTACGGCAAGGCCATGCCGGATGCCAAGGTGTCGGTACAGGCCACCAAGGCATCGGCAGAAAACCTGAACCTGCTGCAGGCCGGGCGTGGCGAAATCGCTTTCTCGCTGGCGGATGCGGCGGCCGACGCCTGGAAGGGCGATGCCGAGGCGGGCTTTGCCCAGCCGCTGAAGAAGCTGCGCGCGGTGGCGTCCATTTACCCCAATTACATCCAGATCGTGGCCAGTAGCGAGTCGGGGGTAAAAACCCTGGCCGACCTGAAAGGCAAGCGCATTTCGGTAGGCGCGCCCAAGTCGGGTACCGAGCTGAACGCGCGCGCCATCCTGAAGGCGGCCGGCCTGAGCTACAAGGACTTTGCCAAGGTGGAGTTCCTGCCGTTTGGCGAGTCGGTAGAGCTGATGAAAAACCGCCAGCTGGACGCCACGCTGCAATCGTCCGGCCTGGGGGTAGCATCCATCCGTGATCTGGCCAATGCGCTGAAAGTGACCTTTGTGGCGGTTCCGGCCGACGTGGTAGCCCGCATCGGCGACCCGGCCTACCAGCCAGCCAAGATCCCGGCCAAAACCTATGACGACCTGCCGGCCGACCTGCCGACCGTGGCCATCAACAACCTGCTGGTAACGCACGACAAGGTGCCGGACGCCACGGTCTACATGATGACCAAGCAGCTGTTTACCAACCTGCCGGTACTGGCCAATGCGCACTCCGCCATCAAGGCATTCAACCCGGCCAACGCGCTGAAAGGCCTGCCGATGCCGCTGCACCCGGGGGCGGAAAAATACTACCGCGAAGCCGGTTTGCTGAAATAAGCGCCACCAATACGCAGCCAGCCCGGCGCTGTCGCCAAGCGTGGGGTGGCTGTGTTTTACCTTGGTTTCAGGTTTAGCCAGGTTGGCCGCAGGCAGTGCTGGCGGCAGGTACAACGGGGGTTGGCCTGCCGGCACGGCCTGTGCGCCACGCCAGGGCTTTTGCAGGAGAGGTTTCATGAGTGACTCACAACAACAGGGCAGCTTGCCGCGCAGCATTCTGCTGACAGCACTGCTGTTTTCTGTTTTCCAGATCATTACTGCCGCGTTCAGCCCGCTATCCAGCAGTGTGGTGCGTGCTTTGCACGTGGGCTTTTTGCTGTTGCTGGTGTTCCAGCTGTATAACACCCGTGGCCAGCGCGGGGCAGGGGGCGGGCTGGCGGGTTACGCGCTGGCCGGTTTGTCGTTTGCGCTGGCGTTTTATCACTGGGTATTCGAGGCCGACCTGATCCAGCGCGCCGGCGAGATGACCTCGCTGGACATGGGCGTGGGTATTGTTACCCTGCTGCTGGTGTTCGAAGGTGCCCGCCGGGTGATGGGCCTGGCGCTGCCGCTGATCTGCCTGACTTTTCTGGGCTACGCCGCCTTTGGTGAATACCTGCCTGGCGATCTGGCGCACCGCGGTTACGGGCTGGACCAGATCGTCGGCCAGCTGGCATTCGGCACCGAAGGCATCTATGGCACGCCGACCTATGTGTCCTCCGGCTATATCTTTCTGTTCATCCTGTTTGGTGCCTTTCTGGAACAAGCCGGCATGATTCGCCTGTTCAACGACTTTGCATTGGGCACGGTGGGGCATACCCGTGGTGGCCCGGCCAAGGTAGCGGTGATTTCGTCCGGCCTGATGGGCACGATTAACGGGTCTGGTGTGGCCAACGTGGTGACCACCGGCCAGTTCACCATTCCGCTGATGAAGAAGTTCGGCTACAAGGCCGACTTTGCCGGCGCGGTAGAAGCCACCAGCTCCATGGGTGGCCAGATCATGCCGCCGGTGATGGGCGCGGTGGCCTTCATCATGGCCGAAACCATCAACGTACCGTACGTGGATATCTGCAAGGCGGCCTTGCTGCCGGCGGTGCTGTATTTCTTTACTACCTTCTGGATGGTGCATCTGGAGGCCGGCCGCGCCGGGCTGGTGGGCCTGCCCAAGGCGGAATGCCCCGACCCGTGGAAAGCGGTGCGCGAACAGTGGTACCTGCTGCTGCCGCTACTGGGCCTGGTCTACCTGCTGTTTGCCGGTTTCACGCCGCTGTTCTCCGGCATGATGGGTCTGGTACTGACGGTGATCCTGATCTTTGGCTCGGCGCTGGCACTGCGCATTCGCGGTACGGCCTTGCGCGTTATCTTCTGGCTGGGTCTGGGCTTGCTCACGGCGGGCTTTGCCAAGGGCGGCATTATTGTGCCCATCGCCGTAATTGCCGTGTTGGCCGTGGCATTGTGGCTGCGCCAGGATGGCCGCCCGGTATTGCGTACTGCTTACACCGCCCTGGTGGACGGCGCCATGCACGCCCTGCCGGTAGGGGTGGCCTGCGCGCTGGTGGGGGTGATCATCGGCAGTATCACGTTGACCGGTATTGCCACGACCTTTGCCGGTTATGTGGTGGCGCTGGGCAGCCATAGCCTGTTCCTGTCGCTGGTCCTCACCATGATTACCTGCCTGGTGCTGGGTATGGGCATTCCCACCATCCCCAACTACATCATTACCAGTGCCATTGCGGCACCGGCACTGCTGGATCTGGGGGTGCCGCTGATCGTGTCGCACATGTTCGTGTTCTACTTCGGCATCATGGCTGACCTGACCCCGCCGGTAGCGCTGGCCGCCTTTGCCGCCGCACCCATCGCGCGCGAGTCGGGGCTGAAGATCGGTATCCGTGCGGTGCAGATCGCCATTGCCGGCTTTATCGTGCCGTATATGGCGGTGTATGCGCCGGCCTTGATGCTGCAGTTCAGCGGCGAGGCTGACTGGTTGGCCGCAGGCTACGCCTTTGGCAAGGCGCTGCTGGCGGTATCGCTATGGGGTGTGGTGGCCATCGGTTTCTGGCTGCGCCACCTGCTGCTGGGCGAGCGGGTGCTGGCCTTTTTGGCCGCGTGCTTGCTGGTGGCGGCCTTGCCGCTGACCGACGAGCTGGGCTTTGCCGCCAGCGCCGTGTTCGTGGCCTGGCACCTGTACCGCCACCGTCGTCAGCCCGTGTTGCAGCAAGCCTGATGGCACTGTGCCTGACGACCGCCGTCACCAGCATCAAGCTGCTGGTGACGGCTTTTACCCTGGTGTGGACGCACTCTATCGAAAAGATAGACTGGCAAGAGCAATGGCAGGTAGCGCCGGATGGCCTGCTGCTTGCCGCCGCGACAGTACGAGGTAGCGGTGCCGGCATGGAGGTGCCCGACGGGGCCGTGTGGCAAAACGGTGCCTGGACCTACACCCTGCCACTGCGGGTACCGGCGCTGCGCCTGACGCGCAGCGCCTACGTGCCGGACTACCGCTTGTGCCTGCCCGGCCAGCCTTGCCAGCCCTTGTGGCACTGGCTGCCCGCCGACGATACTGTCACCACCGTAGCACCTTGCAAGGATTAAGCCGTGACCACCCAGCCAGCCCCCCCGCCGCAGCGGGCGCCCGCGCGTCTGCTGTTTGGCCTGCTGCTTATCGCCCTGATCGCGGCACTGAGTGGCTGGGCCAGCTGGCGTACGGCGCAAGGCGAGCTGCGCGAGGTGCTGTCGCACCGGCTGGCGCTGTACGCCACGGCGCTGGACGCCGAGCTGGACCGCTTTGAAGCCTTGCCCTATGTGGTATCGCGCGACCCGAATGTAAGCCAGCTACTGGGCGATGCGGCCAACCCTGCGCTGCAAGCGCGCATCAACCGTTACCTGGCCGATGTGAATGGCGAAGCCGGTACCGCCCAGCTGTTTGTCCTGGACCGCCAGGGCACGACGCTGGCCAGCAGCAACTGGCAAAGCGGCGACAGCCTGATAGGCAATAACTACGCTTTTCGCCCTTATTTTCGTGCTGCGCTGCGCGGGGAAACCGGCCGCTTCTTTGGTGTGGGTGCCACCACGCGCCAGCCCGGCATGTTCATTGCCCGCCCGGTGTGGCTGCAAGGCGAGGTACAAGGCGTGGTGGTAACCAAGATCGACCTGTCCCCGCTGGAGTCGGCCTGGGCGCGCAGTGGCGAGCGTGTGCTGGTAGCCGACTTGCAAGGCGTGGTGACCCTGGCCGCCAGTAGCGCCTGGAAGTTTGCCACCCTGGCCCCTTTGCCACAGGATGTGCGTACCCGGCTGGCCAATACCCGCCAGTACTACACCTCACCCCTGCAAACCCTGCCATTCATCTGGCACGGCAACGATAGCCTCAGCCTGGGGCGACAAGATTATCTGATCGTTAGCCGCCAGGTTGGCCGCCTGGGCTGGCGCATGATGTTGCTCGGCGATACCCGGCCCGCGCGCGAGCAGGCCTGGCTGGCCGGAGCCGTCAGCGGCCTGGCCTTGCTGGTGCTGACGCTGGCAGCCTTGTATGCACGTTTGCGCTTGCGCCGCGTGCGCGAGCGGCTGGCCGCCCAGCTCACGCTGGAGCGCACCGTGGCCGAGCGTACCGCCGAGCTGGCTGCGGCCAACCTGCGCCTGCAGGACGAAGTCTCGGAAAGACTACAAGCCGAGCAGGCACTACGCGACACCCAGGCCGAGCTTATCCGTACCGGCAAGCTGGCTGCACTGGGCCGCATGGCCACCGGTATTGCCCACGAGCTGAACCAGCCGCTGGCGGCACTGCGCAGTTTTGCCGACAACACGCGGCTGTTTCTGGCGCGTAGCCGTCTGGATGAGGCAGATGGCAACCTGGGGCGCATCCTGCGTGAAACAGACAAGCTGGCCGCCATGACGGCAGAACTCAAGCTGTTTGCCACCCGCCGCCCGGTACATGGCGACTCCCCCCTGGCCGAGCTGCAGCAGGTGATGGAGCAGGCCTTGGCCAATAGCGGTGTACATTGCCACTGGCAGTACCCGCCCGCAGCCAGCCTGCCGCTCGACCCGCTGGCCGCAGAACAGCTGCTGGGCAATTTGCTGCGTAATGCTGCCGATGCCATGGCCCAGCAGCCGCAGCGCGACATTTACATCACCCTGCAATCCGCGCCTGGGCAGGCCATTTTGCACGTGCGCGACAATGGCCCCGGCCTGCCCGCGGATAACCCGCAACGGGTACTGGAGCCGTTTTACTCTACTAAAGCCTATGGCCACGGCCTGGGTCTGGGGCTGGCGATTGTGGCCGGTATCGTGCGCGATGCTGGTGGCAATATAGAGGCGGCAAACCTGCCGCAAGGCGGTGCCTGCTTTACCTTGCACCTGCCGCAAACGGATACTGATACCCCATGACACCCTATATCTTGCTGGTAGAAGACGATGCCTCCGTGCGCGAAGCCTGTGCCCAGACGCTGGAGCTGGCCGACTTTAGCGTGCAGGCCTGCGGCAGTGCCGAAGCCGCGCTCGCACAATTTGCGGCCAACCCTGCTTGTATCGTGCTGAGCGATGTACGCCTGCCGGGTATGAGCGGTTTGCAGCTGTTTGCCAGCTTGCGCCAGCAAGATGCCGAGCTGCCGGTGCTACTGGTAACCGGCCATGGCGACGTCGGCATGGCGGTACAAGCCATGCGTGATGGTGCCTGGGATTTTCTGGAAAAACCCTGGCCGCGCGACCGCCTGATCGACGCCGTGAGCCGGGCTATGGCACAGCGGCGTTTACAGCTGGAAAACCGCCGCTTGCGTGCCAGCCTGTCCGGCAACGGCATAGACAGCCTGCTACTGGGCGACGCCCCGGCCATGCTGCAGTTCAAGGCCCGGCTGGCCACGGTAGCCGGTACCGACGCCGACGTACTGGTACTGGGGGAGACCGGCAGCGGCAAAGAGCTGGTGGCCCGCGCCCTGCACCAGGCCGGGCCGGGTGCCCGTGGCGAGTTTGTGGCCATCAACTGTGCCGCCTTGCCGGAAACGGTGTTTGAAAGCGAGATGTTCGGCGCCGAACCCGGTGCCTATACCGGCGCCAGCAAACGCCGCATCGGCAAGATTGAGTACGCGCACGGCGGCACGCTGTTTCTGGATGAAATAGAAGGCATGCCCCTGCCGCTGCAGGCCAAGCTGCTGCGTGTGCTGGAAACCCGCAGTGTGGAGCGCCTGGGCAGCAACCGTGCCCACCCGGTGCAGTGCCGGGTGGTGGCCGCCACCAAGCTGGACCTGAAAGCGGAAAGTGCGGCCGGGCGTTTTCGTGCCGACCTGTACTACCGGCTGAACGTGGTTACCCTGCGCCTGCCGCCGCTGCGCGAGCGTGCCGAGGATATCCCGCAGCTATTCCACCATTTTGCCCAGCGGGCCGCCGCCCGTTTTGCCCGCCCGGCACCCGCGCTGTCTGCGGCCAACCTGGCCGCCCTGATGGCGGCCCCCTGGCCGGGCAATGTGCGCGAGCTGGCGCACGCGGCCGAGCGCTGGGTGCTGGGGCTGGACGATGACGCCCCGTGTAGCAACGCCAGCCTGCCACGGCAGGTAGAGCAGTTCGAGGCACGTGCCATTGTTGCGGCTTTACAAAGCCTGGCGGGGGATGTGTCCGCTACCGCCCAAGCGCTGGGCATTGCCCGCAAAACCTTGTACGACAAGCTGGTGCGCTACGGCATCCAGCCTGCGGATTATCGCCGGCCGTAAACAAGAGGCTGGCGGACGCACAGATTTCATCATTGCCCCGCAAAAATGCGCATACTATCTAAAGTGTAAATCTATAAGAATCTGCATAAGGGGAAGTAATGAAAATTGCGCATAAACTCGGCCTGCTGGTATCGATCACTGTCTTGGGCATGCTGGTGTTGGGTAGCGGTGCGATCTGGCAGCTCAAGCGCTTCCAGGGGCTACTGGACGACTCGGAAACCACCATTGCCAGCATTCAGTTATTGGCCGATGCCCGTGCCAATTTTCTGGATTACAACGGCTTGGTCTTGCTGCACGTCATCAATACCGATGCTAGCCGTCTGCAGGCGATTGAAGCCGAAATGAAAGAGCAGCGTAACCTGACCGAGGCATCGCTCAAATCTTATGAAGAGTTGGTAGCAGACCCGGAAGACAAACGCTTGCTGGATGACGAGCGCCAGAAGTTGCAGCGGGTATGGAGCTTCTATGGAAACATTCTGGATCTGTCGCGCCAGCAGCGTACCGAAGAAGCCCGTGTACTGTACGAACGTAATCTGCCAGCAATCAATGAAGCGGTGGCTGCGCTGGATAAGCACGCCAAGTACAACAATACCTATGTAGAGCAAAACCGAGTGAGTTCGGCTGCCATCCAGGGCCAATCGCTGGGAATCACCATCGCGCTGACCGCGCTGGGCGCGCTGCTGGTGGGCATTATCGGTTTTACGCTGTACCGCCAGGTGAACCGTGGCCTGGGTGGCGCACGCCAGCTGATGCAGGACATTGCCGGTAACCTGGACTTTACCCGCCGTGCCCAGGTCCAGGGCAAAGATGAAATCGCGGAAATGCTCACGGCTTTCAACCAGCTGATCGACAGCCTGCGTGGCAGCCTGAGCCGGATCATGGATGGTGCCCGCCAGATTAACGAAGCATCCGAAGCCGTAGCAGGGGCGGCGCACAAGGTAGCGCACGGCTCGGACGTACAGTCTGAATCGGCGGCAGCGATGGCGGCGGCACTGGAAGAAATCACGGTCAGTATCAACCATGTTGGCGACCGGGCGCAGGAAGCCGACCAGCTGGTACGTAGCGCGGGTGCCAGCGCTGGCGGTGGCCGCAAGGTGATCGACAGCACCGTCGGCAGCATTCATGCCATTTCGTCCGCCGTGGGTGAGGCGTCGGGCAATATGGCGCAGCTGGACGAGCGAAGCCGCGAAATCGCCAGTGTGGTATCGGTGATTCGCGATGTGGCGGACCAGACCAACCTGCTGGCGCTGAACGCGGCCATCGAGGCGGCTCGCGCCGGCGAAATGGGCCGTGGTTTTGCCGTGGTGGCCGACGAGGTGCGCAAGCTGGCCGAGCGTACCGCGCTGTCTACCCAGGAAATCGAAGCCAGCGTCAGTGCCATCCAGAGTGTGTCCGGCAGCGCGGTTTCCCGCATGCAGGCGGCGGTCGAGCGGGTGGATGGCGGCGTGGCCGAAGCCGGGCGTGCCAGCGAAGTGATGGGCGATATCGTGAGCAGTGCCACTCAAAGCTGTGAGCTGGTAGGGGAAATTACCCTGGCCATCCGCGAACAGGGCGCTGCCACGAATGGCATTGCCCATCAGGTAGAGGCGGTAGCCAGCATGGCTACCGACAACGCGGTCGCTGCCGGCGAGGCATCCAGCCAGGCGCAGCGCCTGCGCGAGCTGGCGTCCAGCATGCAGCAAACCGTTTCCGCTTATAAGCTGTAAGGCTATTCATCCCGTGTGCGGCCAACCCTGGGGTTGGCCGCAGTCGTTTTGACGCCAGCATGCCGCTGCGTCACACTCGCCCGCTCGCTCTACGCATGACAGGCGTCACCATGTTGCCCTATATCGCCCTCACCGCAGCCATGCTGCTGTGGTCCAGCTCATTTATCGCCCTCAAGACGGTGTTTGCCGTCTTCGACCCGCTATTCGTGCTGTTCTGCCGCATGATCATCGCCAGTGTCTGCATGCTGCCGTTTCTGCTGCGTCGCGGCCAACGCTGGCGCTACCAGGCCGGCGACTGGCGCTGGCTACTGCTGATGGGGCTGTGCGAGCCCTGCCTGTACTTCTTGTTCGAGGCGCAAGCGCTGCTGCATACCAGCGCATCGCAAGCCGGCATGATTACGGCCACCTTGCCGCTACTGGTGGCGGTCGGCGCGCATTTTCTGCTGAAAGACCGGCAGCCGCGTACGGTCTGGCTGGGCTTGGCGCTATCGCTGGGCGGGGTGCTGGTACTGACCGGCGGTAGCGAAGCGCAGGCGAGCGCCCCCAACCCGGTACTGGGTAATTTGCTGGAGTTCCTCGCCATGCTCTGCGCAACCGGCTACGTGTTGATTGCCAAGAAGCTCTCTACCCGTTATTCCGCGCTGGTCATCACCGCCACGCAAACCCTGATGGGCAGTGTATGGTTTGGCGCGGCGCTGCTCACGCCATGGGGTAGTTGGCCGCAACACTACCCGCTGGACGCCATGCTATGGGTGCTATACCTGGGCGCCTGTATCACGCTGGGCGCTTACGGCATGTATACCTGGGCGGTGGGCAAAGTGCCCGTTGCGCTGGCCGGTGCGTTTATCAACCTCATCCCGCTGTTTACGCTGGTACTGGCCTGGCTGTATCTGGACGAAACACTTAATACTACCCAGGCGTTTGCCTGCGCCATGGTGTTAGGCGGCGTATTGCTTAGCCAGATGCGCCCACGCACGGCAAAAGACTGATATCAGACAATTGAGTTTTCCCGGCTAACGCCGATACTGTTAAAAGCTCACATAAATTTGCAAGGTGTCCATATGGAATACAAGGGGATGGTTAAAGCGCTGCTTGGCGCGCTACTTACACTCGGCACCACAGCGGCCATGGCAAACGACGCGCATGCCCCCGCCGCCCCGCCAAAAGCAGCGGCCAGCCACGCCGCCCCTGCCGAGGCCGCCAAGCCTGCAGAGGCGGCTGGCCATGGCGCACCGGCAGAGGCCAAAGCACCCGAAGCCTTGGCACCATCCATCCATCCGCTGCGCCGCCCGGCTATCCATACAGCCTCGGCGGTGCATAAGCCAGCTACGACCACCGGCCACGCCCGTCCGGCTAGCAGCCACAAGCCTGCGGCCAGCCATGGCAAAGTCAGTGCGCACGGTGCTGCTGCAGGGCATGGTGATGCCCAGGACGATGGCCACGGCCATGACAGCGAAGCCGGCAAAGTCCAAAACCTGGTAAAAGCCATGCTGGCGGCCAACACCAATTACATGAAGCGCAATAACAGCAGCTATTTCGACAAATTCGCCAGCAAGCAAACGCCGCGCGCCACCGTGGTGACCTGTGCCGATTCCCGAGTGCAAAGCAATGCGTTCCACCCTGATGCGGTTAACGACCTGTTCATGGTGCGCAATATCGGTAACCAGCTGGCTACCTCGGAAGGCTCGATCGAATATGGCGTACGCCACCTCAACACCCCGCTGCTGATGTTCATTGGCCACGCGGTTTGCGGTGCCGTGGCGGCGGCCAGCGGTGACTTCAGCAAACTGGAGCGCCCCATCCAGAAAGAGTTGCTCACCATCAATATCCCCAAAGGCATCAACGTCAACGAAGGCGTACTGATGAACGTGAACAACCAGGTGGAATCCGCCATGCTGAAATTCGGTGGCGAAGTGGAATCCGGCAAGCTCGCCGTTATCGGTGCCTTTTACGACTTCCGCAATGATTACAAGCAAGGCAAGGGCAAACTCATCATCACCAATATCAACGGTGAGACCGACCCGGCCAAGCTGGCAGCGCTAACCAAGGCCGGCAACTTCTTCAATGCCGCTACCGGCATGAGCGCAGCACCGGCAGGCGGCCACTAATCGGGGTAGTTTTATCATTTGACCAGATAAGCGGCGGTGTACAGCCGGCACCCAGGCTACTGTGCTACCGCTTATC